>DASZNJ010000065.1:0-8246 GCA_035551575.1 Gemmatimonadaceae bacterium
GGCTGAGCACCTGGCCGCCGCCTAACGCGCGGGCGACCAGCTTCGCCCACTCCGGATGTCCCGAGCGGTCGAGGACGAGGACGCTGTCGCGGGTGTTGGCGTCCGTCCCGATGTCGACGACGTCGAATCCGCGATCGCGCAGGTGCATCGTCGCCCGGCGCGCCAGCCCGCGCGTCCTCGTCGCGTTGAGCACCTGGACCTTGATCCGTACCCCCTCGGGGGCGCGCGCATCGCCGGAGCCGATCGGGCGCCCGGGACGGTGCCGCCAGCGCTGCACGCCCCATGCACCCGCGCCGATCACGGCGAGGGCAGTGACCACGAGGAGGACCGTGCGCTTCAGCGCACGAGGTTCCACAGCGCCACCGTCTCGGGAAAGAGCGTGTGCCCCTCGCGCAGCGCGTGGTCGATGCGCATGCGAAGGACCTGCCGGAACGTCGCGTCGAAGTCGCTCGCCACGTGCGAGGCGAGGTAGGCGCGGTCGGCGCGCGCGAAGTTGCGGCCGGGCTCGAGGAAGTCGGCCATGAACAGCGCGCGGCCGAGCCGGCCCCACTGCGCGCTCCCCACCGTGTGCCAGCGGATCGCGTCGAGCATCTCGCCGCGGCTGTCCCCTTCCCGCTCGAGCATCACCGCCGCGGCCGGGCCGTGCAGCATCTCGGTGATGAAGTCGGGACGGGGCACGAGCGCCCGCAGCCTCTCCTCGGGAGCATCGCGCAGCGCGTCGTGAAGCAGCCCGGCGTCGCGCCAGTCCCGCGCCTCGGCGTCGCTGACGCGAAGCTCGGAGGCCCAGCGCTCGAGCAGCGTCGTCACGCGCTCGATGTGCGCGCGCCGTCTCTCGCTGACGCACGACCAGGCGGGAAGTTCGATCATTGCCCGAGCACCACGTTGTCGATGAGGCGGGTCTTCCCGATCCGCGCCGCGACCATCGCGATCGAGCGCTCGGTCGCCTCCTCCACCGGCTCGAGCGTTACCGGGTCGGCGACGGCGAGATAATCGATCGCCGCCCCGCGCTCCCCGTCCATCACCAGGCGTCCGGCCGTGACGAGGGATTCCACACGCCGCTCCCCGTGCCGGAACGCCTCGCGCATCGCGAACAACGCGCGCGACAGCACCGTCGCGCTCCCCCGCTGCGCCGGGTCGAGATAGCTGTTCCGGCTCGACATCGCGAGCCCATCCGGCTCGCGCGCGGTCGGCGCGACGACGAGTTCGGTCGGGAAGTCGAGATCCTCGACCATCGCCCGCACGAGTGTCGCCTGCTGGACGTCCTTCTGCCCGAAGATCGTGACATCCGGCTGGACGACGTTGAGCAGCTTGGCGACGACGGTGAGCACGCCGGCGAAGTGTCCGGGGCGAACCGCACCCTCCCACCGGCTGTGCAGCGCGCGCGGCACGACCTCGACGCGCCGCTCGCGTGGATACATCTCGTCCACCCCGGGGGTGAACAGGAGGTCGACGCCGCGCGCCGCCGACTTGCCCGCGTCTCCCGCCGCGTCCCGCGGATAGCGGGAGAGGTCCTCGGTCGGGGCGAACTGCAGCGGGTTGACGAAGATGCTCATGACGACGAACTGCGCGCGGCGCTTCGCCTCGTCGACGAGGCTGAGGTGTCCCTCGTGAAGGAACCCCATCGTCGGCACGAAGCCGACGCGGCGCCCGCTCGATCGCGCGCGCGCGACCGCCGCGCGGAGATCCGCGATACGCTCGACGGTCTGCATCTAGTAGCTGTGCTGCTCGCCGGGAAAGCTGCCGTCGCGCGTCTCGGCGACGAACTGCCTGACGGCGTTCCCGGCCGCATCGCCGAGCTCCGCGTAGCGCTTGAGGAAGCGCGGCGCGAAGTCGCCATTGAGGCCGAGCAGGTCGGGGAGAACGAGCACCTGGCCATCGCAGCCGGCGCCGGCGCCGATCCCGATCGTCGGGATGTGAATCGACTCGGTGACGCGCGCGGCGAGCGACGCGGGGACGAGCTCGAGAACCACCGAGAAGGCGCCCGCGTCCTCGAGGCGCTTCGCCTCGTCGAGCAGCGCCTGGCCGGCGGCATCCCCCTTCCCCTGGACGCGAGGCCCGCCCAGCGCGTGGATGGATTGGGGGGTGAAGCCGAGGTGCCCCATCACCGGCACCCCCATCTCGACGACCTTCGCCACCGCCTCGGCGCGCGCCGGCGATCCGCCCTCGAGCTTCACCGCCTGCGCCCCGGTCTCCTGCATGATCCGCCCGGCGTTGCGCATCGCGTCTTCGCTGCTCACCTGGTAGCTCATGAACGGCATGTCGACGACGAGCAGCGCCCGGGTGCACCCGCGCCGTGCGGCCTGTCCGTGGTAGATCATCTGGTCGAGCGTCACCCGCAGCGTCGAATCCTGGCCGGCGACGATGTTCGCCAGCGAGTCGCCGACGAGGATCGCGTCGACACCGGCCTGGTCGGCGATGCGCGCGAACATCGCGTCGTACGCCGAAACCATGACGATCTTCTCGCCGCCCTTGCGTGCGACGAGCTCGCGGACGGTGATCGCCTTCTCCCCGGTCACTTCCCCTCCATCGGGCGTTTCCCGGCGGTAAGGAATTCAACCCGCTGCAGCTCGGCCAGCTCGCGCTGCCAGAAGTCGCGGTTCGGCAGCTCGGGGTGAGGCACGCTGCACCGCTCGTCGCTGGAGCACTGGTCACGCATCGTCACGATGTCGAGATCGATGGTGCGCGGGCCCCATCGCACGTCGCGCACGCGCCCCGCACGCCGCTCGATCTCCTGCAGCTCGCCGAGCAGCTCGGCGGGGGTGAGCGCCGTCTCGAGGGCGATCATCTGGTTGAGGTAAGCACCCTGCCCCGGCGGGCCGAGGGGCGCGGTCTCTTCCACCGTGGACGCGGCGACCACGCGCGACCGTGGGATCGCGGCGAGAGCGGCGCGCGCGGCGGCGAGGTGCGCGTCACGATCCCCCAGGTTCGAGCCGAGCGCGATGTAGGCGACGTCAGCCACCGACGCGCCGGTCGACGACGACTTCCGCGTAGGCGAGCGGCCCGGGGAGCGCGACGTGCGGCTTGCGCACGGCGACCCGGACACGGGAGACGGAATGGCGGGAGAGCACCGCTTCAGCGATGCGGTCGCCGATCGCCTCGAGGAGCTGGGGATCGCTGGCGACGACCCGCGCGGTCTCGTCGTACAACGCGCGGTAATCGACGATCGACTCGACGGTCGCTTCGACGTGCCGCTCGTGCCAGACGGTGACGTCGACTTCGATCGGCTGCGGGAGCTCACGCTCGTGCGGGAGGACGCCGACTCGCGCATGGAAGCGCATGGCGCGGAGGGTGATCGCTTCACGGGCTGACACGCGGGGAACGTACCCGGCGCGCGGGAGGGTGTCAAACGTGTTCGGGTGTCGCGCGCGAGGCTAGCTCACGCTCGTCAGGCGGCGCGTCAGGTCGTTGAGATAGGAAGCGACTTCCCGCAGCTCGTGCGTCGCGCCCTCGAGCTCGCGCAACGCGGTCGCCTGCTGGGTCGCCGAGTCGGTCACGGCGATCGCTCCTTCGCGGTTGCGCGCCGAGATCTCGGTGACACGTTCGACCCCGTCGCGCAGCTTCTGGAACTGCGCCTCCTGGTCGCGTGACACGGTCGCGATCCGGCCGGCGCGGTCCGAGCTGAGGGCGGTGGTCGTGACGATCTGGTCGAGCGCGGCGAACGCCGCCTCCGAGAGCGTTTCGACGTCCGCCACGATCGACTCGCCGTCCTTCACCTTCGCCGCGACCTTGCGCATCCGGTCGTGAAATCCTTCGAGCATCTCGCTCACCTCGTTCGCGGCGCGTCCGCTCTGCTCGGCGAGCTTGCGAACCTCGTCGGCGACGACCGCGAAGCCGAGCCCCCGGTCGCCGGCCCGTGCCGCCTCGATCGCCGCGTTCACGGCGAGGAGGTTGGTCTGGTCGGCGATCTCGCGGATGACGGTGATGAACTCGAACAGCTCACGCGTCGCGCCGGCGAGGACGCTGATCTGCGCCGCGCTGTCGCTGACGACTCCCTTCGCGCCGACCAGGCGCTGGATCGCCGTGCCGATCGTCCCGCGATGCTCGGTCGCAATGCGCGTCGCCTGGGCGCTCGCGTCGGCCGCGGCGCCGCCGTCGGCGGCGACCGCCGCGGTCGCGCGATGGAGTGACTGGGTCATCTCGAGGGAGCGCCCGAGCTGTGCGCTCTCCTCGGCGATCGCGTGGGTGATCTCGCCGACGGTGCGCGCGACCGCTTCGCCGCCGGTGCGGAGCGCGCGCGCCGACTGGTTGAGGGTCTCGACCTGGATGCTCACCCGATCGACCGCGGCGAGGAGCGGGGTGCGCAGGTCGTTGATGTGCAGCGTCGTCGCGAGCTGGTTCGCGGACCGCTGGAGGAGCTGCAGCTCCTTGTCGCCGTAGGTCGCGCGCTTGTGGTGCTCGAGCTCGAGGAGCCCGACCAGGCGGTCGCCGAACCGCAGTGGAAGGACCGCGATGCTGCGGGCCTCCGGGCGCGGGTTGCGAACGCGCGCATCGCGCGGTGCGTCGCTGACCACGATCGGCTCCCCGGTCTCGATGACGCGGGTCCGGAGCTCGGCGCCCCCCGCCGGGGAAACCGCGTCCTCGCCGAGCAGCCCCGGGCCCGCACGATAGACCACCCGCTGCGCGCCGGCGTGCAGCCGCCAGATCCGGAAGTCCTGCCAGTCGACGAGGCGGTGGGCGAGCCGCTCGATGCGGAGAAACGCCTCGCCGAGGGAGACGTCGCTCGACACCACCTGCTCCATCGCGTGGATCTTGTTCAGCTCTTCGGCGGCGATCGACTCCTCGAGGATCTTCTTCACGAGGAGCCCGGCCGAGACGAGGACCGTGAGGACCACGAGCCAGCCGACCACCTTGAAGGCGGCGAGGGTGGCGACGATGATCGCGATCGCCGTCGTGCTCACGCCCAGCGCGATGACCTCGTAGCGGAGGATCAGCGACTTCTCCTCCGCGCGGAGCTTGTCGCGGAAGAGCAGCGTGAAGTACAGCATTGCGCGGCTGAGCAGGAAGTAGCTGAACACGAACACCGACGCGGCCGGGATGATGTCCGTCGACATCGCCATTCCACCGGCCTGCGTCGCGTCGCCGAGCACCGCGACGCCGCAGAAGAACCCGTACGAGGCGGCGAGCGCGATCACCTCGCGCCCGGCATTGATCCACCCGACCTCGGCCGGCTTGCCCATCAGCAGCCAGTCGGTGAAGAACACGCCGGTGTAAAGCGCGAGCGCGGTTGCCGGCGCACCGACGATGATCGACCCGCCCACGGCCACCAGTCCGAGCAGGTTGAGCGCCGAGTACTTCGTGACCGGGATCTGGAAGCGTCGCAGCCCGGCGGTGGCCACGAGCAGGAGCGCGATCGACCAGATCCGCGTCACCCACCCCTCGCCGTGCACCAGCGTGAGGATGAGGATCGCCGACCCGATGATGGCGACGGCGCGCGCATAGTACTTGAGGAAGATCCGCACTATCCGCTCAGCGCTCGTCGATTGCGGCGCGCATGGCGCGCGCGAGCGAGACGGCCGCGTCCACGCTCTCTTCCGCCGCGCGGACGATCGCGCTCCCGACGACGACGCCATCCGCCATCGCCGCGACGGTGCGCGCCTGGTCGGGCTGCGAGATCCCGAAGCCGACGCACACCGGGAGTGTCGTCACGCCGCGGAGCCGGCGCAGCGTCTCGCCGAGCTCCGGGGGCAGCGAGTGCTGCACTCCGGTCACGCCCATGCGGCTGATCAGGTAGACGAATCCGCGGCCGTGGCGCGCGATCTCGCGCATGCGGTCGGACGGGGTGGTCGGAGCGACGAGACGGATGAAGGCGAGCGGGCCTTCGCCGAGCCAGCTCTCGCGATCCGGGTCCGCGCCGACCGGGAGGTCGGTCACCAGTACCCCCGAGCATCCCGCGTCGCTCGCGCGCTGCAGCACGCCGGGGCCGGCCGCGATCAATGGATTGAGGTAGCTGAACAGCACGACCGGGATGTCCACCTTCGCCCGCGCGATGAGCTCGAAGGTGCGGTCGAGCGTCATCCCGTGCCCGAGCGCCTGCTGCGAGCTGCCCTGGATGACGGGGCCGTCGGCCATCGGGTCGGAGAATGGGACGCCGACCTCGATCGCGTCGGCGCCGGCATCGGCGAGGCCCTGGAGCAGCGCGAGCGAGCGGGCCGGGTCGGGGTGACCCGCCGTTATGTACGGCACCAGTGCCCGGCGCCCGCCGGCGCGCAGCGCGTCGAAGCGCAGCGCGAGGAGGTCAGGCAAAGTAGTCGCTGATGCGGATGCCATAACGGTCCGGATTCTCGGTCTTGATGATGGTGCGGGCGAAGCGCTCGCCCGACGCGTCGCGTACCGCGAGGTCGACCAGCTCTCCAGGATAGACGACGTTGCCGCGCGCGTCGCTCACCACCCTGACGATCGGGCGGGAGATCAGTTCCGCAATCGGATTCGCCTGGTGGACGATGGCGAGCTCGAAGGTGTCGAGCACGACGAGCGTGCCGACCGGGTAGACGCCGAGCAGGTTGATGAATGCCTTGACGACGACCGGGTCCATCCCGCGCCGCGGGTTGTCGCGCATCTCCTGGAGCACCGCGGCCGGGCTGAGCGGATCGGTCTGGTAGGCCCGGCGCGAGGTCGCGGCGTCGAAGCCGTCGGCGACCGCCACGACCTTGCTGTAGATGCTCATCTCGCGCTTGCGGATCGGGCGCGGATACCCGGTCTGGTCCGTCTTCATGTGATGCTCGTAGGCCACCACCATGGCGCGATACGGAAGCTCCTGCTGGCCGCGCATGTGGAAAAGCGTCAGCGTCCCGAGCCACGGGTGGTTGGCGATCTGCCGCCATTCGTCGTCGGTGAGCCCGGTCGCCTTGTTGAGGACGTCGACGGCGACCCGCGACTTGCCGATGTCGTGGAAGAGCGCCGCAAGACCGAGGTCGTAGAGCTGGAGCTTCGTCAGCCCTAACCGACGGCCGAGGGCGACGGAGAAGATGCAGACGTTGACGCTGTGGGTGAACGTGTACTCGTCGTAGTCGCGGATCGTCGTCAGCCCCATCAGCGAGGTCTCCTCGTTGAGGATCTGGTCGACGATCGTCTGGACGACGCGCTTGATCTTCTTGATGTTGGGGCTGCGCCCGACGCGGACCGAGTGGACGAGCTCCTTTGTGACGGCGACCGACTGCGAGTACGTGCGCTTGGCGACCTCCTTCACCTTCTCGCGCGACTCTTCTTCCTCGGCCTCGTTCGCGGCCCCGAGCTCGAAGTTGAGGATCTTCGCCGACTCGAGCCTGCCGGTGAGCTGGAGGAGCCGCTGTGAGGAGGTCTCCTTGCTCGGCGCCTGCATCACCGAGAGGAACGTAAGCCAGTCGCGCGCCGACGGTGACCCGTGCACGCGCAGCACGCCGATCCCGTTGGCCCGGAACAGCGAGAGGAGGTGGCTGAAGCTCGCGTAGTTGTCGAGGTCGAGGCGCAGCCGCGTCGAGTTCACGAAGATGAACTCACCGGACACCTTGATTTCGAGCTCGGCCTCGCGCTTGATCAGCTCCCCGGTGACGTTGACCAGCTCCTGGAGCGCCTTCTGCACGGCGCTGTTCTCGACCGGGTACATCTTGATCGAGCGGAGCGCGCCGTAGAGGGCGAGCACGTAGACCTTGCCGGCGCGGCGGACGTAGGAGTCGCCGCCCATCTCGCCGAACGGCTCGCCGCCCGCTCCCCGGGCCGGGCGCGTCGGGGCGCTCATGCGGCGGGCGCGCGGAGGGCGCGGTTGATGGCGTTCCGCACGAGGACTTCCTTCTCGTTGTCGTTCGATGCCTTGCGCAACACGTCCATCGCCCTGGCGCCTCCGATCCTGCCCAACGCCATGGCGGCGCAGGCGCGCAGCTCCGGGTCCTCACGCTTGCCGAGGAACCCCTTGCCGGTGAGCATCCCCTCGAGCACGGTCACCCCCGGCTCGCCGGCCAGCGAGCCGAACGCCTCGAAGAGCGCCATCTTCTCGGTGAGGTCCACCTCGCGGGCGCGCTTCCCCTTCACCGCGCTGTCCACCCGCGGAAGCGCCGGCTTGTAGGCACGGGCGGCAATCGAGCGGAGGGTGGCGATGCGGACGTCGCGGTCCGGATCGTCGACCGACTTCTCCAGCACCTGCAGCGCGCCCGGCGACGCGATGTCGTTCAGCGCCTGTACCGCGAGCAGCCGGAGGGGTTGCGCGCCGTCGGTCATGACCGCGGCGAGGGGGGCGACCGCGGCCGCGGTCTTCAGCCCCCCGGCCCGCCGTA
>DASZNJ010000066.1:0-3848 GCA_035551575.1 Gemmatimonadaceae bacterium
GGGCAAGCAGGCGAGATGATCTCGCCCCGCTTGCCCCGAGGTCGTTCGGGCAGTACGAACCGGCCCACCCTGCGGTCTGTCTTCGAATGCTGAGGACCTACGGCTCGCGCGCGGAGATCCTACCACCAGCCGGGCTTTCCTTCTTCCTCCTCGTCGTCCTCATCCTCGCTCGGCCGCGGCGCGCCCTCCTTTACCTGCAGCGGCGCGTTGGGGTCGATCGGCTGGACGCCGAGCGCGCCTAACGCTGTGTTGAGCTTCGGGACGAGGGTGTCGAGCGAGCGCTTCAGCGTCAGCAGCTGGATGTCGAGCTGCGCCGAGAGGGTGTTGAACACCGAGTAGGACTGGTCGGTGGGGCGGGCGTCGCTGCTGCCGACGACGCCGGCCAGTGCGCTCAGCTTGTTGTTGAGGCGGATCGGATAGTTGAGCGGGTCCTGGCTGCTGCGGTTCTTCGTCTGGTAGAGCGAATCCTCGATCGGGCCGATCGACTCGCGCAGCGCCTTCGACAGGACGAGCGCGGGGACGCCGGCCGCGCCGCCGAGCGACGGGTCGCGCGCGTCGAGCTGCTGGCGGATCGAGCGGATCTTCTTCACCGCGTCGTTCGCCTCGCTGACGCGATCGCGGATCTTGAGGAGCAGCGAGAACTGCTCGCGCAGGTCGCCCATCGTCGCGTTCGCGCGCGGATCCTTCTTCACGACGAAGGAGTCCGTGGCGACGACCGCTCCGTCGACCTTCATCCGCACCGCGTAAGTCCCAGGAGGGGCGACCGGGCCCTGCGTCCCGCCCGCCCACATGATCAGGTCGTCGAAGGTGCTCGCGTCCGGATAGCGGAGGTTCCAGGCGAAGGAGTTGAGCCCCTTCTTGTTGGCGACCCGCGGGGGCTTCGGCGAGCGGCGTGGACCTTCCTCGTCCGGCGTCGTCTCCTCGCCGCGGCGCTCGAGCGCCTTGGTGGTGTCGGCACCGGCGCGGCGCAGGGAGTCGAGCGTGGCGCGCCGCTTTGCCTCACCGCGCACAGAGTCGGCCGCGGTCGCGCTGTCCTGCCTGCTGGTGAAGCTGCGAATGACGGTCCCGCGCGCGTCCATGAAGTCGAGGACGACCTCGTGCCCCGCGCGGTCGAGCGAGTACCAGACGACCGCGCCACTCGGCGGGTTGGCGCCGCGCGGATGGACCGGCGGAGCGTCGGGCGTGCCGCCGCCGAAGCCGCCCCCCCAGCTCACGCGCATCACGTCGCGCGGCGAGTAGAGGTGCGCGGGCTTCGCCGCGATGCGCGCGGTGAGCTGGCGGAGCACCGAGAGGTCGTCGAGGATCCAGAAGGACCGGCCATGGGTCGCGGCGACGAGGTCGCCGTCCTTCACCGCGAGGTCGTGCACCGGCACCGGCGGGAGGTTGAGCTTCAGCTTCTGCCAGTGCCCGCCGTCGTCGAAGGACACCCAGACGCCGCGTTCGGTGCCGACGTAGAGCAGCCCCTTCTTCTCAGGGTCCTCGCGGACGACGCGGACGAACTCGTCGGCGGCGATGCCGAGGTCGATGCGCCGCCAGCTCTTCCCGAAGTCGGCGGTCTTCCAGATGTAGGGCTGGTTGTCGTCGAACTGGTACCGGTTGGCGGCGACGTACGCCGTCCCCGCCGCGTGCGGCGACGGCTCGATGATCGAGACGCGCGTGTACGCGAGCATGTCCCTGGGCGTGACGTTGCTCCACGTCTTCCCGCCGTCGCGGGTGAGCTGGACGTATCCGTCGTCGCTCCCCGTCCAGATCTGCCCCTTCGCCAGCGGCGACTCGGCCACCGCGAAAATAGTTGCATAGTACTCGACCGACGTCTGGTCCCTGGTGATCGGGCCGCCCGACGGGCCTAACGTTCGCGGGTCGTGGCGGGTGAGGTCGGGGCTGATCGGGGCCCAGGTCTGCCCTTCGTTGACGGTCTTGAAGAGGACGTTGGCCGCGGCGTAGAGCGTCTTCGGATCATTGGGCGAGAGAACGATCGGGAAAGTCCACTGGAAGCGGTACTTCAGGTCGATGGCCGAGTGTCCCATCGGGTTGTCGGGCCATGGGTTGACGTCGCGCTCGATCCCGGTGCGCATGTCCTTGCGGGTGAGCAGCCCGCCGTAGCTCCCGGCGTAGACGATGTCCGGGTTGTCGCTGCGGACGGCGATGTAGCCGCTCTCGCCGCCGCCGGCGTCCTCCCAGTCGCTCATCTCGATCCCGCCCGCCTTGCGCGACGGGCCGCAGAGCGTCGAGTTGTCCTGCTGCGCGCCGCAGACCTTGTACGGGAACTCGTTGGTGGTGGTGACGTGGTAGAACTGTGCGGTCGCGTAGTCCTGGTCCGACCAGGCAAGGCCACCGTTGTTCGAGACGCTGGCGCCGCCGTCGTCGCCCTCGATCATGCGCTGCCCGTCGTCGGGCGCCTGCCAG
The DNA here is from genome assembly GCA_035551575.1 of Gemmatimonadaceae bacterium. Taxonomy (GTDB): domain Bacteria; phylum Gemmatimonadota; class Gemmatimonadetes; order Gemmatimonadales; family Gemmatimonadaceae; genus JABFXC01. The sequence goes on from DASZNJ010000066.1 coordinate 2,407, forward strand.
AAGTCGTGGCTGTCGCCGTGCGGCGGGCGGATGTTCTTGAAGGTCTTCCCGCCATCGGTGGACTTCTGGAAGGAGACGTTGTTCACCCAGACCGTGTTCGAGTCGCGGGTGTCGGCGTGGATCTTCGTGTAGTACCAGGCGCGCTGGCGGAGCTTCCGCTCCTCGTTGGTCTTCGTCCACGTCGTCCCGCCGTCGTCGGAGCGGAAGACCCCGCCGTCGGCCGCTTCGATGATCGCCCAGACGCGTCCCTTGCGGACGGGGGACGCCGAGATGCCGATGTTGCCTAACGTTCCGCGGGGGAGGCCGGCCCAGTGGCTGACCTCGGTCCAGTTGTTCCCGCCGTCCATCGTCCGGAAGATCCCCGAGCCGTTCCCCCCGGAGACGAGCATCCAGGGCGTTCGCCCCGCCTGCCACATCGCCGCGTAGAGGATGTTCGGGTTGAACGGATCCATCGTCAGGTCCGACGCCCCGGTCGAGTCGTTGCGGAAGAGGACCTTGTCCCAGCTCTTCCCGCCATTCCTCGATCGGTAGATCCCGCGCTCGGCGTTAGGCGCCCAGACGTGGCCCAGCGCGGCGACGTAGACGAGGTCGGGGTTGGTGGGGTGGACGCGGACGCGGCTGATCTGGCGCGTCTCCTTCAGGCCGAGCGAGCTCCAGGTCTTCCCGCCGTCGGTGGTCTTCCAGACCCCGTCGCCATGCGAGACGTTGCCGCGGATGTCGTACTCGCCGGCGCCGACGTAGACGATGTCCGGATTCGAGGGTGCGACCGCGATCGCGCCGATGGTCCCGCCGAAGAACTTGTCGGTCACCGGCAGCCAGGACATGCCGCCGTCGGTGGACTTGAAGACGCCGCCGCCGGTGGTGCCCATCCAGTACTCGTTCGGTCTGGCGGACGATCCGGCGACGGCGACGGAGCGTCCACCGCGGTAAGGCCCGATCTCGCGCCACTTGAGGGCGGCGAAGGCGGAGTCGGGGATCTGGGGCTGGGCGCTGGCGGCGAGCGGCGCGAGCGCGGTGAGGGCGGCGGCGGCGGCGATAGTGCGGAAGCGGATCACGCAGTGCTCCGGGAGGCGGGAGAGGATTTTCTGAAAAACGCCGAGTGCGAGGCGTGGCGCAAGAGCGGGTGCTGTCGCGGGGGCTCTCGCGGGGGCTGTCGCGGTACCGTCGCTGGCACCGTCGCGGGTCGTTCGCTGAGCGTCAGTGGGACGGGGGTCGTACCGTTGGTCTGGGGAGACACCGAGCACTGCGGGGGACACAGACGGTGCATCTGCAGCACTCCATTTCACGCACCTGGCCCGAACAGCCTTGGGGCAAGCGTGGGGAGATCATCTCACCCACTTGCCCCAAAGCCGTTTCACGCCGCCCCGCCGAGCGCTTGCGCGGCGCAGCGTGACTCTCCGTTTCTCACGCAGTGCTCAGTGTCTCCCCGGACCAGCTGTACG
>DASZNJ010000067.1:0-4769 GCA_035551575.1 Gemmatimonadaceae bacterium
GAGCCGGTCGAGCACCCCCGCTCACACGGTCCGCAGTAGTGGCAGGCGGCGCGTCCCTTGTGGTTCTGCGTCAGGATCGCGACGCGGCCGATCGTGAAGTGCCGGTCCCTGAAGCTCCGCTCGATCCCGCGCTTCACGAACTTCTCCCCCGCGTTCATCTCCATCGGCGGGAGGAACTCGCCGTCAGGCAGGTGCGGCAGCCCGAGCTTCTCCCCGCTCACCCCGACGTGCTTCTCGACGTAGCTGTACCACGGCGCGATGTCGGCGTAGCGGATCGGCCAGTCGACGGCGATCCCGTCCCTGAGGTTCGCCTCGAAATCGAGGTCGCTCCAGCGATAGACCTGACGCCCCCAGATCAGCGACTTGCCACCGACCTGGTCGCCCTGGATCCAGGTGAATGGCTTGTCCTCGATGTACGGGTTCTTCGTGTCCTTGATGAAGAAGTGCTTGTTCGACTCGCGGAACTGTCCGGTCCGCGCCTGCACCTGGTAGTCCTCGGAGCCCTGCACCTCGGGGTTGATCCGCCGGTCGTGCAGCGGGAACTCCCAGTTGGGCTTGTGCTCGGTGATGTAGTCCTTGCCGTGCACGACGTTGCGTCCGCGCTCGATGACGAGCACCCGGAGCCCCTTCTCGGTCAGCTCCTTCGCCGCCCAGCCCCCGCTGATCCCCGATCCGATGACGATCGCGTCGTAGTCGTCGGCCTTCGTATGAATGAACATCACGCGTTCCTCAGCTCGTGGCCGTTCATGCCCATGCCCTCTGCCCGGTCCTGTACGGCATATCCCCCTTCCAGATGCCCATCGGGTTGACGTGCAGCTCCTGCGTCGCGCCGGGCTGCGAGGTGTAATAGCCGACGAGGGTGATCTCCTTGAGACGGCGCCAGAACCACCCCGACGCGATCTCGGTGCGCACTTCTTCAGTCGCCCCATCGACGTCGGCCGCCGTCGGCTGCGCCAGCGAACCGCTCCCGCCGCTCCCCGGCCCGACGACCGTGTTCCGTGGCGGCGCCTGCTCCTTCTTCTCCTGCTGCGCGATCATCCCCTGCGCCGGATACGCTTCCCTGTCCATCTCGGTGAGGACCGCGACCTGCTGCGCGCGGGTCGCCGCCGTGAACTTCTTCCCGTACCTCCGCAGCGACCGCACGTCCACGCCCTGCAGCCCGGCGAGGAAGCGATTCCGCTCCGGCGCCCTGTAGTGATCGGTGAGCAGGTCGTCGACGAACTTCTGGACGCCGGCGTCGCGCGCCCCCGGGGTGTCCGTGCGGGGAATGATGTGCTCGACCAGCGCGGTCACCAGCGCGAACTGCGCCGCCGTCAGCGTCCGCGGCGCCGCGGTGGCTGGCCCCTGCCCCCTGACCCCTTCAGTCGTCCAGGCGAAGGCGTTCTCCGCCATCGCGCCGGCGATCGTGCTCGCGGCGAGCGTCCCGCCGAGGACGTACGCGATGCGCTGCAGTGCGTCGCGCCGCGTGATCTGCTGTGCTGTGTCCATCGAGACTTCTCCTCCTCTCACGTGATGACGTGAACTGCGTCAGACCGCACAGACCTCGACCGCGGCGCGCAGCGATGTCAGCGGATCGCGGGTCGGCACGAACTCGTGGGCGATGAACCCGGTGAAATGGGTGTCGGCGATCGCGGCGGCGACCGCGCGGTAATTCAGCTCCTGCGTCGCGTCGAGCTCGTGGCGGCCGGGGACACCGCCCGTATGGAAGTGGCCGATCTCCGCCGCGTAGTCGCGCACCGTGCGGATGACGTCCCCCTCCATGATCTGCATGTGGTAGATGTCGTAGAGCAGCTTCACCCGCGGCGACCCGATCCCGCGAACCACCGCCGCGCCGAAGGCGGTGTGATCGCCCTGATAGCCCTTGTGGTCCACCTTGCTGTTCAGCAGCTCGACGCAGATGGTGACCCGCTGCTCCTCGGCGAGGGGAGCGACCTGCTTCAGCCCCGCGACGCAGCTGGCGATCGCGTCGGCGTCGCTCCGCCCGTTGCGATTGCCGAACATCGCGATCACGTTAGGCACCCCTTCCTTCGCCGCCCGCGGGATCGTCGCCTCGAGCTCGCGGATGAGCATCCGGTGGTTCCTCGGGTCGTTGAACCCGGTGGCGATGAAGTCGTTCCGCTTCGTCGGATACCCCATCGACGGAACGAGCCCGGCGTCGCGGACGACCGCCCACTCCTCGGGCTGGAGGAGGTCGATCCCCGCCAGCCCCATCGCCTTGCAGGCGCGGGCGAAGTCGGGGAGGGGGATCGTCGAGTAGGGCCAGCGTGAGACCGACTGCCGGAGCCGGCCGGCGGCGGGAGTCCCTGCGCCGGTCACCGCGGCGCGGGCCACCCCCCCAGGGGAGAGCGCGAGCGCGCCGACACCCCCGGCCGAGGCGAGGAGCATCGCGCGACGAGACAGGTCGCGGGAGTGAGACATGGCCCGCGAATGTGAGGCGGGTGCAGCGAGTGGGCAAGAGCTTTTTCGACCGCCGGCAGCGGAGCGGTCAGCTCCGCCGGTCGAGCGTCATCCGCACGAGGTCGAGCAGCCGCGCCGGGGTGAACGGCTTCTGCAGGAACGCCCGCCCCGGGGTCAGCACCCCCCGCCTGACGATGTCATCGTCGGTGTACCCGGACATGAACAGCGTAGCGACGCCTGGACGCACAGCCTTGATCCGCTCCATCAGCGCGGGCCCGCTCAGCCCCGGCATCACGACGTCGGTCAGGACCAGGTCGATCTGCCCCGCATACTCGGTGGCGAACGCGAGAGCCTCGGCGCCGTTGCCGCTCTCGAGGACCTCATACCCCTGCCGCCGCAGGATCCGGGTCGTGCTCGCGCGCACGCCGGCCTCGTCCTCCACGACGAGAACCGTTTCCGAGCCTCCTTGCGCGGCAACGCGGGGAACCGCGATCGCGCCCGGCGCGGCCGCGGCGCTGAGCCGCGGAAAGTACAGCTTGAAGGTCGTGCCGATGCCGGGTTCGGAGTACACCCAGATGTGGCCCCCGCTCTGCTTGACGATACCGTACACGGTGGCCAGGCCGAGCCCCGTCCCCTTGCCGACGGGCTTCGTGGTGAAGAAGGGGTCGAATACCCGGTCGCGGATCTCGGGCGCCATCCCGATGCCGGTGTCGCTCACCGCGATCATCCGGTACGTGCCGGCGATGACCGGGGCCCGGTCGCCGTGGACGTAGCTTCCGTCGAGCTCGATATCGGCCGTTTCGATCAGGATGCGGCCGCCATCGGGCATGGCATCGCGGGCATTGACGACGAGGTTCAGCAGCACCTGCTCCAGCTGTCCGGGATCGGCCATGATGCAGCCGTCGCTCCGCCGCAGTCGCGTCTCGATCCGGATGTCTTCGGCAATCAGGCGGGACAACATGGGTTGCAGGTTGCCGATCAGCGCCTCGATATCGAGCGGGCGCGGCTGGAGCAGCTGCTTGCGGCTGAATGCGAGCAGCTGGCGCGTCAGCCCCGCCGCGCGCTCCGTCGCGTTCCGGATCTCGAGCACGTCCGACGACCGAGGGTCCTCCTGCCCGAGATCCTCGAGCAGGAACTCCGCGTTCGTCTGGATGATCGTGAGCAGGTTGTTGAAGTCGTGCGCGACGCCGCCGGCCAGTCGCCCGATCGCCTCCATCTTCTGCGACTGGCGCAGCTGCTCCTCGAGGGCGTGGCGCTCCGACACGTCGCTGACGACGCCGACGAAGCCGTGGATGCGGCCGTCGGGCCCTTCGATCGGCGAGCCGGTGAGATGCGCGACGAAGGTCGTCGCATCCTTGCGGAGCATTGCGATCTCCCCGGACCAGCTCTTCTTCTCGGTGATGCAGGCGATGGCCTCGGCGGCGGCGGCGGCGCTTTCCGGCGGAATCACGAGCTCGGCCGCCACACGGCCGCGGATCTCCGGCTCCGTCCACCCGAGTAGCTCCACGGCGGCGCGGTTGACGAAGGTGACGCGCCCCTTGATGTCGGTCGCGAGCACGCCCTGCTGCACCGTCTGCAGGAGCTTCCCCTGGAGACGAAGCGCGCTCGCGGTCTCGAGCTGCTCGGTCAGGTCGATCATCGAACCGACCATCCGGATCGCAGTACCCTCGGCATCGCGCGCGACGTGCCCGCGGTCCAGTACCGCCGCGAACGATCCGTCCCGGCGGCGGAACCGGTACTCGTCATTCCACATCGTCCCGCCGCTGTCGAGCACGGCGTGGATTCCGCGGACGACGCGATCGCGGTCGGCGGGATGAATTCCCCGCGTCCACCAGTCGATCGAGTCGGAGATCTCTTCCTGCGGGTACCCGAAGACCGCGGTGATGGCGTCTCCCCACGCCAGCCTGCCGGTCGGCACGTCCCAGTCCCAGATCACGTCGTTGGTGGCGCGGCCGGCGAGGCGGAAGCGCTCCTCGCTGCGGCGCAGCGCTTCCTCGGCGCTCTTCCGCGCGGTGATGTCGATCATTATTCCCCGCCACGCCGTCACCCGGCCGTCGGCGTCGCGGAGAAAGCTGCCGCGATCGTGGAACCAGAGCACCGACCCGTCACGGCTGATCATCCGGTACTCGAGATCGACCGATTCCCCGCGTGCGGCGGCCGCCACGCTCCCGGCGAGGACCCGGTCGCGATCATCCGGGTGGAGGTGGCGGAGCCAGCGATCGGGCTCGGTCAGCCACTCCTCGCGCGTGAAGCCTAACGTTTCGACCGCGCCGTTCACGTACATGGGCGTGAAGGACGGGGCGAGCGCCGCGTGGTACACGAGCACGGGCAGCGAGTCGAGCATGGAGCGGTAGTGCGCTTCACTCGCGCGA
>DASZNJ010000068.1:0-6456 GCA_035551575.1 Gemmatimonadaceae bacterium
CTCCAGCCGCTCGCCGATGCGCGACCGGAGCTCGCTCGGCACGAGCGGCTTCGCGAGAAAATCGTCGGCCCCGGCCGCGTAGGCGGCGTCGCGCGTCGCCGCATCGTGCTGCGAGGAGAACAGGATCATCGGCACGTCGCGCGTCGCGTCCACACCCCGCAGCGTTCGAACGAGCTCTATCCCGTCGAAGTCCCCCATGCGGATATCCATGAGCACGAGCGAAGGCGGGGACTCCGTCGCGAGCTTGACGACGCGCGCTGGATCATCGAGGGTGACGATACGCACCGCATCGCTCTCGAGAATGTAGCGCACCATCGCCAGGATCGAGTCGTCGTCGTCGACGACCAGCACCGTCGCGCCGCTGAAGGTCGTGCGCAGCGCGAGTCTCTCCGCCGCGTCGATCACGGCGCCGGCGCCGGCCGAGTCGTCGATCTCGAGCACGCCCCCCGCGGATGCCGCGGCGTCCACCTCCGAGCGCTCGCCCGCTCCACTGTCGACGACCACGATGCACCCGGCGCGGGCGTCAGCCGCCGCACGGGCGACCTCCGCCGCTCCCGTCACGCCGGTGACGACCACGCTGGGCTGGAGCGATGCCAGCGCCGCGTCGAGCACGGCGCCGCGGTCGATCACCGCAGGGCGCCAGCCGCGGAGCGCGGCCTCGGCACGGAGCGTCTGCTCGCTGGCCGGGGCGATCCCGACGAACGCGATCGCGCGTCGCGCGCCGGTCTCCGGCGCCGTGTCGGTTCCCTGCTCGAAGGCGAGGGCGAGCGCGCTCGCGAAGTGCTCGATGATCATCGCGCGCTGGTCGCGTTCCCGCGCCGGCGCCGCCGCCCAGCCGAGTACCCGCTGCTCGACCTTCGCGGCAAGGCGGCTCGCCTCGATGAAGCCGTAGCTCCCGGCAGTCCCATGCACGCGGTGCAGCTCACGCCGCAGCGCCTCGATGACCTCGGGGGCGTCCGGCGCCGCGGTGAGGTGGCGGGCGAGGCGGCGGAACGCGTCGACCGTATTCGAGCTCGTCGCGCGAAAGCGCGCGCGAAGCGCACGAAGGGCGTCCGCCTGTTGCGTCGGTGATGTTGCGCCAGCCATGGACAGCCGTTGCGGGAGCGAGTCTCGGTTCGTCGAAGCAGAGCAGCGCACGCTGGTCCCGGCATGACGGTGCCGCTCCGAGCCTGCGTGTCTTGACGTCCAGCTCGTGTGGCACGTCACCTTTGCCGCGGGCAACCGCACCCTGATGCGCATTCTCTGCGCCGACGACGAAGAAGACATCCGGACGATCCTCGAGTTCGCGCTCGGTCTCGAGCCCGCGTTCGTCGTCGAGGTCGTGGCGTCAGGGCAGGAGGCGCTCGACCGCGTCGGGAGCGGGGCGTACGACGTGGTCATGCTCGACGGGATGATGCCGGGGCTCGACGGCTACGAAACCTGCCGGCGGATGAAGGCCGACCCGCGCACGGCGCACCTGCCGGTCGTCTTCCTCACCGCGAAGACGCAGCGCGACGAAATCGCCCGCGCGATCGCCCTCGGCGCGGTCGCGTGCCTGACGAAGCCCTTCGACCCGATGACGCTGGCGAGCGAGCTGCGCGCGGCCCTCGGTCGCTGAGCTGCGCCGCCGGTCCTACAGCGTCAGGCGCCCGCGCACCGCCACGGTGTACGCGCGATAACCGGCGACGCCGATTGCCGCCGCCGACGCGCTGTTCGCCGCGCCGGCGCTGGCGCCGAGCTCGACTCCGCGCCCGAACCGGTACCCCGCGCCTAACGTGAGCCGCTCGGCGGGCTTCCGGGAGAGGGCGCCGCGAGCGCCCGGCGCCAGCGACTGGAAGCGGATCGTCTGCTGCCCGGCCCCCCCTTCGACCGTCCACCACCACCCGCGGGGCGCGCCGGCCGTCCACGCGGTCGTGAGCTCGACCAGCACCAGTCGCGCCGGCGAGAAGTAGCCGTCCCGCCGCCCATCGCGGCGATACCCTTCGCCCCGCGCGCTGATCCCGAGGGCGAGCCGGGAGGCGGCGCGCCAGGTCGCGGCCGCGCCTCCCGATCGCCGGTCGTTAGGCACGGATCCCCCTTCGACGCTGGCCCGCGCCGCGTTGACGCTGACGGTCACCCGGGCGGGGAGCGCGAGCCGCCCAGCGCCCTCGAGGGACTGCACCGCGAGCCCGTGCGCGATCAGCGCCGCCGTCTCGTCGAACGCGGAGCGGGACACATCCACCCCGACGCTCGACATGCGGGTGATGTCGCCGCGCAGCCCCGCATTCCAGGTTCCGATCGTCAGCGGGCGCCGGGCCGGTGACGGCGACTGCGCGTCGCCCGCGCGTGGAGCGAGGTGCGTCGCTCCCGCCGCGGCGTGGACGGTCCAGCGCGCGCCGAAGTCATGGCTGGCGGCCGCGCGAACGGCGGTCGAGCTGCCGCGCACGAGCGTCGTCCCGCCGGCCCCCCCGAGTGACGCCTCGCGCCGGCTCAACCCGATCGCCACCCGGCCGCCGAATTCCGGCGCCAGGCTCGCCGTCACCGTCGCGATTACCGACGCGTTCCGGTCGCGGTCCGCACTCGTGATCACCGTCGGCTCGATCGCGCTCGCCAGCTCGGCGTCGATCGCCGCGAGCTGAGCGCGCGCTTCCTCGTGATTCGCGTCCGCGGCCAGTGCGGCCTCCAGCACGCGTCGCGCCGCCGCGGGATCCCCCCGCCATCGGACCACCTGCGCGAGCCCGGTCCAGGCGTCCGCGTCGTCCGGGAACCGCGTGGTCAGGTCGCGCCAGAGACGTTCACTGCGCCGAAGATCGCCGTCCCAGGCCGTCACGCGCGCCAGCCCCATCTGCGCCTCCCGGTCCGACGGGTGGGTGGCGAGCCAGCGCTCGTATCGTCGGATCGCCTCGCTGCGCCGCGCCCCCCAGGCCAGCGCCTGCGCTCCCCCGAGAACGGCGTCGCGCGCGGAGGAATCGGCCGCGACGACCGTGTCGAACAGGGCTACCGATTCGTCGAGCCGGCCTGACCACGCGAAGGTGCGCGCGAGCCCGATCGGCCCCTCCACGTCGCCCGGGGACAGCGCGCGGTAGAGCCGAAAAAGCCGCGTCGCCTCCGGAAAACTCCGCGCGCGCGCGAGAAGCGTCGCCAGGCGGAATACCGCGCGCGGGGCGGCAGCCGAGTCGGCGGCGACTACCGCGCGATACGCCTCCTCCGCGACCGACGCATTTCCAGCAGCCCACGCCGAATCACCGCGCGCAAGGAGGGTCGAATCAGCGAGCTGCGCTCCCGCCAGCCGTGCGCTGACGGCAACGCCGAGCAGGGCAGCGCGTAACGGTGCAGCGGCGAAGCTCCGGAGACAGCGGACCGCGTTCGGCATCGGGACATCGAGGGAGTGACCAGCGACGCCCTCCACCCCGGGACGAAGCGGTGCGCCGCTTATCAGACGCACCGGCGCACGCCGGTGTCACCCCGCGGATCTCCGCGCCCCCTTCAGGGCCGGGGTCGCCAGTTCGGTACCGCGTTCCAGGCACGCGGGTCGAACACCGCATCGACGAGCGGCGGATCGACCCGGATGTCCTCGTAGCGCTCGATGAAGTTCGGCTTCCCGTCGAGGAGGAAGACAACTTCCGGCGCGATCCAGCCCCCGCCGAGCGGCTTGTAATTGTTGAAGCGGATCTCGCTCGTCTTCGTCGTGTCGCGGTCGGGCTGGAGGAGGCGGACGAAGAGCAGCCGCTGCCGATCGACCCAGAACTGGCGTGAGCGCGTGTCGCCGGCCGCGGCGCCGACGACGTAGACCGGCCGTCCCTGCCACACGTCCTCGTGCATCCTGGCCAGGTCGAAGCCGAGCGCCTTGATCCGCGCGAGCGTTCGCTCCGGCGGGTCTGCGTACACGTCGAAGCCGAGCACCATCAGCGGATGCACGCTCGGGATCGCACGAGTGAGCTGTCCGCCGCCGATGATGAACTGCGAATCGCGCACGAACAGGATCCCGTTGCGCTGGGAAAGCGGCTCGACGTCGATGCGGAGCGCACCCGGCACCCGGAGCGCCTCGAGCCAGGTCGACGTGTCCGCCGCGCCCGATGGCAGGTAGCGCGTGTTCCGCTGCACGAACGTCGCCGTGTGATACCACGAGCCCGCGTACCGGTCATGCATCGCCCTGACGACCCCCTGCCCGGTGGTGATCGGCGGGGTCGCTGGCGCGGTCGTCGTGCTGCCGGCGGGCTTCTTCCCGCACGCGCCCGCGACCAGCGTCGCGAGTGCGGCTATGAGAACGCGGACGAAACGATTCATGATGGCGTGCGAGTCAGGGACCGCTGAAAAAGACCTTCGGGACCGGGGCGGATCAAGGTTTTGTTGCACGCGGTGCCGAACCCCGCCCGCTGCCGGCCCGCCGGCCGGGGCGGGTTGGGGGACGAGCTGCGCTGGTGGCTCGCGAAGATTCGCGGACGGCGCTGATCGTCAGGCGCGACCGGTCAGTCGCGCCCGCGCGCGACGCGCCGCGATCTCGCTGCTGATCGCGCTCGTCACCACCGCCGCGCTCCAGGCGAGCAGCGCCGGCACCGCGAGGGTGAGGAGCACGAACGCCCAGCCGGGGACGTGGAAGATCGCGCCGAGCAGCGCGAGCAGCTTCGCACTCCCCCCGCCCGCCGAGCTCCACGCGATGAGCAGCCCCCACGACGCCGCGGCGGCGAGCGCGAGGCGAAGCTCGCGGTGCCGTTCAGCGCTCGCCAGCGTCGACCATACGGCTGCCGTCACCGGGACGGCGAGCCATCCGCCGGTCGCCGTCACCAGTGCGAAGCCGGTGGTCCGCACGATGAGCAGCACGAGGTCGCGCGCCCTCATCGCGGCGGAACCACCGTCAGCGACGCGGTCACCCTCGTTCCCGGAAGCTCCTGCGGGCGTCGCGGAAATCGCAGCGTGTCGAGAGTCCCCGCCGCCCAGCTGCCGAGGCGGTCTTCATAGCGGCTGCTCAGGGGATTCCCCGACTGCCCCCCGGGGTACGTTCCCCACGCGCGCACCTCCGACCCGAGCTCGACGACCATTCGCCAGCTCGCGCCGAACGCGGACCCCGTCGACGGATTCAACGTCGAGGGTCCGCCCTGGATCGCGATCCCGCGCGCCGACAGAGCGGGGAGGCGAAGGAGATGGTTGATGTTCGCGGTCCCGACCCGATCCCACCGCCAGCGCACGTCGCCGGGCTGGCCGTAGCGCTGCCTGACCGCGGCGAGCGCGCTCTCCATCGCGTTGCAGGCGAGATCGTCGCGGTGCTCGACGATCGGCGTCCGCCGGTCATCCCACCAGACGCTCGCGCTGTCGGTCGTGAGCTCGGCGAGCACCTGCTCCGCCGGGCGCTCGGGGGGGCGGTCGCCAAGCTCGTCCCACGTCTGGAGCCCGAGCTCGCGCATCGCTGCCTCGAACAGCACGGCGCGCGTGTTCTCGCGCGTGTAGCTTCGCGGCCATTCGCCGAGCAGCTTTGCGCCCTCGCCGCACTCGGCGCGACCGGGACGGGCGCGCGCCGCGCCGAGGAAGACGGGCACGAAGAAGTCCGCCCGCGCGCTCCCCGGGTCGGTCTGCATGCGCATCATGAGGTCCGGCGTCATCGGCGGTGCTGCGCGAAGGAGCGCGTTGATGCGCAAGGCCCGCCACGGCGAGAACCAGGCGGTGCCCAGATACGCCGGCTCGACGTTGGGGTCCACCGGCTGCTGGTTCGCGCTGGCGAGGTAACCCTGCGCCGGATCCTCCGCCCCCGGATATCGGGCGAGTGGCCAGTAGCCCTGCCAGTCGTTCGTCGAGCGCGCGCCGTCGCGGACGACGTCGCCGCGCCCGTCGCCGGCGCGAATCGGGAAGCGCCCGGTCGAGCGGATCGCGATGTGCCCGCCGCGGTCGGCGACGAGCATGTTCTGCGCCGGCGCGTCGTAGGGGTCTGTCGCGCGACGAAACTCCTCGACGCTCTTCGCCTTCGCCGCGGCCCCGAAGCTGCCTAACGCTGCAGAGCTCTCGAGCACCGTCCAGCGCACGGAGAGCCAGCGCGCGCCGCTGCGGCGGAGCGGGCCGCGATGGGTGTAGAGGATGGTGTCCACCGCGACGGCCGCTCCGCGCGGCCCGCGGTACCGCTCGATCCGCCGCTCGACGGGCTTCCACTCGCCATCGAGCAGGTAGCGCGTCGGGTGCGTGCCGTCGTCCACCGTCTCGGCGAACCAGTCCATCACGTCCGCCTGGGTGTTCGTGAACGTCCAGGCGATGTCGCGGTTGAAGCCGATCACGATCCCCGGGGCGCCGGGGATCGTCACGCCATACACGTCGAGCAGCCCGGGAACGGTGACCTGCGCCTCGTACCAGATCGATGGCAGCGTCAGCTCGAGGTGTGGATCGCCGGCGAGCAGCGCGGCGCCGGCAGCCGTGCGCCGCGGCGCGACCGCCCAGTTGTTGCTCCCGAGCGCATCCTCGGCGCCGTCGCCGCCGGTGTGGCGCGACGGAGCGATGTCGCGCAGGACGGCGAGC
>DASZNJ010000069.1:0-5928 GCA_035551575.1 Gemmatimonadaceae bacterium
ACTGGCGCGAGGCGCTCCGCGCGACCGGCGCGAACCCGGGGAGCGAATCGCCGCGGCCAGCCCCGGCTGCCGCCGGCTTTGCGCCGGTCCCACCCGCCGCGTCCCCACGCGCCGAACCGGCGCCGCTGCCCGATCCGGTGAGTCCCGCCGGGCTCCCTCCGGGCCTCGTCGTCGCGAAGCCGGCCGGGCCGGGCGGGACGGACATCGATGCCGCGCCCTCGCTCGACGCCATCGCCGACATGGTCCGCCGGTGCACGCGGTGTCCCCTCCACCAGACTGCGATCCAGGGCGTGCCCGGTGAGGGGAATCCGAACGCGCGCTTCGTGGTGGTGGGCGAGGCCCCGGGGGCGACCGAAGACGAGACCGGCCGGCCCTTTGTCGGCGCGGCGGGGCAGCTTCTCACGAAGATCCTTGCGGCGATCAACCTTCGTCGCGAAGATGTCTTCATCTGCAACGTGATCAAGCACCGGCCGCCGGGGAACCGGAATCCGCTGCCGAACGAGATCGCCGCCTGCAGCCCGTACCTGATCCGCCAGCTCGAGCTGATCCGCCCCGGAGTGATTCTCGCCCTCGGCACCTTCGCGGCGCAGACACTCCTCGAGACCAAAGAATCGATCGGGAAGCTTCGTGGGCGCGTCCACCGCTACCACGGCATCCCGCTCATCGTGACCTACCATCCCGCGGCGTTGCTGCGTAACCCCGCGTGGAAGCGACCAACCTGGGACGATGTCCAGCTCGCCCGTCGAATACTCGATAGCAGCCCCACCGATCGGGCGTGATCCCTACCGCGATCGGCGTCCTCCCTATTCGGAAGACGCCGAACAGGCGGTGCTCGCGGCCATGCTCATGGACGCGGACGCCGTCGCGCGCGTCGTCGAGACCGTCGACGACGGGATGTTCTACCGTGAGGGGCATCGCCGGATCTATCGCGCGATGACCGCGCTCACCGAGCGCGGCGAGATCGTCGATCCGCTCACCCTCGCCAATGAGCTCGAGCGGCGCGGGGAGCTCGAGGCGTCGGGAGGGAAGGACTACATCGGCTTCCTCGTCGATGCCGTCCCCACGTCGGCGAACGTGGAGTACCACGCCCGCATCGTTCGCGAAAAGGCGCTCTATCGCCGGCTGATCGAGGTCTCCACCGCGATCGTCGGCGAGGCGTTCGAGGGAAGGCTCCCGGCAGCCGAGCTGCTCGACGACGCCGAGCACAAGATCTTCCAGGTCTCGCAGCAGCGGGGCCAGAAGGGGTTCACCCGCATCAAGGAGCTGCTCTGGCCGACGATGGAGCGCATCGAGGCGCTCCAGCGCGGGGGGAAGACCGTTACCGGCGTCCCGAGCGGCTTCAAGGACGTGGACGAGCTGACGTCCGGGTTCCAGTCGTCGGACCTCGTCATCGTCGCGGCGCGCCCGTCGATGGGGAAGACCGCCTTCACGCTGAACATCGCGCAACACGCGGCCATCGAGCACAATATTCCGGTTGCGTTCTTCTCGCTGGAAATGAGTAAGGAATCGCTCGTGCAACGCATGCTCACGAGTGAAGCGCGCATCGACGCGCAGCGGCTGCGGAAGGGAATGCTCCGCGATGACGACTTTCCGCGCCTGGCGCGGGCGGCCGGCATCCTCAGCTCGGCGCCGGTCTACATCGACGACACGCCGGGGATCACGCTGCTCGAGATGCGGTCGAAGGCGCGCCGCCTCAAGGCGGACAGCGGAATCGGGATGGTCATCGTCGACTACCTGCAGCTGATGCAGGGACCGCCGGGGATCGAGAGCCGCCAGCAGGAGGTCAGCCAGATATCGCGCGGCCTCAAGGCGCTGGCGAAGGAGCTGGGTGTTCCCGTCGTCGCCCTGTCGCAGCTCTCGCGCGCACCGGACCAGCGCGCCGGCGACCACCGGCCGCAGCTCTCCGACCTCCGCGAGTCGGGCGCGATCGAGCAGGACGCCGACCTGATCATGTTCATCTTCCGCCAGGAAGTGTACGACGGCCCGACGGACAAGGATGGCAACTCGCTCGAGGGGCGGGCCGAGATCATCGTCGGCAAGCAGCGCAACGGGCCGATCGGGATCGTGAACGTCTTCTTCCACAAGGCGTACACCCGCTTCGAGAACTACACGCAGCGCCAGGAAGCGTGAGCCCGAAGGCGAAGACCGTCCATCGGTGCACCGAGTGCGGGGCGACGCACCCCAGGTGGGCGGGTCGCTGCGACGTCTGCGGGGAATGGAACACCCTGGTCGAGGAGATGGCGGCCGCGAAGCCGGCGGGGTCGTCCGCCTCGGCGCGCCGGGCCGGCGGGGCGAAAACGTTAGGCGCCGGCGGTTCCGTCGCGCCGACCCCGATGCTGCGCGACGTCAAGGGCTCGGAAGCGACGCGCTGGCGCACCGGGATCGACGAGTTGGACTTCGTGCTTGGCGGCGGTCTCGTGCCCGGGTCGATGGTCCTCGTCGGCGGCGAGCCCGGGATCGGCAAGTCGACGCTCCTGCTGCAGACCGCCGCACGGCTGCAGGCGCGCGGACATTCGGCGCTCTACGTGTCGGGCGAGGAGTCGCCCCTCCAGGTGAAGCTGCGCGCCGACCGCCTCGACCTGCCTGACGGACCCACCGGCGCCGGCGACGTGGCCTTCCTCGGCGAGACGAACCTCGAGACGATCCTCGCCACCGCGGACGCGATGCGCCCGCAGCTCATGATCGTCGACTCCATCCAGACGGTCTACACCGCCGACCTCGAGGGCGCGCCAGGCAACGTCGGCCAGGTACGCGAGGGAGCCGCGCGGCTGATGCGCTTCGCCAAGGAAAGCGGCACCGCGGTGTTCGTCGTCGGCCACGTCACGAAGGGCGGCGGGATCGCCGGCCCGAAGACGCTCGAGCACATCGTCGACACGGTGCTCTACTTCGAGGGCGAGGCGTCGCTCGATCATCGCGTGCTGCGCGCGACGAAGAACCGCTTCGGGAGCGTCGACGAGATCGGCGTCTTCCGGATGACGCAGGCCGGGCTGGTCGCCGTCGAAAATCCCTCGGAGCTGTTCATGGGGGAGCGGGGGAGCATGGTGTCCGGGAGCGCGGTGACCGCGCTGCTCGAAGGGACGCGTCCCGTTCTCGTCGAGGTGCAGGGACTCGCCGCCAAGGCCGGCTTCGGGACGCCGCAGCGCGTCGCCACCGGACTCGATGGGCGGCGTCTCGCGCTCCTCCTCGCCGTCCTCGACAAGCGCGCCGGGCTCTCGTTCGCCCAGCTCGACGTCTTCGTCAATGTCGTCGGCGGGCTGCGGCTCCAGGAGCCGACCGGCGACCTCGCCGTCGCCGCGTCGCTCGCATCCAGCGTCTACGACCGGTCGCTGCCTGACGACGCGATCTTCCTCGGCGAGGTCGGCCTCGGCGGCGAGGTGCGCCCGGTCGCGCAGACCGAGCGGCGGCTCGCCGAGGCGGCGAAGATGGGATTCACCACCGCCTACGTCGCCGAGCGCAGCGTCCCGGCGCGCGGCGCGACCCGCGACATCCGGGCGATCGGGGTCCGCGGGATCGGCGCGATGTTCGAATCGGTGTTCCGATGAGCGGCGCGCGTGACGTCGGCGTGATCATCGTCGCTGCGGGGAGCGGCACGCGCGTCGGCGGCAACGAGCTCAAGCAGTTCCGCTGGGTCGCCGGGAAGCCCATGCTCCTCCACAGCCTGCAGCGCTTCCAGTCGCGTCCCGACGTGGCGATGGTCGTCTGCGTCCTGCCTCGCCAGTACGCGGGCGATCCGCCGCCATGGATCTTCCAGAGCGACGTCGACCGGCTGCTCGTCGCGTCGGGAGGGAAGGAGCGCGGAGACTCGGTCTACAACGGGCTCGATGACCTTCCCGAGGAATGCGCGCTGACGCTGGTCCACGATGCTGCCCGCCCCTTCGTCGACGACGCGACGATCGACCGCGTGATCGCCGCCGCGCGCGCCGGCAAGGCCGCCGTCCCCGCGCTCCCCGTCGTCGACACGTTGAAGGAGGCCGGCGCCGACGGGCGCGTGGTGCGCACCGTGCCGCGCGACGGATTGTGGCGCGCGCAGACCCCGCAGGCCTTCCCCCGGACCATGCTCGAGGAAGCGTACGTCCGCGCGAGGCGTGAGCGAATCTCGGCCACCGATGACGCCGCGCTCTGCGAGCACTTCGGCTTTCCCGTGGTCGTCGTCGCGGGCAACGAGCGGCTCATGAAGATCACCGACGAGTCCGACTTCGCGCGGGCGGAAGCGATGTTCATGACGGAGAGCGCGCTGTGACCGAAGCCAAGGCTCTCCCGTTCTGGTCGCCGGTCGAGGTCGAGTCGGCGTTGCGGAAGGTGATCAACCATATCGAGGGTGGCGGCGTCCTCGCCTATCCGACCGAGACCGTGTACGGCTTCGGCGGCGCCGCCGACGAGGCGGGGGTCGAGGCACTGGTGGCGCTGAAGGGCCGCCCCGCCGGGAAGCCATTCCTGCTCCTCGTCGCCGGCAGCACGATGATCGAGCGGTTAGGCCTGACGCTCCCCGCCTACGCCGCGCGGCTGGCGGCGCGGCACTGGCCGGGGCCTCTCACGCTCGTGCTCTCGGGCGGCGAGCGCCGCGTGCCGGCCCGCCTTCGCGGCCCCGAGGGCGGCGTCGCCGTTCGCTGGACTCCGCACCCGGGGCTCACCCGGCTGCTTCGCGCCTACGGCCAGCCGCTGACGTCGACGAGCGCGAACAAGCCAGGGGTTCCCCCGGCGACGTCCGTGGGGGAGATTGTCACACAGTGGAAGTCGGCGATCGCGCGCGGAACGCTGCTCGCGCTCGATGGCGGGCGGCTCGCCCCCTCGGCGCCGTCGACGGTCGTCGACTGCACCGGCCGCCGGCCGCGGGTGATCCGCCCGGGCGCGATCAGCGCCGAGACCCTTCGCGAGAGCGTTCCGGACCTCGTCGGCGACGCCTGATCCATCCGTCAAACCATGAAGATCCTGTTCGTCTGCACCGGCAACACCTGTCGCAGCCCGCTCTCCGAGGCGATCGCCCGCAAGGTCGCGATCGAGCGCGGCCTCACCGACGTCGAGGTGGCGAGCGCGGGAACGAGCGCGTGGGAGGGGGCGCCGGCGTCGGACGGTGCGCTGCTGGTCGGGATGGAGCACGGCCTCGACCTGAGCAACCATCGCGCGCAGCTCCTGTCGCGCGAGCTCGTCGCCGCGTCGGACCTCGTGCTGGCAATGGGCCCGCATCACCTCGAGCGCGTCGAAGCGTTAGGCGGGACGACCAGGGGTTACACCCTCACCGGCTACGCGTCGCACGGCAAGCACGAGCGTGCGATCAGCGACCCCGTCGGAGCCGAGCTCTCGGTGTATCGCGCGACGTACACGGAGCTCGAGCGCGAGATCCGGCGCGCCTTCGACCGCCTGACGGCGGACCGCCGGTCGGACGCCCCGTGATCGCGCTCCCACCGGTGTCGCGATGACCCGCCCGACGCGACTGGTCCTCCTCGGCACGCCGGTCGCGCAGTCATTGTCCCCGACGTTCCAGAACGCCGCGCTCGACATCGCCGGGTTCCCCGTCCGCTACGAGGCGCTCGAGACTCCCGCGGCCGCGCTCGACGGCGTGCTCGCGCAACTCGCGCTCGAAGGTGCCGCCGGGAACGTCACCATCCCGCACAAGGTCGCGGTGCACGATCGCTGCGCGGTGCTGACCGCCACCGCGGAGCGGGCCGGCGCGGTGAACACCTTCTGGTTCAGCGACGGCACGCTGCACGGGGACAACACCGACGTCGGCGGATTTCGCGCCGCCGTCGACGGCCTCGTCGCCGGCGGGCCGCTGCCATCGCGTGTCATCCTCCTCGGCGCTGGCGGCGCGGCGGCGGCCGTCTGCGCGGCGGCGGAGCAATGGGGCGCGACGTCGGTGGAGGTCGTCGCCCGCTCGCGCGGCGCCGCCCATCGCCTCACCGCGCGTTTTCCCGGCCTCGCGGCGATCGT
>DASZNJ010000070.1:0-5839 GCA_035551575.1 Gemmatimonadaceae bacterium
GCCGAAGATGTTGAAGAGGATCGCCTTCACGCTCGGGTCGGCGGTGATGATCTTCAGCGCGTTGACGACTTTCTCCGGGTTCGACGAGCCGCCGATGTCGAGGAAGTTGGCCGGCTCACCGCCGTAGTACTTGACGAGGTCCATCGTCGCCATCGCGAGGCCGGCGCCGTTGACGACGCAGCCGACGTTGCCGTCGAGCTTGATGAAGGTGAGGTTGGCGTTGCGGGCGAGCACCTCGCTCTTCTCCTCCGCGCTCTCGTCGCGAAGCCCGGCGATCTCGGGGTGGCGATCGAGCTCGTTGTCGTCGATCACCATCTTCGCGTCGAGGGCGAGGACGTCGCCGCCAGGCGTGACGACCAGCGGGTTGATCTCGGCGAGCGACGCGCCGCTCTTCATGAACGCCCTGTAGAGCTGGCCCATGATCCTGGCCGCGGCGCGGGCCTGCTTCGCGTCCTTGTAGAGGAAGAAGCCCATCTGCTGCGCCTGGAAGTCCATCAGGCCATAACGGCCGTCGACCGGGAGATACATGATCTTCTCCGGCGTCTTCGCGGCGACTTCCTCGATGTCGATGCCGCCGGCGGCGCTGACCATGAACACCGCCTTCTTCCGCGCGCGGTCGACGATGATCCCGACGTACGCTTCGCTGGCGATGTCGGCGGCCGGCGTGACGAGGACCTTCTGCACGGGGAGATCCTTGATGTGCAGCTTGAGAATTTTTTCTGCTACCGATCTTGCTTCCTCGGGCGTCTTCGCGAGCTTGACGCCGCCGGCCTTGCCGCGGCCGCCGGCGTGCACCTGCGCCTTCACGACCACCGTCCCGCCCAGCTTCTTCGCGATCGCTTCCGCTTCCGCCGGCGTCGTGGCGATCTCGCCCGGGGGAATCGGAATCCCCTCGGCGCGGAAGATCTCCTTCGCCTGATATTCGTGAATGTTCACGCGTTCTCCGCTGTAATTGTCGTTCCGGCTTCGCCGCGCACTGCTTCGCGACCGCGACTGAGCTCGGTGATCACCGCGCGGCCACCCGTGCGCCGCACGAAGTCTATCGCGGCGCGGACCTTCGGCGCCATGCTGCCCTCGCCGAATGCCTTTCCCGCGTCCATCTCCTCGGCCTGCGTCACCGTCAGCGTGCGCAGTGCGCGCTGGTTCGGCGTCCCCCAGTCGACGTAGATCGCGTCGACGTCGGTGAGGATGACCAGCAGTTCCGCATTCAGATCGCGCGCCAGCACCGCCGACGCGAGGTCCTTGTCGATGACCGCGTCGACACCCTCCCAACCCTGCTTCTTGTTGTCGTAGTAGATCGGCGCCCCGCCGCCTCCGCACGCGACGACGATCGTGCCGCGATCGACGAGGTGACGGATGATCTCGAGCTCGTGGACCTGCAGCGGCACAGGGCTGCCGACGACGCGCCGGAGGCGCTTCCGCCCGTCCGGCTTGATGATGTTTCCTTCCGCCTCGAGCTGCGCGACGCGCTCGGCGGGGATCTCGTGGCCGATGAACTTCTGCGGGTTCTGCAGGGCGGGATCGTCAGGCGCGACGTGGATCTGCGTGATGACGGTCGCGACGTCGCGCCGGCTGCCATTCCGCCGCAGCAGGTTCTCCAGTGACTGCTGCACCATGTACCCCATCCACCCCGCGGTCGCGGCGACGAGCACCCCCAGCGGGAGGGGGCTCACTTCGCGGCGCGCCATCTCGTTGCGCAGCAGCTCGTCGCCGACCTGCGGGCCGTTGCCGTGAACCAGGCAGACGTTCCAGCCATCGAGCGCGAGATCGACGATCGGCGCGAGCGCCTCACGCGTATGACGGAACTGGTCGTGGATGGTCGAGTGCTTCGCCGGCGAGAGGGCGTTGCCGCCGAGGGCGATGACCGCGGTGTGCCGTGGGTGCTGTTCAGCCATGGGAGAGACCGCGCAAGCTACCGGGTGCCGGGAGGGGTTTCAAGCGGACGATCTCACCGCGGCGGGCGCCCGAGGAGCCGCCCGAGCGCCTCCCAGTGATCGGCATAGGCCCGCCAGTCGCCACGGCGCTGGTCGGCGCGCAGGCTGTCGTAGAGGGCGCTCGCCGCCACGCGCAGATCGACCCGTGAAGCGGGAGGAGCGATGGTGTTCGGCAGCTCGCCGTAGGCGGCGAGCACCGTCTTCCCCACGCGCAGCGAATCGCCGTGCAGCACGGCGACGCCGAGGAGCGAGGGTGGACTCTGCGCGCGCACGGCGTACGCGGACTGCGTCAGCGTCAGCCCGTCTTCTCCCGGGATCACCCGCACCGGGCCGTGGGCGACGCGCGCGTCGCGGGGCTGCGCGGCACCCGTGCTGTCGGCTCCGCGCAGGCGGTCGATCGAGCGCGCCCAGCGGATGCCGGCGGTATCCGGGACCCACCTCGAGCCCCGGGAGACACCGCCGCGCACGACGATCACTCCGTCGATGCGATCCTCGCCGCGCAGGATCGGCAGCGACAACGCGAGCGCGCCCCGCCCCGTGGCGAAGCGCGCCGGTCCCGCTCCGGCGAAGACGCTGTCCGCCCCGTCGCTCGCCGGCGATCGACGCTCGGCGACGCCTTCGGTGGTCGTCCCCGCCATCGCGAATGCCTCACGCTGCGCGAGGCCGCTCCGCACGGGAGCGGGAAGCTGCTCGCCGACATCCGCTTCGAGCTGCGCGGTGGTGACGAACAGCCCCGGGAAGCGGCGCCGCCAACCCCGGGTGAGTGGATCGTTGTCGGTCGCGAGCGAATCGGCGACCAGCCGCACGCGTCCGGTCGCGCTGTTCACCACCGCCGTCGCCGCGTGGCGGAGATAGGCGAGCTCAGTTCCCTCGACGACGACGTGCGCGCTCAACGGGTAGTCGGGCGCGGTGGTGTACAGGTCGATCATCCAGAGCAGCGTGTCGCCGTCGATTGCCGGCGTCACGTGGGTGCCCTGCTCGAACAGCGGCGCGACCGCCTCGACGATCCGCCGCGCCGACCGATGGACGACCAGCCGCGGCGAGGGATGCGGGAGATCCTCGCTGAGGAGCCGGAAGTTCTGGAGTGCCCACGCGGGCACGAGACGGGTGACGCCGTCCGCGATCGGCACGCCGGCGACCCGGCGCGAGCTGTCGGCGACGACCGCATACCCGTCCCCCGAGTCGACGACGAGGACGGGGGCGAGCGCGATCCAGTCGCTCGTCGGCGCACCGCGGGCGTCGATCATGACGGGGGCGCCCCGGTCGTCAGCCCGCGAGAGCGAGAAATACTGGGCTCCCCAGTCGCTGCCATCCGCGGCGGTTCCGCGAACGACGACGAGGGCGGCGGGCTCGCCGGAGGGAAGCATGCGGCCGCCGACCGTCGAGGTCGCGTCGCCGCCGCGCGAGCGCGAGCCGGCGCGAAGCAGTGCGCCGTCGTCCCAGCTCGGCGTGGCGCGGCCGGGATTGCGGGCAATCACGCTGTCGCTTCCGCCGGCGAGCTGCGCGAGGGCGAAGGCACGGCGCGTGTAGGCGGCGCGCGTCGCGAGGTATGGCCGCTCCCGGACGACGGGGTCCTGCTGGCCGGCAAAGCGCCGGGCGATCGCCGGCGCCAGCTGGTGGAGCCCGAGCGAGAGGAGGAGGAGGGCGCTGACCGTGGCGAAGGCGGCACGGAGCTGGCCGGCCCAGCCGGTCCAGAGGAGGGCCAGTGCGCCGGCGAGGGTCAGCACCGAGAGCAGCACGTTCGCCGGCACGAGCACGCGGTGGTCGACGTACGAGAACTCGCCTAACGCTCCGCTGCCGCTGCCGAGGAGGCTGAAGGCATCGAGCCGGTAGCTCCAGGCGAGAAGGATGAGCAGCGTCGCCGCGAGCATCGTCAGGTGGCGGCGCACGTACTGCGAGACGCGGAGGGTCCCTCGCTCCCAGCGCAGGCTCGGCGTCAGGGCGTAGAGGAACACCACCACGGCGGCGACGAGCAGCGTCGCGAGGAGCGCCCAGAGGTACAGCGACCGCTCGAGCGGGAGCCAGTGGGCGAAGAAGCCGAGGTCGCGGCCGAAATAGGGATCGTTCTCGCCGAAGGCGTCGCCGTAGACGAAGCGCGCCAGCGGCTGCCACCGCACCTCGGTGAGCGCCGCGCCGAGGAGGAGCGCGGCGAACAGCGACGCGGCGAGGAGGTAGCGCGGCGGCACCTCCTCGCCGATCTCCAGGTTCGCGACGCGCCGCGGCAGGACGAGCGAGACCACCGACCCGCGCACCGCGAGGAGGTTCGCGAACGCGAACAGCGTCCCGAGCGACGCCGTGACCGCCGCGGTGACGAGGGTCGAGACCGCACGCGCCCGCCAGACCGCGCCAGCGCCCAGCCCGTCGTACCAGGCGTAGTCGAGCGCCGCGGCGGCGACCGCGCGCCCGAGCAGGAGGACGATCGCGATGGCCGCGACGCTGACGATCAGCCTGCGGCGCGAGGTCATCGGCTCAGACCGCGATCCCCTGCGAGCGGATCCACCCTTCCATCTCGTCGCGGATCTCCCGCAGCCGCTCCGGCGTCCGTGCCTCGAAGCGGGTGACGAGGATCGGCTGCGTGTTCGACGCGCGGATCAACCCCCATCCGTCGCCGAAGAGCACCCGCGCGCCATCGACGCCGACGACCTCGTGCGTCGCGCTGAAGTGCTTCACCGCCCGGTCGACGATCGCGAACTTCTCCTGCTCCGGGACGTCGACCCGCAGCTCGGGTGTCGAGACGAAATGCGGAACGTCGGAGAGCAGCTCGCTCACCGACCGGCCGGACTTGTCGACGATCGCGAGGAGGCGAGCGGCGCCGTACATCGCGTCATCGTGGCCGTAGAATCCCTCGGCGAAGAACATGTGTCCGGACATCTCGCCGGCGATCGGGGCGTTCAACTCGCGCATCTTGTCCTTGATCAGGGAGTGCCCCGTCTTCCACATCACCGGGCTCCCGCCGGCCTTCGCGATCTCGTCGGGAAGCGCCTGCGAGCACTTCACGTCGAAGATGATCGACTGGCCCTTCCCCGTCCGCGCGAGCACGTCGCGGGCGTAGAGGATGAGGACGTGATCGCCCCAGATGATCTTTCCCCTGTCGTCGATCACGCCGATGCGGTCGGCATCGCCGTCGAAGGCGATCCCGATATCGGCGCGGTGCTTCTTGACGGCGGCGATGATGTCGACGAGGTTCGCCTCGACGGTGGGATCGGGATGATGGTTCGGGAAGGTCCCGTCACTCTCGCAGAAGAGCGGGATCATCTCGACGCCGAGCCCGTCGAAGAGCTGCTTCGCGACGAGCGCACCGGCGCCATTGCCGCAGTCGACGACCACCCTCATCGGGCGCCGGATCTTCCCCGTTCTCGCGACGACGTCGGCCACATAGCGGTCGATGATCCCGGGCTGCTCACGCGTGGTCGCCTTGAGCGCCGGCGTCATCCCGCGCTGCTGGATGGCGTACAGCTCCCGGAGCTGGGCACCGTGCATCGACTGCGTCCCGAGACAGAGCTTGAACCCGTTGTACTCCGACGGGTTGTGCGAGCCGGTGATCTGGATTCCGCCGACGACCTGCAGGTGGTGCAGCGACCAGTACATGACCGGCGTCGGCACGACACCAATGTCGACGACGAACAACCCGTGCTCGTTGAGCCCGCGGACAAGCGCGTCGCGGAGCTGCTGCCCACTCGGACGGTTGTCGCGGCCGACGACGACGGCGCCGCTGGTCCCGCGGTGCCTGACGTACGTCGCGTAGGCCGAACCGACGGCGTATGCGGCCTCGGTGGTGAGGTCCTGGCCGACGATGCCACGGATGTCGTACTGCCGGAAGATGCCTGCTGAGACGGTCATTGGAGCGTGGTCGTGCGGACGAGGGCGTGTGGGGGCGGGCGGAAACGTCGCGGGGCCGCGTCAGC
>DASZNJ010000071.1:0-2317 GCA_035551575.1 Gemmatimonadaceae bacterium
CTTCGCATCCGGGCGCCGGCGCCACCCGCCGGCACGGCCGGCCTCTGCACTCGTCGTCGCCGCGCTCGTCGGCGCGGCCGCGGGCCTTGCTCCGGCCGTCCACGCGCAGTCGCCATCGACCGGCGCTCCGGATCCGCGCATCCGCTACTCGATCGATGCAGGGTGGCGCTACTTCGAGGGCTCACCCCCTGGCGCCGAGCTCCCGGGGGCGCCCGACAGCACGTGGCGCCAGGTGGCGTTGCCGCACACCTGGAACGCGCAGGATCCCTTCGACGACGTCGACGGCTATCGCCGCGGGGTGTCGTGGTACCGCAAGCACCTCGTGGTCGACTCGACGCTCCGCGGCAGGCGCCTCTTCCTCTATTTCGAGGGCGCGAACCAGGTCGCGACGGTGTACGTCAACGGCATCCGGGTCGGCGAGCACCGTGGCGGCTACACCGCGTTCGCCTTCGACGTCACCGGCCAGCTGCGCGCCGGCGGCGACAACCTGATCGCGGTGCGGGTGGACAACAGCCACTCGACCGCGATCGCCCCGCTCTCGGTGGGGTACGCATTGTACGGCGGGATCTATCGCGACGTCTGGCTCGTCGCGACGGATCCCGTGCACTTCGACGTCACCGATCATGCGTCGAGCGGTGTCGTCGTCACCACGCCGAGCGTCTCGCGCACGCGCGCGACGACCGCGGTGAAGGGACACGTCGTCAACGAGGCGGCGGTCGAGCGGCCGGTGAGCGTCGTCAGCATGATTCTCGACCACAGCGGCGCCCGCCTTGCGCAGACCGCTGCCGCTCTCGTCCTGCCGGCCGGCGGCGCGAGCGACTTTTCTCTCGCGCTTCCGGCGATCGCCCGGCCGCGGCTGTGGAGTCCCGAAGACCCGTACCTCTACACGGTGCGCACCGAGGTGCGCGGCGGCGACACGCTGCTCGACCGCGTGGACAGCCCGCTGGGATTCCGCTGGTACCGCTTCACCCCCGACTCGGGGTTCTTCCTCAACGGCGCGAAGTACGCCGTCCGCGGCACGAACCGGCACCAGGACAAGGCCGGCATCGGCTCGGCGCTGAGCGACGACGAGCACGTGCGCGACATGCAGTGGATCAAGGAGATGGGGGCGAACTTCGTCCGGCTCGCCCACTATCCGCAGGATCCGGCGGTGCTCGACGCCGCCGACCGGCTCGGGCTCCTCGTCTGGGAAGAAGTGCCCGTCGTCAACTACATCACGGTGTCGCCGGAGTTCACCGCGACGTCCGAGGACATGCTGCGCGACATGATCCGCCAGCACCGAAACCATCCGGCGGTGGTGATGTGGGGAATCATGAACGAGGTGTTCCTCTGGAGCGAGCAGGGCGCGCGGATCGGGACGCAGAAGGACACGGCCTACATGCGCCACGTGCGCGACTTCACCGCCGCGATGGACAGCGTCGCCCGCGCCGAAGACCCGACGCGGCCGACGGCGATGGCGACCCATGCCAGCGCCGACTACGATCGCGCCGGGATCTCGACGATCACCGACGTCCTCGGCGTCAACATGTACAGCGGCTGGTACGGGGGGAAGTTCGCCGACTTCGGCAATGCGATGGACAACCGCCACGCGCGCGCGCCGGAGGCGGTGCTCTTCATCAGCGAGTACGGCGCCGAGGACGACGGGCGGGTCAACTCGCTCGAGCCGGAGCGCTTCGACTTCAGCGGGCGGTGGGTGCTGCGCTTCCACGAGTCGTACCTGCGGCAGATCCGCGCGCGTCCCTGGCTCGCCGGATCGGCGATCTGGAACGAGTTCGACTTCTCGCAGCCCGATGTCGGCGGTTCGATCCCCAACATGAACCAGAAGGGGATGCTCACCTGGGACCGCCAGCCGAAGGACGTCTTCTTCCTCTACAAGGCGAACTGGAATCCCGAGCCGATGGCGTACATCGCGACGCGCGGCTGGCTCCAGCGCGAGGGGACGGACACGACGGCGAGGCCCGGCGCGGGGAAGCGCGCGGTGCGGCAGCCGGTGGACGTCTACTCGAACCTGGCGCAGGTCGAGCTGTTCGCCAACGGCATATCGTTAGGCAGGAAACGCCCGGACGACGTCAGGCACATCGAATGGCAGGTGCCGTTCGTCGATGGCGACAACGTCATCGAGGCGCGGGGGACGCGCAACGGGAAGCCGGTCACCGATCGGGTGGTCGTGCGCTTCACCTACCGCGCGCCGGCGCTCGCCGATCGGTCAGTGCCCTTCGAGCAGCTCGCCGTGAACGTCGGCGGGCGCGCGCAGGTCGCCGACGACGACGGGGTCGTCTGGGAAGGCGACCAGGCGTACCGGCCGGGGAGCTTCGGC
>DASZNJ010000072.1:0-22099 GCA_035551575.1 Gemmatimonadaceae bacterium
TGCCTGACACCTGACCCCTGACACCTGACACCTGACACCTGACCCCTGACCCCTGACCCCTGCAGTTCACGGAAACGGCCGCGGCCGGGGCCAGGGCCAGGGCCAGGGGTTGAAGCGGTTGTTCCCTGCGAGACCGCGGACCGCGACTTCACGGACGCGCGGATCCTTCGAGTCGAGCAGCTCGGTCAGCGCGCTCTCCGAGTGCTCGCCGGACTTCATGAGCGCGCGGATGAGGGCGCGGCTGACCTCGCCGCTCTTCTCCTGCTTCAGCGCGTCGCGGATCGCGGGGAGCGCGGCCGAGTCGCCGATCTGGCCCAGCGCCCAGGCGGCCTTCAGCCGCGTGTCCGCGCTCGCGTCCTTGAGCGCCTGCAGCAATCCGGCCGGCGCGCGGCCGTCGTCATCCTCGATCTGGCCGATCCCCCAGGCCGCCGTGCCGCGAACGCGCGAGCTCCTGTCGCTGGCCACCACCTGATCGAGGACGTCGGCCGCCGAGCGGTCGCCGATCTGGGCGAGCGCCCATACCGCGGTCTCGCGCACGTCGTCATCGGCGTCCCCCTTTGCCGCGGCCGCCAGCGCGCTCGTCGCCGAGTGATCCTCGATCTCGCCTAACGCCCACGCCGCCATCTCGCGGACGCCGGCGTCGCGGTCCTGGGCGAGCGCGCCGCCGAGCGCGCTGACCGCCTCGTGCGCCTCGATCTGGCCCAGTGCCCACGCCGCGACGCGGCGCACCGATGGCGCCTCGTCCTGCCTCACGACCCTGGCCAGCGCGGCCACCGCGCTCGTCGAGTCCATCCGGCCGACCGCGACCACCGCCGCGGCCCGGACCGTCTCGGCCGGATCGCGAAAGAGACCGATGAGCGCGCCGAGTGCGCCTCCACTCTCGATCCTGCCTAACGCCCACGCCGAGTTCGCGCGCACCCCCGCTTCGCCGTCGCGCAGCGCGGCGACCAGCGCATCGCTCGCGCTCCCGGCGCCGACAAGACCGAGGCCAAGCGCCGCGACCTCGCGAAGCGAAGGGTTGCCCGTCTTCAGCCGCGTCACCAGCCCCGGCGCGACCGCCGAGTCGTCGGCGCGGCCGAGGAGGCGAACCGACAGCTCGCGCACGCAGGCATCGCCCGAGGCGAGCCCGCCGAGCAGCTGCTGCACGTCGGCCGCGGAAAGCGTCGAGCCGTCTCCATCGTCGTGCCGGTTGCGGCGGCGCGATCGTTCGTCCGGGAGGATCGTTCGTGGCAGCGGCGTCGACGGCGCGTCGCTCCAGTCGCTCCAGCCGTGGTTGCGCACCGCCTGCGCGGCGAGCGCGCAGATGATCGGCGGTGCGCCGTGCGCCGCGCTGAGCAGCGCGCCGACATCGAAGCCGACAGCGGGCCTGACGACGGCCCCGGGACGCTCGATCAGCCCGTCGAAGGCGCGTGTCCCCCGCTCGACGATCACCGCGTCGTCGGTGTTGAAGGCGGGCGCGCTCCCGGTGAGCGACATGACCGTGGCGGCGAGCACGAGTGAATGGATCCGTTGCATGACGACTCCGCTGTTGGCGGCCGCGAAGGGCCGGTGGTACGTTGAAAATTCAGCATCGACCGGCAATGGACCGGGCGTCGGCTCGACGCCCGGTCACTCCTGCCTAACGGTCGTCCGGATAGGGACGGGGCTCCGGCCACGGCCACGGCCATGGGCCGGCCGCGTCGCCGCCGGCAAGGGCGTGGACCGCCATCGACTTGATCCGTGGATCGGGCGATTCGAGCAGCTCCCGGATCGCGTCGATCGACTTGTCCCCCACCGCCGCCATCGCCCGGATGTAGGAGAGCTGCAGGTCCTTGTCGGTCTCCGTCCTCAGCGCGGCCTGCAGCGCCGGCGCCGCCGATGGATCCTCGATCTGGTACAGCCCCCACGCGGCCAGCTCGCGGATCTCCGGGTCCTTGTCCTTGAGCAGCGCGACCAGCGCCGGGGGCGCCTGGTGCGGCCCGACGTTGCCGATCGCCCAGACCGCGCGCTTGCGGACGTCCGGGCTGCCGTCGCCGAGCGCGGCGACCAGCGCATCGACCGACGAGCGGGCGCCGATGTTGCCTAACGCCCAGGCGGCGGTCGCCCGGACCTTCGTGCTGGCGTCGCCCTTCAGTGCCGCGGCCAGCGCCGCGGTGGCCGCGCCGCCGCGCTCGTTCGCATCGCCCAACGCCCACGCCGCCATCTCGCGCACCTCGGCGTCCCGGTCGTGCGCGACCGCGCTGGCCAGCGCCTCGACGGCGACATCGTTGTCGGCGTACTCCGACAATCCCCACGCCGCCACCCGCCGCAGCGCCGCGCTCGTGTCCGTGCGCAGCACCCTGGCGAGGAGGATCGGCCGGTCATCGGAGTCCTTCGCCCCGCCCTTCCCCCCGGCCTCGAGCAGTCGCACCATCTCCGGGACGCTGCCGTTCGCGGCGGCACGCGCGATCGCATCGGCGTCCGCAACTCCGCCGGGCCCCAGCGCGCGCTCGATCGCCCGGCCCGCCGCCTTGCTCGTGACCTTGCTCGTGACTTTCTCGCTGACCTTCTCGCTGACCTTCCGGTAGTCGTAGCCTCCCGGCGCCGAGTGCTGCTCGTAGGGCTGTTCCGTATCGCCCCGTGCGCCCTGCTGCTGCGTGGGCGACGGCGCCCCTTCCGGCTGCCCCTGCACGCGGCGCGCGGGCGCCGCTGCGCCGACGACGACGGCGACCACGGCCAGCGAGGCGATCAGCGCCGTCGACTGTGCGCGGGTCGGGTTGGCGCGGCGGAGGTGTGGATCCAGGATGGCGAGCATGCGTCCCTCGAATTCCTTGCGGCGCGCCATCGCCAGCGCGACCGACGGGGTGGCATCACGGCGGATCGACGTGACGATGTCCAGCAGGTGCTCGGCATAGTCAGCGGGGCGGGTGCCGCAGGACAGCGCGAGGTCGTCGCAGGCGCGCTCGCTCTCCGAGCGCAGCTCGCGAGCGGCGGTCCAGACCAGCGGATGGAACCAGTAGAAGGCGCAGGCCAGCCTGCCTAACGTGTGACCGACGAGGTCGCGGCGGCGGACGTGGGCGAGCTCGTGGAGCAGCACCGCGCGCCGGCGGTCGAGGCTCCAGCCATCGCTCTCCGCCGGGAGCACGATCGTCGCCCGGAGCAGTCCGCAGGCGAACGGCATCTTCGCCTCGTCGCTCCGCAGCAGCCGCGGCGCCTCGTCGAGCCCGAACCGGTCGGCGATCTCGTAGAGCGGCCCGGTCCAGTCCTCGCGGTCGAGTGGCGTGGCCTGCCTGACGATCCGGCGCACGACCAGCGCGGACCAGGCGAGCGAGCCGAGGATCACGAGCGCGACGGACCCCCAGACCGTCAGGGCGATCGACAGCACTCCCATCCGCTCGATGCGCGCCGAGACGCTCAGCGGCCCGGCGACAGGGACCGGCGCGGCCACCGGAGTCCCGTCGGCCAGCGTCGAGCCGTCGGGGAGGAAGGAGCGCGTCGCCGCGAGGTCGTTCGCCTTCGCAGCGGGTGGTTCCGCCGCCGGCGTGGCGGCCCGCTCGCCGGGCGCGCTCGCCGCCGGGAGGATCTCCAAACGGATCGGCCCCCAGGCGGTCAGCGCCGGGACGACGAGGAGGGTGCCTAACGCGACCAGCCAGACGAGGTGGCGCGCCCCGGCCGAGGCCCGCTGCATCGCGACCGTGATCGCCAACGCGGTCACGAGGATGATCGTCGCCTTGACCAGCAGCACCAGCATCGCGAGGTCGCGCACCGGCAGGTCAGCGATTCCGACGAGGAAGCGAGGGATCATGTTCATCTCCCGTTCTGCCGCGCGCGGCGGATGCTCTCACGGAGGCGCTCGACCTCGGCGTCCGGCAGCTCGACGTCGGACATGCGGAGGAGCGCGGTCACCGCCTGCTCGGGAGAGCCGGCGAAGTAGGTCCGTACGACGTGGGCCAGCACATCGTTCCGCGCGCGCTCGGTCGCCTCGGCCGGAAAATAGACGTACCGCGGCCCGTCTTCCTTGTGCTTGATCAGGTCCTTCTCCCCGAGAATTCGCAGCACCGACCGTACCGCCGAGTAGGTCGGCGGATCGGGGAGTTCGGCCATGATCTCGGCGACGGTCGCTCCATTGTGACGATGCAGGATGTCCATCACCTGCCGCTCGCGCCGGGTCAGCGCGGGAACTTCCGGTTGCTTCTTGGTCATCGGCGCAGCGATCCAGGAACGGGGAGGAGCGGGAGTGCTGAAAAATCAACTGTGTTGATATTTCAACACTAAATCGGATTTGTCAATAGCGGGTTTTCGCCCCCGCCCTGACTCCGACCCCTCGAAGGGGGGCTCACCATTCCAACGCAGCCGTCATCGCGGTTCGGAGAGGCGAGCCGGGCCTCCCAACGAGGAGGCTGCAGCACGTTACGCCCCCCTCGGCCCTGGCCAGCTCGCCGGCCGGGACGGTCCGCACCCGGATCCCCGCCCGCTCGAGGCTGGCGCGGGTCCGCGGAAACTCCGCCGGATGAATGACCACTTCACCGAGTCGGACGGCGTTCCCGGCGAAGGGCTCGGCCGGATCGACCGGGATCGCGCGCGCCACGCCTAACGCTGACGCATCCACCCACTCCGGGTTGAAGAGGACGGTGTCGTCTGCGACCAGCGTCACCGCGGTCTTCAGGTGGAGGCAGCCGGCGAAGGGCACGGCTTCGACACTGTACCCGTGCGGCGCGGCGAACGCCGCGAGCTGCCGCCGCCCCTCGTCGTTGCTGCGCGGCCCGACCCCGGCGAGGAGCCGTCGGCCGATCCGCAGCACGTCACCCCCGTCCAGGATCGCCGGCGCGCTGAGCTCGCGCAGCGCGCGGTGCTCGCGCAGCGCCTCGCGCACCGCGTCGGTCTCGGCGCGGCGTGAAGGCGCGCCCGGACGCGTGATGATCGCCAGCTCGTCGAGCACGATCGCGGTGTCCTCGATGAACACCGAATCCGCCATCGTCTCATCAGCGGGAAGTCGCCGCACCTCACACCCGCACTCGCGGAGGGCAGCCTCGTACGCATCGTGCTCGGCGCGCGCACGGGCGAGATCGATTGGCGTTCGATCGAGATGCGTGAGCTCGCAGCTCACGATCGACGGGCTGATCTCACGAGTCAGGGCGATCATCCAGCCAGCGACGAGGGACGAGTGGCGAGTGGGCGCGCGTCATTTTCCCTGGGTGGCACCGGGGCCCTCGCGATTCCGTGAACCCGGTCGCTCGTCATCGCGTCGCTCCTCACTCGTCGCCGTTCCGAATCCTGCCCCGGCGCACGTCCCGCGTGACCGCGATGCCGAGGGCGCTGCGGAGGCGGCGAAGGGTGGAAGAGCATCGGCAGCCTGTCGGAGATGGGTACGGCCGTACGGTGATCACCCTGCAACGATGGGGGTCGGGGATTCATCCCAGCTCGCACTCTCGACGACAATCGAGCGATCAGTTGACCGGCTCCGAGCCTCCGGGAAGCCGCTCCATCCGGATCGCGTAGTCCCCGAACCCGACCGAGCGCCAGAATGCGTGGCCCACGGTATTGCTCGCCAGCACGTCGAGGGTGATCCGGCGGCCGGCGGGGATGATCTCGCCGAGCAGGGTGGCGATTGCGCGCCGGCCGATCCCTCGGCCGCGGTGCTCGTTAAGGACGAAGAAGTGGCGGATGTACGCCGAGTCGTCGTCGATGCTGACCAGTGAATAGGCGACAGTCTCGTCTTCCTCGAGGAAGATCACGGCCGTGTAGTCGCCCTCCTCGATCCACCGGCGCATCCGTGCCTCGAGATGCTCGAGCTCCATCCCGCCACCGCCCCACTCGTCGCGAATGAGCTGCTGGTTGATGTCCGCCAGCAGCGGCGCATCGGAGTCGACGGCGATACGGTAGTCCACGGTGTGGTGGCGGGAAGGTGAAGCGGCGCGTGCTGCCTAACGGTCGAAGGTGAGGGCGACGCCGATCGTCGTCGGCGCCTGGTCGAGGAAGACCTTGCGCCAGCTGAGGTTGACCCCCAGCCCCGGGGCGAGGTCGACGAGGGCGGCGCCGAACGCGATCGACCCCCTCGTCCCCGACTCGCTGTCCCCCCCGCCGCGCAACGCACCGACGCCGTAACCCGGGGCGACGAACGGCACCATCCGGGCCGTCGTCCCGACGGGGACCGCGACCGAGATCGGCACGTCCAGGGCGGCGGTGATCGAGCTGATGTCCGGGCCGCTCCCGGTCGAACGCCCGAAGCCGACCGACGGCCGGAGGCCGAGGATGAACAGCGTCCGCGCGCCATTCCCCGTCAGCAGCTGCTCGACGAGGCCGCCCTCGTAGTCGGCCCCGAGCATGAGGCTTCCGTCGCAGCCGCTGCACCCTTCGTAGCCGGCAACGAGTCCGAGCCCGCCAAATCGCGCGCCGACGCCGCCGATGTGCACCGCGTCGCTCTGGTTGTCGAGGGCAAAATGCCCGTAGCGCAGCTCGAACGTCCTTCCCGCGGCGGTCCCGGCGGACCGCCCCGCCATCTTCCGCGTGACCACTGGAGGCAGCGTCCCGTACGGCGTGGACATCATTGCCAGCCAGGCGGCGAAGTCGTGAATGCTCTGCGCCCCCGCCGGCGTCGCCAGCCCCGCGCCGAGGGTGACGGCGAGCAGCGCCCTGACGATCGAATTCATGAGTGACCTCCTGTGGATTTCATGGAAAGCGTCAGGCAGCACCCTTCGCCGCCGGGGCCAGCCGCATCCGCTCGACGAGGGCGTCGAACCGCGGATGCCCGCGCAGGGGATCGAGCAGCGGGTTCACCCGCAGGTACGCCAGCCAGCCGCGCCGGTCCTCGAGCGAATGCTCCGCCCAGTCGAGCGCCCGCTCGGCCTGGCCGAGCCCGATCAGCGTCGTCGCGAAGGCGGCCGGCGAGACGTACTCGCACTCTGCGCGCGCCTCGAGATGAGCGAGGATCTCCATTGCCTCGGCGGTCTTTCCCGCCTTCGCCAGGGCGAAGCCGAGCGTCGCCCTGGTGTAGCTCCCCGATCCCTCCATCGTGACCGCTTCGCCCAGCACCTTGACCGCCTCGTCGAGCTCTCCCTCGATCGCCAGGGTGAGCCCGAGCACGCGATAGTTCTCCTCGGCGTTCGGGTTCATCTCGATCGCCCGCTCGAGATGATAGCGAGTCTGGTCGTAGCGGCGCGCATAGTAGTAGCTCCAGGCGAGCGAGCGCCGGGCCGAGGTCGAGCCGGGGTCGAGCTCGACCGCCGTGTGCGCCTCGACCAGCGAGTCACCGAACGCCGCGCGCGAGGCGAGGAGGAAGGCATACCACTGGTGCGCGGTCGCGTAGCGCGGATCGAGGTCGATGGCGCGCCGGAATTCCTGCTCGGCCCCGGCCCAATCCCAGTCGTAGATGAAGAGCGTCCAGGCGAGCGACGCATGCGCCTCGGCGAGCGTGTCGTCGAGCGCGATCGCCCGCCGCGCGTAGTCCTTCGCCGCGACGAACCCCTCGACGACCGGCATGCTCCGGTAGTCCACCTGCAGCGCGTAGCAGTCGGCGAGCCCCGTGTAGGCGAGCGCGTAGGACGGATCCTCGGCGATCGCCTGCTGGAAATACCGGATGCCGGCGGCGACTCCCTCCTGCGTGCGGCGGTTCCACTCGTAGCGCCCCTTCAGGTAGAGCCTGTACGCATTGACGTTCGTCGTCTGCCGGCGCGGGTGCGGCGTGGCCGAGAGGTCGGCGAACGAGGTCGCGCGAAGGGTGTTCACGATCGTGCGCGCGATCTCGTCCTGGATCGCGAAGACGTCGGCGAGGTGCCGGTCATAACGCTGCGACCAGACGAGCGAGCCGTCCTCCGTCGAGGTCAGCTGCGCGGTGATCCGCAACTCCTGCCCCGATCGCCTGACCGTTCCCTCGAGCACCGAGGTGCAGCCGAGGAGCGCGCCGATCGCCCGCACGTCCTGGGATTTTCCCTTCAGCGCGAACACCGACGTCCGCGACGCGACGCGAATGCCGTCGACCTTCGCCAGCTGGTCGATGAGCTCGTCGGTGATCCCGTCGCTGAGGTATTCGTTCTCCGGCTCGGAGCTCACGTTCACGAACGGGAGCACGGCGATGCCGCGCGTGGTGAGCGATACCGCGTGGCCGCGCGACGGCGCGTGGTCGGCGAGCGCCGCGGTGAACTCCGTGACGGTCGGAAATCGCTGCGCCGGGTCCTTCGCCAGGGCGCGGGCGACCGCATCGTCGATCGCCGGCGGCACCTCGGGGCGGAGGGTACGCACGCGCCGCGGGATCTCGGCCACCTGCTTCGCGATCGTCGCCCGTACCGACAAGCCGCTGAAGGGGGCGGTGCCGGTGAGCATCTCGAAGACGACGCAGGCGAGGCTGTAGATGTCGCTGCGCGCGTCCAGATCGGGCTCGCTCGCCGCCTGCTCCGGGCTCATGTAGTCGGGGGTGCCGACGGCGAACCCGGAGCCGGTGACGCGCTCCCCCGGTTCGCTGCACGCCGCGCGCGCCAGCCCGAAGTCGGCGATGAGCGCGAGACCGTCCGCGAACAGGATGTTCTCCGGCTTCACGTCGCGATGGACGAAGCCGGCGCGGTGGGCGAAGTCGAGCCCGGCGCCGACCTGTCGCGCGATGCGCGCGGCGTCGCTGATCGGCAGGCGGTGCTCGCGGCGCAGGCGGTCGCGCAGCGAACCGCCGGTGACGTATGCGGAGACGTAGTAGAGCATCCCCCCCGCCTCGCCCGAGTCGATCAGGGGGACGAGGTGCGGATGCGACAGCCGCGCCGCGATCCCGATCTCGCGGTGAAAGCGGTCGGCGCTGAACGCGGGCGCAAAGTCGCGGTGCAGCACCTTGATCGCGACGGCGCGGCCGTGCTTCACCTCCTCGGCCAGGTATACCGTCGCCATCCCGCCGCGGCCGATCTCGCGCTGGACGCGGTAGTTCGGCTCGAGCAGATGCTGGATGTCGGGCACCGTCAGCTGCAGGGACATCGAAGTCGAGCCTCGTGGCTCGGGAAACGGGGGAGGCGCGCCCGCCTAACGCGGCCAGAGCCAGGCGAAGGTCGCGCCGGTGATCAGCCCGTAGACGAGCCCGTCGATCGTCGCGCGAATCGTCGTGCCGAGCGAGCGCCGGTACCAGATCGCCATCTGCCAGAGCGCCAGCGAGTAGGCGAGGAACGCCGCCATTCCCGTCGTGTGGAGGATGACGTGCCGGTCGGAGCCGGGGGGGAGGACGTGCGAGGCGATCCCGCCGGCGATGAACGAGACGACGAGCAGGTAGGCGAACCACTTCACGAGCAACCCGCCCATAGGCGTCATCCCGTTGGGGAGGACGCTCATGACCAGCACCGGCCCCTGCCGCATCTGCTCGGCGAACCCGGGGGAGCGCATCTGGTCCATGCTCTTCGCCCTCGGCACCATGTAATCGCCCGGGGGGATCGCCAGCGGCCGCAGCGCGGCCGTGACCTGCTCTTCCTGCGGAACGCTTCGATAGTCGTTCTTGTGCCAGGGGGTGGCCATGTGCAGCACCGAGCTGGCAATGAACACGAAGACCGCGGACAACAGGATTGGGAGCCACAACGCGCCGAGGCTGGTCATCACTTCCTCCTCTGGGGGGTGGGGAGCCGTGCAACCATCGGTGGAACGTGGGCGCGTCCCGGGAGGGGTGTCAACCCGGAAGCGGTCGGGACTTGAGCAACCATGAGGGTGGTCGTTACCAATCGACGTGTCCACCACCGGCCAGTTTTCATTCCGCGTCGCTCGCGAGCAGGGCTCGGCACGTCTCGGGGAGTTCGCCACTCCGCACGGCGTCGTCGAGACGCCGGCGTTCATGCCGGTCGCGACCCAGGGCACGATCAAGGGATTGTCGATGGACGAGGTGGCGGATGCCGGCGGACGGATGGTGCTCGCCAACGCGTACCACCTCTACCTGCGCCCGGGCGACATGATGGTCCGCGCCCTCGGCGGGCTCCACGCTTTCGCGCGGTGGGAGGGACCGATGCTCACCGACTCCGGGGGCTTCCAGGTGTTCTCGCTGGCGAAGCTGCGGACGGTGGGCGAGGAAGGCGTCGTCTTCCGCAGCCACCTCGACGGGTCGATGCACGAGTACACCCCGGAGGCGGTGATGCGCATCGAGCGCAACATCGGCGCCGACGTCGTCATGCAGCTCGACGAGCTGATCGCCGGCCAGGCCGGGGAGGGACCGGCGCGGGCGGCGATGGAGCGGAGCCTGCGCTGGCTCGACCGCTGCCGCACGGAGTTCGACCGGATCGGGCGCGACGGCCGCGCGCCGTTAGGCCTGACGATGACCGGCGCGGTCCTCCCCGACGACCTCCCCTCGCTCCTCCCCGCCGACCCCGAGGCGGAGCGGGCCGCCCCGCCGCAGGCGCTCTTCCCGATCGTGCAGGGCGGGACGCACCCGGAGCTCCGCCGCGCCTCGGTCGCCGCGATCCTCGAAACGGGCGACTGGCGCGGGATCGCGATCGGCGGCCTCTCCGTCGGCGAGGCGAAGCCGGACATGTACGCGATCCTCGAGGTCTGCACCCCGATCATCCCCGCGCGGCTGCCGAGGTACCTCATGGGCGTCGGATTTCCCGACGACCTGGTCGAGGGAGTCCGCCGCGGGATCGACCTCTTCGACTGCGTCGCCCCGACCCGGATGGGACGCGATGGCACCGCCTTCACTCCCGACGGGAAGGTGCAGATACGGAAGGGGAGCCATCGCACCGATCGCCGCCCCCTCGTCGAAGGATGCGGCTGCCCGGGCTGCACGCGCTACGACCGCGCCTACCTCCGCCACCTCTTCGTCGCCGAAGAGATGCTCGGCCTCCGCCTCCTCGCGCTGCACAACCTCACCTTCCTCCTCGACACCATGCGCGACGCCCGCGCCGCGCTGCGCGACGGAAACTTCGACTCGTGGAGCGACGCCTGGCTCTCCCGCTACCGCGGAGCGCCGTCGTGAACACATTCGCACCGCCGCGCCGCAAAACGGTGTCCCCCCCCGACAGGGGTCGGAGTCGCTGACGGCCCCGGCGGAGTCGCTGACGGCCCCGGCGGAGTCGCTGACGGCCGCGGCGCTATGGCTTCCGCTTCAGTGACTCGAGCATGCGCTGCAGCTGTGCGTCCCTCGGGTTGAGCATGAGCGCATGCTCGAGGCTGGCGATCGCGGCGGCGGTGTCGCCGGCGGCGAGCTGCCCCTCGCCAGCCGCGCGGAAGGCGAAGGGTGAGGTCGGCGCGAACTCGGTATTGAGGAGATAGAAGCGCACCGCGTCGGCGAACTTCCGCCGCGCGCGGAGCGCCGAGCCGACGTCGGCGAGGGGAGCGTCGCCAAAGTCGTATGCGGCTCGCCCGTAATAGCGCTGCCGCAGCGCGCGGTACGTCGCGATCGCCGAATCCGCACCGGTGGAATCGTACGCCATGAGGATCACCTGTTGCAGCGGACGCGGCACCGCGATCCCGTGGTGGCAGGTCGCACAGCCCACGACCACCGGCGGCTGGC
The DNA here is from genome assembly GCA_035551575.1 of Gemmatimonadaceae bacterium. Classification (GTDB taxonomy): domain Bacteria; phylum Gemmatimonadota; class Gemmatimonadetes; order Gemmatimonadales; family Gemmatimonadaceae; genus JABFXC01. Next base: position 11,417 of record DASZNJ010000072.1, read on the forward strand.
GTCGCGCCTCGAGCCTCGGCAGTTGCTCGTCGTTGATCGACGCGACCATGCGAAGCATCACGCGAGCCTTCTCCTTCTCCGGCTTCTTGTCCGACGCGAAGTCGTAGGCGGAGAGCGGCTCTCCCTCATTGCCGACGTGGCAGTAGTTGCAGCGCACGCCGAGCGCGCCGGCGAAGGTGCGCATCGTGTCGAGCAGCGCCCGCACCGGGGTGTTCTTCGCGAAGACCTTCAGGTTCTTCAGCGAGTCGGGCGGGAACTTCCCCTGCGCCGCGGCGGGCGCGGGGAGCACGAGGAGCGCGAAGAGGCAGGCGGCGAGGCGGCGCATCAGTCCCCCGGGGTGGAGCGTCAGGCTGCGGCGACGGCAATGCGGGAGCGGCGACCGCCCGCCGGAGCGAGCGGCCGCCGCAGATAGTGCATGCGGGTGCCGTGCGGCGCAACGGCGCCGGGGACTGCGTAACGGCGTCGGGCGGAACGGCGGCCGCGCTACCGCGCCCAAAAAAGACAGAGGCTCCCGGACAGCCCGCAGGGCCCGAGCGGGTCGCACCACCGCCGAACTGGTTTGCCCCCGCGGGCGAGGTCATCTCGCGAGCCGCGGAACGAAGACGAGCCCCGCTTGCCACCGCGAACCCCTGGATGGCGCGGCGCCGCTCGGCGTCCGTTCGTGTCTGTGCCGTCGTTCGGTGGTCCCCGCCGCCTCGGTCGCGCCGTCCCGCCGTTCCCACCCCCCCTCAGAAGTCGCTCCCCTTCGCCACCAGCTCCAGCTCCGCGACGTGGAACTCGGCCAGCCAGAGCGACCGGCCGTCGTCGGTGGCGTGCTCGATGAGATAGAGGTCGTCGCCTAACGCTCCGACGACGGTGGCGATGTCGCCGATGCGCGGCTGGGGAGGCGCGATGTCCGGACCGTCGACGTCGCGGCTCGGGATCATCAGCCGGGCGACGCGGACGACGTCGGAGAGCTCGAGATCCATCGCGAGGGGGGAGGCGGGTGAGCGGGGCCGCGCGCGCGGGTGCGCATATTGTACCGCCGCTCGCCCCCGGGCGCCAACCGCCCGCCGTTGCAACATCCCGGCGCGCGGACCAGTATGACGCGGTATCGCCCGCTGCCGCGGCGCGCGATATTCGCTCCATCGCGTACCTCCTCCCCTCCCGGCCGACGCCCATGGAACTGCCGATCATCGTCGTCAACTTTCTCTACGCAATCCTCGGCGTGGTGCTGATGTATGCCAGCTACCGCATCATCGACGCGCTCACTCCGGAGATGGATTTCCGGGAGGAATTGAAGAAGGGGAACATCGCGGTCGCGATCTTCATCGCCGCGCTCTTTCTCTCGATCGCGATCGTCGTCTCCCAGGCACTGAACTGACGTGACCCGCCCTCGCGCACTGCCCTGGGCGCTCGCCCTGCTCGCGACGATCCTCATCGCGATTCCGGCGGGCGCGCAATCGCGGAAGGTCGGCGCGACGCTTCGTCGCGCCGACTCGGCGCGCGCGGTGGCGCGCGACCAGTCGCGGTACGACGACATCTTCAGGAAGTACTCGAAGCGCTACTTCGGCGCGCCATTCGACTGGCGCCTCTTCAAGGCGCAGGGGATCGCCGAGTCCGAGTTGAACCCGAACGCGAAGAGCTGGGTCGGGGCGCGCGGGATCATGCAGCTCATGCCGTCGACGTTCGCCGCGATCGCCTCGAAGCGCCCGGAGTTCCGGTCGATCGACGATCCCGAGTTCAACATCGCCGCGGGGATCATGCACGACCGCTGGCTGTGGACGGTGTGGCAGAAGCGCGTCCCCGACGACGAGCGCCATCGCTTCATGTTCGGCAGCTACAACGCCGGCGAGGGCCCCATCCTCCGCGCCTGCATCGCCGCCCGCGGCCTCCAGCTCAGCGACGCCCAGTGGACGAGCATAGAGCGCGTCGCGCCGAAGATAGACCGATGGCGGTATCGGGAGACGCTTGGATACGTGAAGAAGATCGACCGGAACTACGAGAAGCTGAAGGGTCGCCGCTAGGCGGGTGTCAGGGGCCAGGGGCCAGTAGCCAGGGACGGCGGAACCGCAGTTCCTCACTACTGGCCCCTGGCACCCCAGTGGCGGAGGCTCGGTCAAGGGTTGTAACCGGGCACGCTGCATGCCTTAGATTGACCCAAGCCCCCTCACCAGGAACGACCGATGCTTCGCCGCCTGCTCCCCGAATCGATCTTCCCGCGCAAGCTGTCGGAGAACGCGGAACGCCGGCTGCGCCTCGCGCAGGCGCGGGCCGAGGAGTCGGTGATCCGCGCGCACGTCGACAACGCGCTGATGTTCGTCGACACCCTGGCCGAGGACCTGTCGTTCGACCGGGCGATCGACAACTACATCCGCGTGATGGGGATCCCGGAGCCGCTGGCGAGCGTCGTCGCGACGCGCACGCTCGTCGTGCTCGGGCAGGACCTGGTGCCGTACCGGAAGCGCGCCAAGGAAGACGTCCGCGTCGACGAGCCGACCCGTCCCGCGCTGCGCATCGCCCGCGCGCGTTAGGCAGCGGCCGGCGCCGCCGGCCGTCAGCCGGCGATCGGTGCCCGGTCGCGGGCGAGCAGGCGCGTCTCGCGCCAGTCGAGCAGCGAGACGACGAACAGCGCGACCGCGATCAGCGCGCTCCCCACGCACCACTGGCAGATCGCGTGGATGACGAACAGCTCGAGCCAGGTCAGCCAGAGGGAGAACAGCGCGCCCCACCCCGTCAGCAGCAGCATACCGAGCGAGAGGGCGGACGAGTCCTCCCAGCGCTCGGTCGTCCCGGCAATCGCGATCGCGCAGACGGCGAGGTAGTAGCCCACCCCCCACGCTGCGACCGGGGCGCCGAGGAAGATCGCCCACCGGCTCGTCTGCACCGTCTCGCACGAGCCGGCGGCGCAGACCAGCTCACCGACGACGCCGATCTTGTAGAGCGTGAGGTAGAGCGCGACGAACAGCCCGACCAGCGCGAGGAGCGCGGCGAGCATCCGCCTCGTCACAGCTTCTTCCCGCTGTCCGCCCGTGCGCCAGGCGCGGCGGCCGGGGTCTTCCCCGCCGGCGCCGCCGCCGCGCGCGCTGCCTCCTCGTAGTACTTCATGAACTGGTCATAGGAGAGGGCGCCGGCCACCATCTTCCCGCCGATGATGAAGGTCGGCGTGCTCTCGACGTGGCGCCGCTCCGACTCGGCGCGGTTCGAGGCGACCCGCGAGCGGTATCGGTCGGCGTCGTAGCACGCCTCCCACTTCGGCACGTCGAGCCCCAGTGTCTGCGCGTATTCCTTGAACTGCGGCTTCGGGCTGCTCGTCGCCTCGCCGTTCCAGCGGTCCTGGTTGGCGAAGAGCATGTCGTGCATCTCCCAGAACTTGCCCTGCTCGTCGGCGCAGGCGGCGGCGTTCGAGGCGTCCCAGGTGTTCTTGTGCATCGGCAGCGGGAAGTCGTAGTAGCGCCAGCTCACCTTCCCCGTCTGGATCAGGTTCTTGCGGATGTCCGGCTCGGTCAGCGTCGCAAAGGTCGCGCACGCCGGGCACTCGAAGTCGGCATACTCCATCACCTGCACCGGCGCGGTCGAGTCGCCGAGCAGGTAGCCGCGCGCCTGCGCCGGATCAGCCTTGAGGTCGACCTCGGTGACCCCGCGCTTCGGGCGCATGACCGTCCAGGCGAGGGCGAGGACCCCGACGATCGCGATCACGCCTAACGCGATGGCGAAGGGGCGGTTCGACCGCCGCTGCCCGCTCACCACTCGGGATCGTCTTCCTCTTCCGGTTTCCACTCGTTTGGCTGCCATTCAGTCTCTTCCTTCTGTTTCGCCTCCGAGACGATTCTGCGGTTCTCGGCGACTTCGGGGGTGTCGTAGGTGGCCCGCACTTCGTAGTGAAACAGCTCGCTCCTCACCTCGCCGATGAGCCGCGTCAGCTCGGGGGCGTGCTGGAGCAGCGTTCCCGCCTCGTTGAGCTCGCGGATACGGTCGGCGAGCGCGAGCAGCAGCGCCTGGAGGTTCTTCGCGCGTCCTTCGTCGTAGGTCTGGTCCGACATGCGGCAGGAAAGTTAGACGAGTTGCCGGGAGTGCGCCAATCTGCCCCCGCGGTCGACGCGGCACATTTCGCCGCTTGACCGCGACCGTGTGTCCTGTGAGCATTCGCCGGTCCACGTTCGCTCGCTCGTCCCCGCCACCAGCGCTTCCCATCGACGCCGATCTCCTGCGCGTCCCGGTCGGTCCGGGCGCGGTGCACGTCGCCCGCTATGGTCATGGCGGACGCCCGATCGCGCTCCTGCACGGGCTCGGGACATCCGGCTTCCTCTGGCGCGAGGTGGCGCCGGAGCTCGCCCGCGCCGGCCACACCGCGCTGGCGATCGACCTGTTCGGCCACGGGGAGTCCGACCGTCCATATGACGGTGAATACGGGGTCGCCGCGCAGGCCGAGTACATCGACCGCGTGCTCACGGCGCAGCGGATCCCGCAGGCGACGATCGTCGGCTGTGATCTCGGCGCGCTCGTCGCCCTGCGGCTCGCCGCGTCGCATCCCGACCGGGTCGAACGGCTCGTCCTCGTGAGCCCGCCGGACATCGACGAAGTCCCGGGCGAGGACGTGAAGCTGTTCCAGCGCGCGGTACGTCGCGCCCCCCTTCGCCAGCAGCGCGGCGTGCTCGGCGCGACGCCGCTGCTCAGGCCACTCCTCGAGGCGAGCGTCGCCGAGCCGCAGGCGATGCCCGACGGCCTCATCGCACGCTATCTCGCGCCCTTCGTCGGGCGCGACGGTGTCGAGCAGCTGCACACGATCGTGCGCTCGATTCGCGGCCAGGACCTGCACGAGGAAGAGCTGCGCTCGATCGCCGCGCCGACGCTGATCGTCGCCGGGGAGCGCGACCGATGGCTCGACCTGAAGACCGCCGAACGCCTCGCCGGAACGATCCCCGAGGCGCGGCTGGCGCGGATCCCGGGGGCAGGACGCCTGATCCCGGAGGAGGCACCCGACGAGCTCACCGAGCTCATTCTCCGCTTCGAGGAAGGCCGCCCGGCATGACGTCAGGTGGAAAAAGCCTGATTTTGCGCGATCAGCGGTGGCTTTATGGTGTACAAGCAGCTTCGCACGAGAAGTGCAAGAGAGAATGCGGTCGCAGCCGCGGGGGGTCTTCGGGCTGAGAGCCCCTTCCCGCCGGTGTTATATTTCAGCTTTCCGACACCCCGAATCCCCAATACATGGCCAAACAAGTCAGAAACAACACCAGACCGAGCAGACCAGCCGCGGCCGCTCCCACCCCGTTCGAGGAAGCCCGCGATGAGTTGTTCCAGCACATCATGCAGTGTGGCGTAGTTGGCGCCGAAGTCGAGGATCAGGCCGCGTGGTTCGACGAGACGATGGGTTATCTCAACGCGCGGTACCCCGAGCTGAGCGAGACCGAACACCAGCAGCTCCGCACGCTCGGCGAGCGCTTCGCGCAGCCCCCGAAGGCCCGGCAGCAGCAGACCTCAGCGGCCTGACGTCGCAGTGATGAAGTAATAAGCGCCCCCGTTCTTCGGGGGCGCTCTGGCGTTTGGGGGGCGAAAGGGGGTCAGGGGCCAGGAACTGCGCTGCCGGCCGTTCGACCCGCCGTGCCGGCGCCATGGTTCTTTCTTGCGCCGTGCCTAACGCCCGACCCCTGGTCCCTGACCCCTCACCGCCAGCGCTCCATCGCGCGGCGGAGCCCCAATCCGAGGCGGGCTCCCCCGCCGAGGCCTGCCTCGATCGAGGGAACCCACCCCGCGCGCTGCTTGAGCTCGATGCCGGCGACGAGCGCGAGGTAGGCGCGGACGTGCGGGCCGTTGCGCCCGAGCAGTGAGGCGCCGCCGCCGATGTACGCCCCGCGGGTGTGCTGCTTGAGGGGGTCGAGCTCGAAGCGCGCGATCGCGTCGCCGCGGGCGGCGGCCCGGGGGAGACCGTCCTGCTTCGTCATGCCCGCCCCGGCGGTCAGGGCGAGGCGGACGTAGATCCCGATCGGCACGACCGCCCCCCCCGAAAGCTCGAGGCGCGGGATGCGCGCCGATGTCGCGTCGACGCGCAGCTCGGGAACTGCGACCGGATGCTGCTGCGCGCGCAGATCGCGCGGCGCGACGAGCGCGATGAGCGCGATGAGCGCGATGAGCGCGACCCATGCAGCCGCGGCCAGCGGCGTCGCGACACGAAGCTTCACGCGGCGGCGGCGCGGGCGCGCTGGAGCGCGATCGTGTAATCGATGATCGCCCACGCCGAGAGCACGCCGACCGCCACCACGAGCGGACGCACCAGCCCCGGCGCGAGCGGCACGGCGAGGAGGACGAGCAGCTGCACCGTCGTCGTGATCTTTCCCGCCCACCGCGCCTTGAACGTCACCTTCTGCAGCGACGGGACGACGCGCGCGACGAGGAAGCCGATCGCCGTCGCAAGGTCGCGCGCGATCATCGTGAAGTACTCGCCGGTGGTGAGTGCGCCGATGAACAGGTACGTCGCGAGGGCGACGATGACGAAGATGCGATCGGTGATCGGGTCGAGCAGCGCGCCCCACTTCGACGAGGTGTGCCGCGCTCGCGCGATCCATCCGTCGAAGAAGTCGGAGGCGGCGGCGAGGACGATCAGCACCGCCTGCGGCGTCGGCGTTCGAGCGAAGGGAAACAGCGCGGCGAGCACGACCCGCGACAGCGAGAGCGTGTTCGGGAGGTTGAAGCGCGATTCCGTCGTGCCAGTGGTCGTGCGCTCGGCCATCCGGAGGAAGCTAACGGCGGTTCTTCGCCTTGCCAGCGCCGAGGGCGCCTCCTAGCTTGGCTGCTCCCCCTGCCCGCCCGAGGAAACTGCCGCCGATGGCGATAACCGAGCTGCTGCGGAACGTCTCGATCTTCCGGGACCTCGATACCGGGGAGCTCGCGCGCGTCGCCGAAGTCTGCCGCGAGCAGAACTTCGTCTCCGGGGAGTACATCTTCCGCGAAGGCGAGGCGGGCAACCGCCTCTACCTCATCGTCGAGGGAGAGGTGCGCATCAGCCGCGAGGTCCCGGGCAGCGGCGAGGAGGCGCTCGCGATCCTCAAGCAGGGTGCCCTGTTCGGCGAGATGGCGGTGTTCGACCGCAGTGAGCGCTCCACCGACGCGATCTCCAACGGCGGGACGAAGGTCATCACGATCAGCCGCTCCGACTTCGAGCTCCTGCTCGACTTCAATCGCGACATCGCCTACAAGGTTCACTGGGCGGTGGTCCGGCTCCTCTCGCATCGCCTGCGCTCGACGAACGACTCGCTGAAGTCGTTCCTCGCGATGTCGATGTTCTGAGTGGTCCACCCCCCGCTCGTGTCGCAGGCAGCCGGACAGCCCTACGCGCACCTCACCGTGGACTTCCTCGGGGTCTCCGCCGCGAAGCTCGACGACCAGTCGCTGGTGTCGGGGCTGGTCATCGCCGCGGCGGGCGCCGTCGGGCTGAACCCGGCCGGCGCCCCGGTGGTGCGCGCGCTGCCTGACGGTGTCGTTGCCGGGCTGCTCATGATCGACGGCTGCCACATCGTCGCCCACGCGTTCCCGGGACGCGGGCTGCTCCTCCTCGACATCCTGGCGACGGCGCTGCACGACACGCAGAAGGCGGTCGACGTCTTCACCCGCCGGCTCGCCCCGCGCGAGGTACGCAGCGAGCTTCGCGCGCGGGGATGAGCTCCGCGCTTTCGCACCTCCACGTCGCGGCGGTCCTGCTCATCCTCGCCTGGAACGTGTGGTTGACCAACCGGATCGCCGGGGCGCGCATGCTCCCGCGCCGGTTCATCGGCCTGACCGGGCTCGCCGGGCTGCTGCTCCTTCCCGGGGTGATCGTCGTCCTCGCGACGGGATCGCTGGAGTACGGGCGCGCGCTCGCGGCCGTCGCCTGGCTCTGGCCGGTGACGCTGCTGCTGTTCGCCACGCAGGCGTGGTACGCCACCGCACGCGGCTTCGTGCTCCCGTCGATGGGCGTGCCGATCGCGCTCTACGACACGCTGATCGCCGGCGCCGCGATCGTCCAGCTCGCCGTCCGCTACGGCGCAGCGCCGCCGTCGATCGTGCTCACCCTGCTCGCCGCGCAGTACGGCGCGCTCGCCGCGACCGCGTCGCCGGCGGCGCTCTCGTCGGCGACGCTCTTCTACGTCCCGCTGTTCGCGCCGGCATTCCCCGCGCGCTACCGGGCCAGCGCGACGGTGCGGGTCATCCTTGCCGCCTGCGCCGCGGTCTGGGCCGGGGTGATCATCGCCAAGCTCTGGCCGTCCTCGGGCGCGATCCGCGGCTACGACCGTTATGACAACGTCCGCCTCCGCGAGCGGCCGGAGGGAGACTTCGCGATCGGGGTGAAGGTCTTTCCCGTCCTCCACGCCGGCCCGCCCCCGGTGGCGATCCGCGAGGATCTCGAGCTCGTCGACACCCTCGACGCCGACGTCATCGCCGTCACGATCGCCCCCGACGGGGTGCGCCGGGCGACGCTCGACTCGATCGCCCACGTCCTCGAGTCGGCGCGGCGCGACAGCACGCTCTTCGTCGTCACGTTAGGCAACGCCGCCCCGCAGCTCATCCCGGGGCGCTTCACCCCGCTCGACGCCGAGCGGCGCATCGAGGCGGTGCGGAGCATCGCCCGGCGGCTCCGCCCGGACTACCTGCTGCCGGTCGCCGAGCCCTACGGTCGCGCAGCCGCGGTCTACGGCCGGCTGCCGGTCACCACGTGGAGCCGCTACCTCGCGCGAGCGGCGGCCGCGGCCCGGCAGGTGAGCCCGCGAACGCGCGTCAGCTGGGCGGCGTCGAGCTACGACGCCCGCGACAGCGCCCTCTTCGCCTGGTCGGCCGCCGCCGGCTCGCCGATCGACGTCATCGGCTTCACCATCGCCCCCTCCGACCAGGGGGCCCGCGGCCTCGACGCCGACATGTTCGCCGCAGACCGGTTCATCCGCGCGACGCGCTCGGCCAAGGAGCACTGGGTCTGGAGCGCCGGCAGCTTCCCCGCCGCGCACGGCGAGCACTCGCAGGAGCGCGCGCTCTGGGGAACGCTGGCGTGGGCGTCGAGCCGCGCCGTCATCCGTGGCGTGATCGTCGCCGAGGCGGGTGACTACGACACGACCATCGGCCTGCGCGCGGCGAACCGGCGGCTGCGGCCGGCAACGGCGACGGTCGCGCGGGCGATCAGGGCGCTCAGGGAAGGCCGTTAGGCACTGCCTCCTGCCATGAGGTCGTGAAGGCGTCCGGCAGGCTGCTCCGACCACCGGGACATGCTGCAGGGACACGAGGGCAGCCAGCACACGACAGGATCCCCGGCCAGGGGGGGCCAGAACGACGTCACTGCCGGGTGGATGTGGCCCCCGCCTCATGCCACCTGCCGCCTGTCCCTGCAGCATGCCAGGTGGCGGGAACAGCCTGCCGCGTTGCCTGCATGGCCGGATCAGCTCCGCCCCTGGCCTTACGACGTCCCTGGCAGTCCGCGGACGATGCCTTCCACCCGCCGCGACGCGTCGAAGTACCGCTGGGCTACCTCGAGCATCCGCGTCGCCGTCACGCTCTCGACCTTGCGCTCGAACTCTCCCAGCTCGGCGAGCGTGCCGAAGGTCCATGCGTCGAGGACGTCGCCGAGCACCGCCGACGAGCTTTCCTGGCGGATCGCGTGCGTGCCGATGGCGTAGCGCTTGGCGCGGTGCAGCTCTTCCGCGGTGACGGGCGACTCGCGGAGCCTGGCGAACTCGTTGAGCAGCCCGGCGCGCGCTACCTCTTCCTTCTCGGGGCTCGTCGCGATGTACGAGACGAACAGCCCCGCCGCGCGGCGGTCGACCCCGAACAGGTTCACGGTGTAGGCGAGCGACTGGCGGTCGCGAAGCTCGTCGAAGAAGCGCCCTCCGAGCCCGCTCGCCACCGTCGAGATGAGGGCGGCAACGTAGCGATCGTCGTCGTCGCGCGCGGGCCCGGGAAAGCCGATCGCGAGTGCGGTCTGTGCCTTTTCGCGCGAGGCAGCGCTCGTCTGCACGCTGTCCGGCCACTCCGGCCGCGATACGGTGCCCCCTTCGGCCCAGCGCAGCTCGGCGAACTCGCTCGCCAGCATCGCGGCCGCCTCGTCGGGATCGACGTCGCCGACGATCGCGATCGCCGTCGGCGCCTCGTAGAACCGCGAGTGCCACGCGATGGCGCGGCCGATGCCGATGTTGCGCAGCGTGGTCTCGTTGCCGCTCGCCGGCTGGCCGTAGGGATGGCCGGCGAACGCCTTCTCGACGAGGAGGCGGACCGGGAAGCGGTACATGTCGTCGCGCAGCATCCGCGCGTCGGCGAGGGCGACGGTGCGCTCGTTCTCGAACGCATCCTCGGGGAACGACGGGCGCTGCACGACGTCGGCGAGGAGCCCGGCGGCAGCCGCCACCCGCGCGTTAGGCACCGTGATCGACCAGCCGAAGCTCTCGGCGCCGACCGAGGCGCCGATGCTCCCGCCGAGGAGCTCGGCCTCCTCGGCCAGCTGGGCGGCGGTTCGCGTCGCGGTTCCCTTGGTCGCCGACCGCGCCATCAGCATCGTCAACCCGGCCTCCTCGGCCCCCTCCTCGCACGCCCCGCCCAGCGTGAGGAGGCCGATGCTCGCCAGCGCCGCCCCCGGCTTCCGACGGACGAGGATCGGGATCCCGCCGTCGCTGCGGTAGACGACCACCCCTTCCTCCTCGCGCTCGCGCACCGGCGCCGCCGGGAGGACGAGCGGCGCGCGCGCGGGCGCGG
>DASZNJ010000073.1:0-5106 GCA_035551575.1 Gemmatimonadaceae bacterium
AAGCACGCGCTCGACCCGAATCAGGGAAGCGATCGTTGGACGCGTTCGCGCCAGCCGCTGCCGGAGGCGGCGGATGCGCAGCGGCTCCAAGGCTGCGCGCTCGAGTTCTGCGGCGAGCGAGTCGACCTCGGCCACGCTGTCTGTGCTTGCGCGCCCGGACAGCTCGTGAGCGGGCTGTGCGCGAACGGGCCTAGTGCGGAATGACGGGGATGCGCGTTCTGCGATGTGTGCCCGGCTGCGCTCCGCTTTCGCCATCTCCTCGCGACTCGGACGAATCGACGTGGCGAAGCCAAGGTTGGCCAGCGCGCGCCCGATCGCGGACGTCTCGGCATTCTCGAGGCAGGCCACCTCATTGATCTCACCGTCATCATCGCGCTCTGCAGCCCATCCCGTCGCGGCGGGCAGTGTGTCGGATGCTGATCGATAGGCGAGCGCGCGGAACGTTATGACGTTCGCGCGGCCCTGCGGCTCGCGTGATACGAGCTCGGTGACGATGCGGCCCGCGGGAAAACGCTCGTAGAACAGTCGAATGCGTTCCGCGACGGGGGCGTAGGCGCTGAGGTCGAGGGTCGGCGTGCTTTTCGGCATGGCGGACTCCGCAGAGGGATGCGGACGTTAGCCCGAACAAAGACCGAACACAAGGGGTGGGCGATTTCACTCACAGGCGCCTCGGGCCCTCACACCGGCCGCAATCCGGGACGGGAGAGCTCCGGTGCGCAACCTCAACAGGTCGCCCGCGACGTGAGCCAGCGAGCCCTTGCCCGCCAACCGACGCGATCCCTCCCTACCCCCGCACCTTCGGCCCCCGCCCGATCCACGCGAAGCTCCCGCTGCTCCGCCGCCGCGACGCCCGCAACCTCGGCGCATGCGCGGCGAGCAGGTCGCTCCGCGACACGATCCCGACCACCGTCAGCGGCGCGTCGCGCTTCACCACCGGCAATCGCCCCACCTGCTCGATCACCATCAGGTCCGCGGTCTCGCGCAGCGTGCTGTCCTCGTAGATCACCGCCGGGCGCCGGCGGATGGTGTCGCGCACCCGCGTGCTGCCATCCAGCTTCGGGTTCAGCAGGTCGCGGCGCGTGACGACGCCGAGCAGCCGCTCCTCGGCGTCCACCACCGGGAACCCCTGGTGCGTCGTCCCCTCCTCGTTCGACGCGAGCCATTCGCGCACTTCGTCGATGGTGTCGTCGCCGTCGACCATCACCACTTCGTGGTTGGCGAAGTCGCGGACGAGCACCTGCGCCAGATGGTCGGCCGCGTACTCGAATTGCACCCGCATCCCGCGCCGCGCCAGCTTCTCGGTCATGATCGAGTGCCGGCTGAGGAGCAGCGACACGAGATAGGCCGCGCTGCAGCCGGCGAGCAGCGGCAGCAGCCCTGACGGCTGGCGCGTCGTCTCGAAGGCGAAGACGATCGACGCCAGCAGCGCGTGCGACGCGCCGGCGAACATCGCCGCCATCCCCACCAGGCCGGCCACGCGCGGATCGACCCCGAACGACGGCAGCACTGCCGCGATGATCGCGCCGAACCAGGCGCCGAGCCCGCCGCCGATCGTGAACAGCGGCGCCAGCGTTCCCCCCGACGTCCCGCTGCCGAGGTAGATCGACCAGGAGATGAACTTGAGGATCACGAGCATGATCAGCGCCCGGCCGGCGATCGTCCCCGACAGCGCGCCGGTGATGTTCTCATAGCCGACGCCTAACGTCCTGGGCTCGATCACCCCGACGATGCCGACGGCCACGGCCCCGATCGCCGGCCACCACATCCAGTGGATGTTGAACCGGTGGCCGAACTTCTCGAAGACGTCCTCGATCCCGTAGGAGATCCTGGTGATCCCGGCCGCGACCAGCCCGATCAGCGCGCCGAGCACGGTGTAGAAGATCATCGCCACATCGCTCGGCGCGGCGAAGCCGGGGATCGCGAACACCGGCGCGTTGCCGTCGAACATGACGCGCACCGCCGCGGCGGTCGCGCCGGCGAGGGCGACCGGGATCAGCGACCGCGGGCGATACTCGAACAGCAGCAGCTCGACGGCGAGGAGCACCGCCGAGACCGGGCTGCCGAAGGTCGCCGCCATCCCGGCGGCGGCGCCGGCGGCGAGCAGCGTCTTCCGCTCGTCGGCGGTGATCCGGATGACCTGCCCGACGACCGAGCCTAACGCTCCGCCGGTGGCGATGATCGGCCCCTCGGCGCCGAACGGCCCCCCGGTCCCGATCGCGACCGCGGCGGAGAGCGGCTTGAGGAACATCACCCGGAGCGGGATCCGGCTCTCGCCGAGGAGGACGCGCTCCATCACTTCGGGGATCCCGTGCCCGCGGATCGCCTGCGAGCCGTAGCGGGCCATCACGCCGACGATCAGTCCGCCGACGACCGGAACGAGAAGAATTACGAGCGGACTGTGCCGCGAGGCCCCCGGGGAAACGAACTCGGTCGAGAGTCGCCCGAAGAACGAGATGTTGGTGGCGAGGGCGATCAGGCGGATCAGCAGCTGAGCGATGAGTCCGGCACCGACGGCGACCGCGATCGCGAGAGCGGAGATGAAGACCGTGCGCCTGTCGACCGGCGCGGCTTCGCGCGGGGTGCTCAGGCGTGGGCCCCTGCCGCTCTCGGCGACGGCGAGGGCGGGGGCGAGGCTCGGTGCTACGGGCAGTGCCCCGCGGTCGGGGGCCGTCGAGTCGAGCCGGTCGGGTCGTTCGCGTGCGTCATCGGGCATCCTGGTAGAGAAAATACTCGGACAGGAGACCGAACCGAAGCGCCGGCCTCGCGTACACTTCTTGCCCCCTTCTACCGGGCTGGACCTACCAACCCCGGATCTGCAGGAGGAGACAGGAACATGCTCAGCAACCGCATCACCCGCGTCGCTCTCGTCGGCGGCGCAATCGCGATGGCAGCGTGCGCGAAGGAAAAGACGACGACCACCGACAGCGCAGCTGGCGCGATGACTCCGACTGATTCGTCGGCGATGGCGCCGGCCGCGCCGGCGATGACCGACGCGAACATCGTCGCCTACCTCGACGCGGCGAACGTCGCCGACAGCGCGGGCGGGAAGGTCGCGTCGACGAAGGGGACGGACAAGGACGTGCAGGCGTTCGGGAAGATGATGATGGGCGAGCATCATGCGCTCCGCGTCGCCGGCCAGGATTTCGCGAAGAAGGCGAACATCACTCCCGAGCCCGCGGCGAACGACACGACGAAGGCCCACGGCGAGCACACCCTGGCGACGCTGAACTCGACGCCCAAGGGCGCGGCGTGGGACAAGGCGTACATCGATGGCGAAGTCGCGATGCACCAGTCGGTGCTCGACAACGCGAAGGCCGCGCACGACGCGACGCAGAACGCCGACCTCAAGGCGCTGCTCGAGAAGGCGACGCCGGTCGTCCAGAAGCACCTCGACCGGGCGAAGGAGATCCAGAAGAAGCTGACGCCCGCGACCTGACGCGGGGCGCATGGGATCGAACGACGCACCGCGATCCGGAGGCAACGCGCGCGGGGGGAACGCTCCCTCGCGCGCGTCTTCTTCCGCGCCGCGGCCACCGGGGCCGGCGAAGGGAGCAGCTGAACGTGCGGCTGCGCAGGACGTCGCCAACACCGGCGCTGCGCAGCGCGCAGCAACCAACGATGCCGCGACCGATCGCGGCGGAGCGAACGACGCCGAGCGTCCGCCCGTCGACGAGCGGCTCGTCCTCGTCGACGGCTCCAACGTCGCGCACTCCAGTGAAGGAGAGAAGCCGCGCCTCGCGAACATCCTCCTCATCGAGGAGAAGATCCGCGAGGACGGGATGGAGCCGATCATCGTCGCCGACGCGGCGCTGCGTCACCAGATCGACCGCCGCGGCGACTACGAGCGGATGGTCGACGACGGCAAGATCAAGCAGGCGCCGGCGGGGACGGACGCCGACTACTTCATCCTCTCGTTCGCGCGCGAGCTCGGCGCCTCGATCGTCTCGAACGACCGCTACCGCGACCGGATCGCCCGCTATCCCGAGGTCGAGGAGCGGATCATCCGCTACATGATCGTCGCCGGCGAGGTCGTGCTCGAGCGCCGCGGCCGGCGGCGCGACTGATGGCGGCGTCAGGCAGGACGTCGGCGGCGGGAGGCGTGCGATGCTGAGCGCCGTCCTCCTCGACGTCGATGGGACGCTCATCGACAGCAACGAGGCGCACGCCCGCGCCTGGGCCGACATCCTCCGCGACCACGGCTGGTCGGAGATCACCTGGCAGCAGATCCTGCCGCTGATCGGGATGGGAGGCGACAAGCTGCTTCCGCAGGTGACCGGGATCGAGATCACGTCGCCCCGCGGCAAGGCGCTGGCGAAGGAGCGCACCGAGCACTTCCTCACCGCCTACGCGCCGACGATTCGTGCCTTCCCGAAAACCCGCGAACTGCTCGAGGCGATTCGCGACCGCGGGCTGAAGCGGGTGATCGCGACGTCGGCCAACGAGGACGAGCTCGAGATCCTCCTCGAGCGCGCCGGGGTCGCTGATCTCATCACCCGCGAGACGACGAGCGACGATGCGAAGGGGAAGTCGAAGCCCGACCCGAACATCATCGTCGCCGCCCTCGCAAAGGCGCACGCCGCCCCGGGCGAGGCGGTGATGATCGGCGACACCCCCTACGACGTCGCCGCGGCGACGAAGGCAGGGGTGAAGACGATCGCCTTCCGTTCCGGTGGCTGGGGCGACGAACCCCTGGCCGGCGCCGCGGCAATCTATGCCGGCCCGGCCGAGCTGCTCGAGCGGATCGGGGAGTCGCCGTTAGGCAGCGGCGGACCGGGCTCTTCCGCCAGGCATGGCACGGCTGCTGCCTTATCAGTCGCACGCAGCAACAGCCCGACAACCGACAGCGGAGGAACGACGCATGGATAGCCTGGACAACGACAACATCGATCCGATCAACACGGACAGCACGACCAGCCGGAGCGCGAACGCGGCGACGAACTTCGGCGAGCCGCGTGACCGGAACGTCCGCGATGTCGAAGTGCGCGACGTCGAAGTGCGCGATGGCGACGTCCGCGAGGGCGACGCGAACCGCGACCCGATCAGCGGCGCCCCGGGCGCGCACCCCGTCGGCACCGGTCTCGGCGCGGCGGGTGGTGCGGCGGCGGG
>DASZNJ010000074.1:0-2990 GCA_035551575.1 Gemmatimonadaceae bacterium
GCGGCTTCTACCGCATCCAGAGCGCCGATCGCATCCCGTCGATCGGCGCGAATGCCGGCGCCGCGCGCACGCGCAACGGCGCCGCAGCGTCAGGCATCCCCGGCGCGCACTCGACGACCGTCAATCGCTACTCCGTCGGCGTCGGCGTCCCCGCCTTCGAGCTCGACTTCTGGGGACGCGTCCGCAACCTCTCCGAAGCGGCGCGCTCGCAGTATCTCGCGACCGTTCACGCGCAGCGCGCGTTCCGCCTCTCGCTGATCCAGGACGTGGCGTCGACCTATCTCCGCGTCGTCGAAGCGGGGGAGGAGATCCGCATCGCCGAGGCGGCGGTGCAGAGCCGGCGCGAGGGGGTGCGCATCGCCAGGGTCCGGCTCGACGCCGGGATCACCTCCGCGCTCGACTACCATCAGGCGGAGACGCTGCTCACCCAGGCCGAAGCGACGCTCGCCGCGCTGCACCTGTTCCAGGCCGAGCAGAACAACCTGCTCTTCGTCCTCGTCGGCGGCCCGATCCCCGACGCGCTGCCTGGCGCATTGCCGCTGACGCAGCAGGTGGATTCGGTCGTCCTCGCCGCCGGGCTGCCATCCGAGCTGCTGCTCGCGCGCCCCGACATCATCGCCGCCGAGGAGCGGCTGCGGGCGTCCGAGGCGAACGTGGGCGCCGCGAGGGCGGCGTTCTTTCCGTCGATCTCGCTCACCGGCACCCTCGGCTACGCGTCCACCGAGTTGAACAACCTCGTCGGCCCCGACGGGTTGACGTGGAGCTTCGGTCCCTCGCTGTCGCTGCCGATCTTCAACCGCGGCCGGCTGCGCGGGAGCGCGACCGTCGCGCACGCGCGAGAGAACATCGCGGTCGCGGAATACGAGCGCACGATCCAGGTCGCGTTCCAGGAAGTGTCGAACGCGCTCGCCGGGCGGCGCTATCTCGCCGAGCAGGTGGCGGCGCAGGAGCGCGGAACGCTCGCGCAGCGGCAGATCGCGGCGCTGGCGACGACTCGCTATCGCGAGGGGGTGGTCGGGTACATCGAGGTGCTCGACGCGGAGCGGAACCTGTTCGCGGCGGAGCAGGGGTTGCTGCAGCTGCGGCGCGCGGAGGCGGAGAATCTCGTGGCGCTGTACATCGCCCTCGGCGGAGGGGTGATCGAGCGTCGTTAGGCTGGAGCACCGCGGCGCCAGATCCGGAAGGCGAATCCGGCGAGACTGCGGCTACGGGGGAGTGGCCGGCGTCGGCGAGGGCACCGTCGCCCGGGCGCCCAGGGAGGCGGCAGTCGCGAGGGCGAAGACCACGGCAGCGTCGCCTAACGCGGCCGCCTGGCCGGACCCTGGCTAGTGTAGTGAAGCCAAAGTGTCGTTCGCTTTCTTGACCTTGGCGAGAATGGCGCGGACCGAGGCGGTCCACGTGAAGGGGGTGGGGTCGGTATTGCGCTGGGCGATGTAGTCGCGGATGGCCTGTTCGAGTTCGCGGACAGAGGTCACCGCGAGGCGGCGCAGTTGTCGCGTCGTCAGCTCGCTGAAGAAGCGTTCGACCAGGTTGAGCCACGACGCCGAGGTCGGCGTGAAGTGAAAGTGCACGCGGGGATGGCGGCGGAGCCAAGCGTCCACCTCCGGCGTTTTGTGCGTCGCGTAGTTGTCGAGAATCACATGTACGCTCAGGCCCTTGGGGACCTTGCGCTCAACCTGCGTCATGAAGCGGACGAACTCGTCCCGTCGGTGCCGGGGATGACAGGCATGCTCGATGCGGCCGGTTGCCACGTCGAGCGCCGCGAACAGCGTCGTCGTGCCGTGTCGCTCGTAGTCGTGCGTCATGGTGCCGGCGCGGCCCTTCTTCATGGGCAACCCGGGCTGGGTCCGATTGAGCGCCTGGATCTGACTCTTCTCATCAACGGAGAACACTACGGCCCGCTTCGGCGGATCGACGTACAGCCCAACGACGTCGCGCAGCTTGGCGACGAACTTGGGATCCGTGGACACCTTGAAGGTCTCCATCAGGTGCGGCTTCACCCCGTGCGCGCGCCAGATCCGCGCGACCGTGGTTTGGTGCACGCCGGCCTGCGCCGCCATCAGGCGAGTGCTCCAGTGCGTCCCGTGATCGGGCGGTGGCGTGTGGAGCGTCGCTTCGATGATCGCCGCCTCCATCGCCGGGGTAATCTGTTTCGGTCGGCCAGCGCGCGGGCGGTCGGCGACGAGGCCCGCCGCCCCCTCGGCATCATACCGATCCAACCATCGACGGACCGTCGGGCGCGATACGCCAAGCCGGGCACAGATGGCATCCCCACCCTGGCCGTCGGCGGAGGCCAGGACGATGCGCGCACGTTCCAGCACCCGCCGCGGCGTCGTGCGCGCCCGCACCCAGTGCTCGAGAACGGTGCGGTCTCCGCGGCGCAACAGCGTGACTCGGATCGGCAGTGGCATGAACACCAAGATACCACTACCGGTGTAAATATGCACGTTATTTCTGCTTCACTACACTAGCACCGGGCTAGAAGAAGTCGGTGAGACTGCGATTACAAGAATCGCGCAGCGTTTGACGGCGCGCTTCGGCAAGCCCACAGCAACGTTCGAGCGGAGCAGCGGTGCAATTCAGACAGAATGGACGAACGTCCAGACTGCTGTGAAGCACATCCTTGCGGGGCCTGAAACGCATGAGATTCGACCAGGTCAGGGCCCCGTTGAACATTACAATTACGAAGTGCAACGACCGACTGCAAAGCCAGGACGCTATGAAACGACGAACAACGTCCATCTCGACGCTGAGGGAAAACCAATTGAGTGAACGACGTGATGATTTGCCGCGAGGCGATGTTGTTGATGCGCTTCAGGCCATGAAGACAATTGATGAGCTGCTCGCTCCCCTAGGCAGCAACGTCGACGCTGCTTGTTTCAGAATCTCTGGAACAAGGAAGACAATGTCACGGGAGGAGGCCGAGCGCTGGCTGAAAGAATCAACAGCCGAAGGGTTTTCAAGAGTTCGGTTTATTCTTCACAGTTTGG
>DASZNJ010000075.1:0-9035 GCA_035551575.1 Gemmatimonadaceae bacterium
CGCCACGACCACCACCAAAGCCGCCACCGCCGCCCGGGCCGCGACCCGCGCCGCCACCACCGCCGGCCGGACGACGCGGAGCGCCGCCACCGCTACCACCCTGCGGATTCGAATTCTCAGTCATGTTAGAACTCCAGACCGCCCTCGCGGGCGCCGTCGGCCACCGCTTTCACGCGGCCATGGTATTGGTAGCCCCCGCGATCGAAGACGACCTTGGTGATTCCTGCGGCCTTCGCCTTCTCGGCGATCAGCTTGCCGACCGCGGTCGACTTCTCCGTCTTCTTCCCCGACTCGATCGAGCTGTCGGAGACCGTCGCGATCGTCCGACGCGCCGCGTCGTCGACCAGCTGGGCGTAGATGTGCTTCAGCGACCGGAACACGACGAGGCGCGGACGCTCCTGCGTCCCGACCACCGTCTTGCGGATGCGCAGCTTGCGCCGCGCCCGCAGCTCGGACCGCGTCTTCGGATTCGGAATGCGTCGCATTACTTGCCTCCAGCCTTACCCGCCTTCCGACGGATCTGCTCGCCCTGGTACTTGATGCCCTTCCCCTTGTACGGCTCCGGCTTGCGGAACGACCGGATCTCGGCGGCGACCTGGCCGACCATCTCCTTGTCCGCCCCGTCGATCAGGATCTGCGTCGGCACCGGCGCCGTCAGCTTGATCCCCTTCGGCGCCTTGTACTCGATCGGGTGCGAGTAGCCTAACGCGAGCTGCAGCCCGTACGGCCGCGCTTCCGCCTTGTACCCGACGCCGACCAGCTCGAGCGTCTTCCGGAACCCGGTCGAGGTCCCCTCGACCATGTTCGCGACGAGCGTCCGCGTCAGGCCGTGCAGCGCCTTGTGCCGGGTCTCGTCCGAGGGACGCGATACCGTCAGCTCGTTGTTCTCGAGGGCGATCTTCAGCTCGGGATGCACCGTGCGCTGGAGCTCGCCCTTCGGGCCCTTCACCTTGACCACGTTCCCCTCGACGGTGACCGTCACGCCCTTGGGGAGCGGAATCGACTTCTTACCGATACGCGACATGGTGGTGGCTCCTTACCAGACCCGGGCGAGCAGCTCGCCGCCGGTCTTCTTCTGCCGCGCTTCGCGGTCGGTCATCAGCCCCTGCGAGGTGCTGAGGATGGCGACCCCGAGTCCGTTGCGGACGCGCGGAATCTCCTGGACACCGACGTACTTGCGGAGGCCCGGCGTCGAGATGCGCTCCAGCTGCCGGATCACCGGCTGCCCGCCCGCCGCGTACTTGAGGCGGATGCGGAGCAGCGGGCGCCCCTCTTCCGTCTCGAGCGTCTGGTAGTCCTGGATGAAATTCGACTCCTTGAGGAGCCGGGCGATTTCGATCTTCATCTTCGACGACGGCATGTCCACGCGACGGTGCTTCGATCCGCAGGCATTGCGGATCCGCGTGAGCATATCGGCGATCGGGTCGGTCATGCTCATGTAATACCGCTCCTATCGTATCCCCGAGGGACGCTTAGGAAGTGAATGACCCGGATGGCAGTCGCGCCATTCGGGGTACCGCTCAACTGCAGGGGTCAGGGGTCGGGTGTCAGCGACTGCGCAAGCAGTTCCTGACAGCTGATGGCTGACACCTTCAGTACTACCAGCTCGCCTTCCGCACGCCCGGGATCATGCCGAACAGCGCCAGCTCCCGGAAGCAGATGCGGCAGAGCCCGAACCGGCGGAGGAACGCCCGCGAGCGTCCGCACCGGCCGCAGCGATTGTGCTGCCGGACGGCGAACTTGGGCTTCCGCTTGCTCTTCTCGATCATGGCCTTACGCGCCATCGTTCTTCTCTCGCCTGATGATTTCGTTTGAGACCCGCGCCTGGACGGCGCCGAGCCACTGAAGATCCTGCACCCGCGCCCGCGTCAGCCCTGACGGCCTACGCCGACTGCGCCTGCATGACCTTCGACTTCTCGTCGGTGCGGAACGGGAGGCCGAGCTCCTTGAGGAGCGCGTACGCCACGTCGTCCCGCGTCGCCGTCGTCACGAACGTGACGTCCATCCCGTGCACCGCATCGATCATGTCGAAGTTGATCTCCGGGAAGATCATCTGCTCCTTCACGCCGAGCGAATAGTTGCCGCGGCCGTCGAACGAGCGCGTCGACAGCCCCTTGAAGTCGCGGATGCGCGGGATCGCGACCGAGATGAACCGGTCGAGGAACTCCCACATCCGCGGCCCGCGCAGCGTCACCGCCGCGCCGATCTCCTGCCCCTCGCGCAGCCCGTAGTTGGCGATCGACTTCTTCGCCTTCTTCCGGACCGCCTGCTGGCCGGCGATCAGCCCCAGCTCCTCGACGACCTTGTCGAGGAACTTCGGCTGCTTGATCGCCTCACCCGCGCCGACGTTGAGCACGATCTTCTCGAGCGTCGGGACCTGGTGCGGGTTCTTGAAGCCGAACTGCTTGGCCAGCGCCGGCCGCACCTTCGTCATGTACTGCTCGCGCCGCCGCGGAGGCGGCACCGGCAGCCCGACGCCCGTGTGGTCGACCTTGACCGTCTCGCGCTTGTCGCCGCCCTTGCGAGCGCCCTTTTCCTTCTTGTCCGTCGCCATTGTCTATCGTCCTCGCTCAGCGGTTCCGCGGGATTGCGACACCGCTCTTGACGCTGAGGCGCTCCTTGGTGCCGTCGGTGTCGATGCGGCGACGCGTCCGCGTCGGCTCGCCCGACTTCGGGTCGAGCAGCATCACGTTGGAAGCGTGAATCGGCGCTTCCATCTCGATGATCCCGCTCTGCTCCTCCGGGTTCCGCGCCCGGCGGTGCTTCTTCACGAGATTCACCCCCTGCACGACGATGCGTCCCGTCTTCAGGAAGACGCGCATCACCTTGCCGGTCTCGCCCTTGTGGTCGCCGCGCACCACGCGCACCTCGTCGCCCTTCGTCACGTGGACGACCTGGCGCTGCGCGTTGTCGGCGTGCCGCTTCCGGTTGACCGCGCGCGGGCGGTCGTTCTTCCGATATTTCAGATCGCGCATCTCAGAGCACCTCGGGGGCGAGCGAGACGATCTTCATGTACTTCTTCTCGCGGAGCTCGCGCGCCACGGGTCCGAAGATACGAGTCGCCCGCGGCTCGCCCGCGTCGTTGATGATCACCACCGCGTTCTCGTCGAAGCGGATGTAGCTGCCGTCCTTCCGGCGCGTCTCCTTCACCGTCCGCACGACCACCGCCCGCGCCACGTCGGACTTCTTCACCGTACCGTTAGGCAGGGCGTCCTTGACCGCGACGATCACGGTGTCGCCGAGGCCGGCGTAGCGGCGGCGCGTGCCGCCGAGGACGCGGATCACCAGCGCCCGCTTCGCGCCGGAGTTGTCCGCCACCTTTACCACTGATTCCTGCTGGATCATGGCTCAGGTCTCCTTAGCGCGCGCGCTCGACGATTTCCACCACCCGCCACCGCTTGTCCTTCGACAGCGGCCGCGTTTCCATGATGAGCACCGTGTCGCCTTCCTTCGCCGAGTTCTCCTCGTCGTGGGCCTTCAGGCGCGTGCTCAGCGTCATCATCTTCCCGTACTGCGGATGCGGCACGCGACGTTCGATCGCGACCACCACCGTCTTCTGCATCTTGTCGCTCACCACCTTCCCGACGCGCGTCTTGCGGCGCTTCCGCGTCTCGGCGGTGCTCGAATTAGTCGTCTCGGCCATGTCTCAGCTCCTCACTTTCCCGCGGACGCGGCCTTCTTGGCCGTCCGCTTCTTCGCCGGCGCCTTCGCCGCCTTTGTCGTGCTGGCGGAGGGCGCGGTCGCGACCTCGCCCATCTCGCGCTGACGGAGAACCGTCTTCAGCCGCGCCACGTCGCGGCGAATCGCCCGCAGACGCAGCGGCTCTTCCAGCTGCTCGGTCGCACCGCGGAAGCGGAGGCGGAAACGCTCCTCCTGCAGCTCGGTGATCCGCGCCAGGATGTCCGACTCCGTCATCTCGCGAATCTCACTTGCCTGCATCGGTATGCGCCTCCTCGCGTGCAACGAACTTGGTCTTCACGCCGAGCTTCGCCGCGGCGAGCCCCATCGCCTTCACCGCGATCTCCGGCGTCACCCCCTCGAGCTCGAACATCATCCGGCCCGGGCGAACGACGGCCACCCATCCCTCCGGCGACCCCTTTCCCTTCCCCATTCGCGTCTCGGCCGGCTTCTTCGTGATCGGCTTGTCCGGGAAGATCCGGATCCACACCTTGCCGCCGCGCTTGATGTGGCGCGTCAGCGCGACACGAGCCGCCTCGATCTGCCGGTTCGTCACCCACCCCGGCTCGAGCGCCTGCAGCCCGAACTGGCCGAACGACACTTCATTGCCACGGGTCGCCAGTCCCTTCGTGCGACCCTTGAACATCTTGCGGAACTTCACCCGCTTCGGACTCAGCATCGGTCAGATCCTCAGGCGTCGGTGGAGTAGGTCTTCCCGCGACGATCCTCGACAACCTCACCCTTGAAGATCCAGCACTTCACGCCGATGGTGCCGTACGTCGTCTTCGCGGTCGAGATCGCGTAGTCGATGTCGGCGCGCAGCGTGTGCAGCGGCACCCGGCCCTCGTGGTAGCCCTCGACGCGCGCGATCTCCGCGCCGCCGAGCCGGCCGCCCGCCTTCACCTTGATCCCCTGCGCTCCCATCCGCATCGCGCTCTGCACCGCGCGCTTCATCGCGCGGCGGAACGAGATGCGCTGCGCCAGCTGCTGGGCGATGTTGTCGGCCACCAGCTGCGCGCTGATCTCCGGGCGCTTGATCTCCTCGACGTTGATCCCGACGTCCTTCCCCGTCAGCTGCGCGAGCTCGTCGCGCAGCTTGTCCACTTCCGCGCCCTTCTTCCCGATGACGACACCGGGACGGCCCGTGTGGAGGGTGACGACGACCTTCCCCGGCTTCCGCTCGATGATGATGTCGGCGATCGCCGCGTGGCCGATGCGCGCCTTGAGGTACTTGCGCAGCAGCTCGTCTTCCTTGAGGAGCGCCGGCAGCTCGCGGCCCGCGTAGTAGCGCGACTTCCAGTCCTTCGAGACGCCGAGGCGGAAGCCGATCGGATTCGTTTTCTGTCCCATTTTACTCCCGCTCCGCCACGATGATGTGGACGTGGCTGGTACGCTTCTGCATCGGGGTCGCGCGACCCATCGCCGCCGGGGTGAAGCGCTTCAGCTTCGCCCCTTCGTTCACGATCGCGTGCTTCACGTACAGGTTGTCGACGTCGACGCTCTCGCCGGCGGCGCGCGCGGCCTGCTCCGCGTTCGCGACCGCCGAGTTCAACGTCTTCTCGATCTGCTTCGCCGCATGCTTCTTCGAGAAGCGGAGCAGCGCGAGCGCCTCGTTGACGTCCTTCCCGCGGATCTGGTCGATCACCAGCCGCATCTTGTACGGCGACTGACGCGTCGACCGCTGAATGGCCCGGGCCTCAGTCATCGCTTACTTCCCTCCCTGCTTCGCCGCGCCGCCACCCGAGGGCGCCGGTCCCTTCTTGTCGGTCTTGTTGTTCCCGGTGTGACCGCGGAACAGCCGCGTCGGCGAGAACTCGCCGAGCTTGTGACCGACCATGTTCTCCGTCACGTAGACCGGGATGAACTTGTTGCCGTTGTGCACGGCGAAGGTGTGGCCGACGAACTCGGGGAGCACGGTGCTCGACCGCGCCCACGTCTTCACGACCCGCTTCTCGTTCCGCCCGTTCATGCCCGTCACTCGCTTGAGGAGAGCATCCTGGACGTAGGGACCCTTCTTTACGCTTCTCGCCATAGTCTTGGCCTCTGATTACTGCGTAGCCTTGCCGCGCTTCCGACCACGAACGATCAGACGCTGCGACGACTTCTTCTTGTTGCGCGTCTTCACGCCTTCCTTCTTGCCCCACGGGCTGACGACGTTGCGTCCGCCGCGCGTGCGCCCGCCGTGCGGGTGGTCGACCGGGTTCATGACTTCACCGCGAACCTTCGGGCGGCGACCCATCCACCGCGTCTTGCCGGCCTTCCCCCACGACTGCAGCTCGTGCTCGGCGTTGCCGACCACCCCGATCGTCGCCAGGCAGTTGCCGTGGACGCGCCGGACCTCGCTCGACATCATCCGCAGCGTCACGTAGTCGCCTTCCTTGGCGATCACCTGCGCCGACGTCCCCGCCGAGCGGCACATCTGCCCGCCCTTCCCGATCTTCAGCTCGACGTTGTGGACGTCGGTGCCCAACGGGATCTCCCTGAGCGGGAGCGCGTTGCCGTTGCGGATGTCCGCGCCCGGGCCGCTCGTGATCGTGTCGCCGACCGCGAGCCCCTTCGGGTGCAGGATGTAGCGCTTCTCGCCGTCCTCGTACTGCACCAGCGCGATGCGCGCCGAGCGGTTCGGGTCGTACTCGATCTCGCGCACCGTCGCCGGTACCGCGAAGCGGTCGCGCTTGAAGTCGATGATGCGGTACATCCGCTTGTGGCCACCACCAAGACGGCGCATCGAGATGTGCCCGTGGTTGTCGCGGCCGCCGCTCTTCTTGTTCGGTTCGACCAGCGACTTCTCGGGCGTGCTCCGCGTGATCTCGCTGAAATCGGAGATCGAGCGGAAGCGCGTGCCCTTGGTGACTGGCTTGAATTGACGGATTCCCATTGGCTCAGCCCTCGAAGATCTCGATCGTCCCTTCCTTCAGGGTCACGATCGCCTTTTTCCAGTTCGGCCGCGTGCCGACGGACTTTCCGACGCGCTTCGCCTTGCCGCGCATGTTCGAGGTCCACACCCCGGCCACCTTCACCGCGAAGAGACGCTCGACCGCCTGCCGGATCTGCCCCTTGCTCGCGTCGCTCGCCACCTCGAAGGTGTACTCGCCCTTCGTCTGGTACGCCTCGGAGGTCTTCTCCGTGATCACCGGGCGCACGATCGTTTCATGCAGTGTCGGCATCGGCTACTTCTCCTTCTTCTTTGGAGCGGCCTTCTTCGCGGCGCTCTTCTTCGCAGCCGGCTTCTTCGCGGCGGACTTCGCCGTCGCCTTCTTCGCCGCGCTCTTCTTCGCTGCAGGCGCCTTCGCGGCCGTCTTCTTCGCCGCCGCCTTCCGCGCGCTCTTCTTCTCCGTCTCTTCCTCGCGCTCGGCCGCGGTCTTCGCCGCCTTCGCCGGGCGCGACTTCTTCGCCGCCTTCTCCCGCGGCGCCGCTTCAGTCTCCGCCACCGGCGCGAGCGTGTGCCCGATCGCGCCCGCCTCGATCAGCACGACATCCGACCAGAGGATGTGGTACGTCGAGACGTCGCTGTACGGGAGGACGTGCACCGTCGGCAGGTTCCGGCCGCTCAGGTGGACGTTAGGCTTCACGCCGTCGGTGAGGATCAGGACCTTCTGGTTCTCGAGACCGAGCCGCGAGATCAGCGCGACCAGCCTGCTCGTCTTCGGCGCGTCGTAGTTGAACGCGTCGATCACGAACACCGCGTCTTCCTTCGCGCGGGCGTTGAACGCGCTCTTCCGGGCGAGGGCGCGCACCTGGCGCGGCACGTACTCGGCATAGCTGCGCGGAGTCGGACCGAAGACCGTCCCACCGCCCACCCAGTGCGGCGCCCGCGTCGAGCCCTGGCGGGCGCGACCCGTGCCCTTCTGCTTCCACGGCTTCTGGTTCCCGCCCGTCACGTACTTGCGGATCTTCGTCGAGGCGTTGCCCTGGCGCTGGTTGGCCATGAAGGCCTTCACCGCCTGGTGCATCACCGGCATGTTGATCGTGCCGTCGAACAGCGTCTCGGGGAGCGCGACTGCCTCGCGCTGCGTCCCGCCCGACGTGTACGCCGCCGCCTGAAAGTTCGTCGTATCAGCCATTGGGACCCTGCTTGCGCACCATGACCAGCCCGTTGATCGGGCCGGCGACCGCGCCGCGGAGATAGATCAGGTTTCGCTCACCGTCGATCTTCTCGACGCGGAGATTGGACTGCGTGTGCCGCTCGGCGCCGTAGTGACCCGGCATCTTCTTGCCCTTGATCACGCGGGACGGATCCGTGCCGGGTCCGATCGAGCCGGGCCGCCGGTGCTTCGTGTTCCCGTGCGTGTTCGGACCACCGCCGAAGCCGTGGCGCTTCACGACACCCTGGAAGCCGCGACCCTTCGTCGTTCCCGTCACCTTCACCCGCTCGCCGACCGCGAACAGGTCCACCTTCAGCACGTCGCCGACATTGTACGTCGGGATCTCGACGTTCTTCCCCTGCACGTCGTCGAGGCGGAAGCTGCGCAGCGTCTTCGGCGGCGCATCGAGGTTCGCCTTCTTCGCGTGCCCGATCTCCGCCTTGTTCGCGCGACGGCCACGCGGCGTCCGCTCCTTCGGGCCCGACTCGCGCGCGATCCTCTGCACGCCATAGCCGAGCTGCACCGACGCGTAGCCCGCCTTCGCCTTGTCGATCACCTGCACGACAGGGTTCGGCTCCGCCTCGATGACCGTCACGGGGATCTGCTGCCCCGCTTCGTTGAAGATCTGGGTCATCCCGATCTTCTTGCCGATGATACCGATCATGGTTCTATCTAGCTCTCTCACCAGAGTCGCGGCCGGGTCAGGCGCGTCATTCGCGCGCCAGCCCATTCGGGCCGTTGGACTGTGGCGACCGCCGCCGTTAGGCGACGGCCGCCCGGACTACTCTACCTTGATCTCGACGTCGACGCCGGCCGGCAGGTCGAGCTTCGTCAGCGCGTCCACCGTCTGCGCGCGGCTGTCGAGGATGTCGATCACACGCTTGTGCGTCTTCAGCTCGAACTGCTCGCGCGACTTCTTGTCGACGTGCGGCGACCGGAGGACCGTCCACCGCTGCGTCTTCGTCGGAAGCGGAATCGGGCCGGAGACCTGCGCCCCCGTCTTCTCCGCCGTCCGGACGATGTCGGCCGAAGCCTGGTCGATCACCGCGTGATCGAAGGCCTTGAGCCGGATGCGAATTCTGCCTGCCATAGTAAACCAGGTATCAGGTGTCAGGTCTCAGGGATTCGGGGAGGGGTCGCTGTTGCTGACCCCCGACCCCTGACCCCTGCTGTTACTTCAGGATCTTCGCGACGACGCCGGCGCCGACGGTGCGGCCCCCCTCGCGGATCGCGAAGCGCAGCCCCTCGTCCATCGCGATCGGGATGATCAGC
>DASZNJ010000076.1:0-14219 GCA_035551575.1 Gemmatimonadaceae bacterium
TCGGTCGGCCTCGGCGAGGACGGCCCGACGCACCAGCCGGTCGAGCAGCTCGCCGCGCTCCGCGTGATCCCGCGCCTCACCGACATCCGTCCCGCCGACGCGAGCGAGACCGTCGAAGCGTGGCGGTGCGCGCTCCTCAACGACGCGGGACCGACCGCGCTCGTCCTCACCCGGCAGAAGCTCGGATTCATCGACCGCACGAAGTACGCATCCGCGTCCGGCCTGCTGATGGGCGCCTACGTGCTCGGCGACGCGACGGGCGGGAAACCCGAGGTCGTGATCATGTCGAGCGGAAGCGAGGTCGCGATCGCCATCGCCGCGTACGAGAAGCTGACCGCGCAGGGAATCGCCGCCCGCGTCGTCAGCATGCCGAGCCACGAGCTTTTCGCTCGCCAGCCGCTCGGCTACCGCGACAGCGTGCTCGCTCCCGGCGCGAAGAGAGTCGCGATCGAAGCCGCGCACCCGATGTCCTGGTATCGCTGGGTCGGCGGCGACGGCGAGATCATCGGCATCGACCACTTCGGCGCCTCCGCCCCCTACCAGCGGATCTACGAGGAGCTCGGCCTGACCGTGGACAAGGTGGTCGCCTCGGCGAAGCGGCTGCTCGGGAGGTAGGGGCACGGAGTCTGCCCCCTGGAAGGCTCCAACCTGACGGAGCACACGATGGCGATCGACGACATGACCAGGCTGTTCAAGCACGAGCTGGGCGACCTGCTGTTCGCCGAGAAGACCTTCCTCAAGGGTCTCAAGGCGATGGCGAAAGAGACGAGCAATCCGGCCATCAAGCAGCGGATCCTCGAGCATGCGAGCGAGACCGAGGGGCACATCGACACCCTCGGTCGTGCCTTCGAGGCGGCGGGGCTGAAGGCGAGAGCCACCAAGTGCGATGCCGCGCTCGGCCTGAAGGAGGAGCACGACTCGTTCAAGGAAGAGGAAGACCCGACTCCCGAGATTCTCGAGGCGTTCAACCTCGGTTCCGGGCTCCGTGTCGAGCACTACGAGATCGCCGGGTACCGGAGCGCGATCGTCCTCGCCCGGGCGTTAGGCTTCAGCGAGTCCGCCGCCCTCCTCCAGCAGATCCTCGCCCAGGAAGAGGCGATGGCGAAGTTCCTCGAGGCCCAGGCCCCCGGCGCCCTCGCCAGCATCGCGGCCGAAGTCGAGGGGGAGGCCGGCGCAGGACTGGAGACTGCCGTCGAGCCCGAGGTTTCCCGCTCCCGCGGCCAGTCGCGCCCGTCGAGCACCCGGGCCGCCAGCGGCGGCGCGACCAGCGCCCGCCGCTAGGACCGATCACCGCGCGCGGCGCCCCGGAGAATTAGTCGCTATGTGCTACTAATTCTCCGGGGCGCTGTGTGATGCAGGTCACGTGAGACGAAACCCCTGACGTAATACTGCCGTACTCGTCAGTATTGGATATGTCGCTCGTCGTCTCGACCCTCCTCGTCCAGGCGGTCGGCGCCCTCTTCACGGGCGTCGTCTTCGCTCACTTCCAGCGCGTCTTCCAGCACGGCTACCTCCGCCACTGGACTCGCGCCTGGTTCGCGGCCGGCACCATGCTCGTGGCGGTCGCCTGCAGCTCCATGCTCCGCGACGCCGGCGTCTCGAGCGGACCGCTCTTCGTCGCGCTCAGCATGGTGTCCATGTCGGCGGCGCTCTTTCGCGTCCTCTGGCTGGTGTTCGGCTCGTACGAGATCACGCTCCATCGCGAGATCGCCGTCGTCTGGCAGCGGCGGCTCGTCGCCGCGTCGGTCATCGTCGGCATCGCGCTCCCCCTGATCGTGGTCGGCGCGGGCGCCGAGCTGCGGGCGCCGGTACCGGCGCTCGTCCGCACGATCTTCCGGACCGCCCTCAGCGCCGCCGCCTTCGCGATCGCGGCCCGGCTGATCCTCCGCGCGCGGCCCTGGCGCGCCGGCTTCGGGCACCGGCTGGTCGGGATCTCGTTCGTCCTCTACGGCCTGCAGCAGCTCCACTACTTCGCGCTCGCGATCTTCGCCTACCGGGCGGGACGCGCCGCGTCGTACATGCCGGCGCTCAACATCGTCGACTTCCTGCTCCAGTTCTCGATCGCCCTCGGCATGGTGATCTGGCTGCTCGAGGACGAGCGCCGCACCGCGGTCGACGCCGCGTCGCAGATCGAGCACCTCGCCTATCACGACACCCTCACCGGGCTGCCTAACCGCCAGCTCTTCCTCGACCGGCTCGACGTCGCGATCGCCAGCGCCCACCGCAGCGGGACGCAGCTCGGCGTCTTCTTCCTCGATCTCGACCGCTTCAAGCTGATCAACGACTCGCTCGGCCATTCGGTCGGCGACAAGCTGCTGCAGGTCGTCGCCCGGCGCATCCGCGCGCTCCTCCGCGACGACGACACCGTCACCCGCATCGGCGGCGACGAGTTCACGATCCTCGTCCCCTCGGTCGACAAGGTCGAGGAAGCGACGACCGTCGCCCGCCGCGTCCGCGAGGCGCTCAAGCAGCCGATGGTGATCGACGGGCGCGAGCTGTTCGTCTCGGCGAGCATCGGCGTCAGCGTCTACCCGAACGACGGCGACGACGCCGAGACGCTGCTCAAGAACGCCGACACGGCCATGTACCGGGCCAAGACGCAGGGGCGCGACACGGTGCAGCTCTACGCCCCGGCGATGAACGCCCGCGCCCTCGAGCAGCTGACCCTCGAGAACCGCCTTCGCCGCGCCCTCCCTAACGGCGAGCTCGAGCTCTTCTACCAGCCGATCGTCGCCATGAGCACGCGCCGCATCTGCGCGATGGAGACGGTGCTGCGCTGGCGCCACCCCGAGCTCGGCCTCCTCACCCCCGATGCCTTCGTCGCCCTCGCCGAGACGACCGGACTGATCGTCCCGGTCGGCGAGTGGGTGCTCCGCACCGCCTGCCGCCAGCTGCGCGAGTGGCAGGAGGCGGGGCTCCCCGAGCTCCGCGCCTCGGTCAACCTGTCCGTGCGCCAGCTCCAGCAGGCGGACTTCGTCTCGCTCGTCTCGGAGATCCTCCGCGAGACCCGCATCCCCCCCGAGACCCTCGAGCTCGAGCTGACCGAGAGCATGGCGATGCAGAGCGACGGCGACGCGTTAGGCAAGCTCCGCGAGCTGAAGCGGCTCGGCGTCCGCATCTCGATCGACGACTTCGGCACGGGCTACTCCTCGCTGAGCGCGCTCCGCCTCTTCCCCGCCGACTCGCTGAAGATCGACCGATCCTTCGTCGGCCAGATCGCGACCGACCCCGATGACGCGGCGATCGCCGAGGCGGTGATCGCGCTCGCCCGCTCGCTCAAGCTCCACGTCATCGCCGAGGGCGTCGAGACCCGCGAGCAGCTCGAGTTCCTCCGCGATCACCACTGCGACTACTGGCAGGGCTTCCTCTTCTGCCAGCCCCGCCCCGCCGCCGCCTGCAGCGCGATGCTCTCGCGCGAAGTCATGGTCCGGCAGAGCCTCGGCATCATCCGCCCCGCGGGCCGGCCGCTGAAAGGCGGCTACTAGCCGCCAACCACTGGCGGTCAGCGGCGGCGCAACGTCATGAGGTTCGCTCGCCAACTCGAAGCACCGGCCTGCCGGGTCCGCCATCGAGGGAAGATCCGGGGCTGCGTGCCCATGACGCGCATCGATCGTCCAGTAGAGGAATGGACGGTCGCCGTCTATTCTTGTTGGCGCCCGGCCGCACAGACCACGTTGCGCGTCGGGCTCTCCACTTTTACCAGGAGGTTTCCAAATGATGAAGCGCCTCATGTTGGGAGCAGCGGTGCTGGGACTGTCGCTCGTCGCGGCGCCGCGCGCGCACGCGCAGGCCGGTGTCGGCGTGTCGGCAGGGCTGAGCATGCCGACCGGTGACTTCGGCAAGTCGTTCAAGAGCGGCTACAGCGTGAACGGCCTCTTCGGCGTCGCGATGCCGATGTCGCCGATCGGCTTCCGTGGTGAAGTCGGCTACAACTCGTGGGATGGCAAGTCGGGCGTCGCCAGCGGCGTGACTGCATCGTCGCTCAGCGGCACGGCCAACATCGTGCTTCAGGTGCCGGGAATGATCGCCGCCAAGCCGTACGTGATCGGCGGTCTTGGCTACCATCGCCTGAAGGTCGACGCCGGCACTCTCAGCGACACCCAGAGCAAGATGGGCTGGAACCTCGGCGGCGGGCTGAACTTCGGTCTCGGCACGCTGTCGACGATGCTCGAAGCCCGCTATGTCACCGTCAACACCCAGGGCGGATCGACGCACTACGTGCCGATCACCTTCGGCATCATGTTCTGATGTCGTCCGCGGCGAGGGCCGTCGCCCTCGCCGGTCGTAACGCCGCGCGCCGTCATGAAGTCATGGCGGCGCGCGGTGCGTTATGACATGATGGATGTCGCTGGAGCGGAACCCCGTGCGGCGGCGCGCAGTACCAACTGGCGTCACCGGAGCACGGACCCACAATCACGAGGATCGTTCCATGACCAGACGTATCGCGTTCACGGCAGCCGCCGCCCTGCTCTCCCTGACGCTCGCTCCCGCCGCGGATGCCCAGGCCCAGGTGATGCCACACTTCGGGATCTCCGCTGGCGCCAGCATCCCGCAGTCCAGCTTTGGTGATGGCGTGAACACCGGCTACAACCTCAACGGGATGATCAACGTCGGCGTCCCGCTCTCGCCGCTCGGCTTTCGCGGCGAGGTCGGCTGGAACCGCTTCGACCTCAGCGGCAACAACGCCAGCGGAAACGTCCGGATGGTGAATGGCGCCGTGAACGTCGTGCTCGCCCCGTCCACGGTGATGAGCGCGAAGCCGTACTTCATCGCCGGCCTCGGCGCGTACAACGTGAAGACGTCCGTCAGCGGCAGCGGCGGCATTCTCGGCGGCAGCGCGTTCTCGTCGTCGAGCAGCGACACACGCCTCGGCTTCAACGGCGGGATCGGATTCGCCTTCGGGCTCGGCCCCGTCGGCACCCTCCTCGAGGCGCGCTACGTCAGCGTCAACGGCTCGAACGGCGGCAGCTCGCTCTCCTTCGTCCCGATCTCGTTCGGCATCAGCTTCTGATCGCGGAATGGATGGCGGTGCGTCGCTGGTGAGGATCGGGGTCGCGCTCGCGGCCGTCGCGCTCGCACC
Source organism: Gemmatimonadaceae bacterium (assembly GCA_035551575.1). GTDB lineage: Bacteria > Gemmatimonadota > Gemmatimonadetes > Gemmatimonadales > Gemmatimonadaceae > JABFXC01. The sequence continues at coordinate 5,081 of DASZNJ010000076.1, forward strand.
CGGCGTCCGCACCGCCGTCGCGCAGCAGCAGTCCGGCGCCGCGCTCGTGATCAGCGAAGTGATGGCTGACCCGCGCGCGGTGAGCGACGCGCGCGGCGAGTGGTTCGAGGTGCACAACCGCGGGCGCACCGCGATCCCGCTCCGCGGGTGGACGATCCGCTCCGGAGGCGACCGCCCGCGCCGCATCGCGACGGCGTTGGTCGTCCCGGCCGGCGGCTATGTCGTGCTCGCCCGCGGCGCGTCACCGCGGTCGAATGGCGGCGTCCGCCCCGACTACGCCTACGGTACCGGCATCGCGTTCGCCAACGGCGCCGACTGGGTCGCGCTGCGCGACACGCGCGGCGTCACCGTCGATTCGGTGGCCTGGCGCCGGCCTGCCCGCGGCGCGTCGTGGGAGCTCGGCGACGAAACGCAGCGGCATCCGGCGGTCGCCGCGCCACACTGGCACCTCGCGACGACCCGCTACGGGGCCGGCGACCGCGGCACGCCGGGCGCGCCTAACGACGGAATCGTCGTCGCCGGAGCGCGGCAGGCGCCGGCCCAGACCGCGCAAACGCCGCCGACCGCGCCAGCGGGCGCGACGCCGACGCCAACGGAGCTGGTCGTCCGCGTCCTCGACGTCGGCCAGGGCGATGCGACGTACATCAGCAACGGCACCAGCAAGGTCATCATCGACGGCGGCCCCGACACCCTGCGCTTCGGGCAGCTGCTCGACTCCCTCGGCCTCGACGGCGCCACGATCGACGTCGTCATCCTCTCGCACGAGCATTACGACCACCACGCCGGGCTGCGCGAGCTGTTCCGCTCCTCGCGCCACATCACCGTCCGCTACTTCTTCGAGAACGGGAACCGCTACACCAACGCCGCGCTCGAGCGACTGCGCGATTCGGTGAGCGCCCGGGCTGCCCGCGGCGAGACGATCGTCCGCGACGCCGACGACCCGTGCGCCGACGGCCGGCCGGTGTGCACGATCACGATGAACGGCGGGGCGAAGCTCCACGTCATGCGGCCGGACCCGGCCGGCACCTCGCCTAACAATCGCTCGGTCCCGGTGAAGCTGGTCGGCCCCGACTCGGCGTCGTTCACGATGTGGCTCGCCGGCGACGCCGAGCACGAGGAGATCGCCTGGTTCGCGCGGGCCGGTTACGACCGGGTGCCGGGGATGAAAGTGCGCGTCCTCAAGGGCGACCACCACGGCAGCTGCAACGGGGTGAGCAGCTGGTACCTGCGGGCCACCGACCCGGAGATCGTGACCTTCTCCGTCGGTCGCGACAACGGCTACGGCCACGTCCACAGCCAGGCGAAGGCGCTGTACTCGCGCTTCGGCAAGCCATGGTACCGCACCGACGAGAACGGGACGATCGTCTTCCGGAGCCCGGGGACGCCAGGCGGCGGCTACGCCGTCAGCGTGCTGCGCGGCGGACGTTCACTCTCCGGCAGCGGCGACCGCACGTCGAGCCAGAGCGGGTGCAACCCGATCCCCTGAGCCGCGCCGCCCCGCGGCGCTTTCCGCTCAGAGGACGATGTCGCCCCCCGCATCGGTGCCGCTGCGGCGGGGCTTGCGCCTGGGCTTCGCCACCGGGGGTGGAGCGCTCGCCGTCCGGTCGATCCGCACCGTGATGGTCACCTCGCCGGGCGCGGCGCTGGTGCTCGTCACCGACAGCACGTCGCCATCGCGGGTGTCGGGAGGGACCAGGTAGCGGGGGATCTCGTAGACGTGGTCGCCGTCCTGCTCGACGGCGGCCGTCCCCTCCTCGATGCGGTCGACCGCCCAGCGGTGCGCGGGGGCGCTCGCGGCGCCGCCCGCCCGTTTCGTGTCACGCTCTCCCGCCATGCGCTCTCCTCGCCGCCCGCCAGGGCGCTTCACCGTTAGGCAGGCGCCGGATCAGCGACCAGGCGCACCCGCCGTCAGCGCGCTTCGGCCGGGATCCGGTTCTCGACCGAGGCGATCAGCGCGTCCACCGCCGAATGGTGGACGAGACGCCGCGCCTGGCTGAGGTGTCCCCACGCCTGCGCCGGCTCGCCGCAGCGGATCGCCATGTCGGCGAGCTGGCACTCCATGATGCTGCGTTCGTTCTCCGTCCGGAAGCGCCAGCGTCGCGCCTGCAGCAGGTGATCGCGCGCCGGCGCGACGCGTCCCTCGATCGCCAGCGCGACACCCTGGAGCCAATGGTAGTACGCCCGCCACCGCGGGCTGAGGAGCGCCGGCCAGCGAACCCGCCGCACGTGGTCGCGCATCCGCTCGACATTGCCTGTCCGATATGCCGCGAGCGCGAGCCACAGGCTCCCGCTCCGGAAATACCCCCAGATCAGCAACCCGCCCGTCCCGAGCACGATCGCTCCGTCGACGCGATCCCCCTCCCCCACCCACACCGCCCCGAGAAAGAGCGCCGTCATGATGAACAGCAGTCGAAGCCGTGGAGTGAGCATCGGTTCAAGAAGGAAGTTCTCGTCAGCGGAGTGCTGCCGAGTCCGCTCGTTTCGTGTGTGAGACGGCGGACCCCGACCCCTCGCAACGTGTGAAATTTTTTCCGCCCGAACGCGGTCCGAATCGTCGGCTCATCTCGTTGCGGACATCGCCCGCACGCGTCAGCGCGCCCCTCCGCCGCCGTTAGGCACGGGTGGCGATGTCGGGGGGGCGTGCGCCGATCGTCTGGTGGGCAAGTCGGACACGGCGGGGGAACAGCGGGATTGTTCGACAGGAGGCGCGGAGGGCTCGGAGAGGCTCTTGACAGCGGACATTGCTTCGCTCGTAACAGTGTGAACGACGATTCCAGGGATAACTCGATTTGCTCCTCGGCCGGGCGAGTGGAGCTCCCCCGCTACACGGAACGATCCGCGAAATCCGCGAAATCGTCGCTCCAACCTGTTGATGCTCGCGAGTCGCCGAGCACTCTCTCCGCGCACCATTCTCCCAACAGGACCCCGTAAATGCCCGGGGCCACGCGGCGAGACCATCTCGCCCCGCCTGCCCCCAAAGCAGTTCAGGCCGCGACAAACAGGAGCCCGCAGTCGCAGTGACGCTCCGGGCCCTCCGAGGCTCCTGTTGAACAGTTCCGCCGTCCCTCCGCCGTCCCCCAACGACGCCACCCAGCCACACCTCGCGATCGCCTCGTCTCCGGCACACGCTCTGCTTCCGATCGACGCGTGGTTCGGCGATTCCACGCTCTATCCGAGAGGAATGATGCGCAGCGATAGTGGGCATACCCAGTCGGCATGGATGGATACGGCCGAGGTGCCGCAGTTTCCGGCGTTGATGGAGGATGCGATCGCCGACGTCTGCGTCATCGGAGCGGGGATCGCCGGGATGATGACGGCGTACTTCCTCGGTCGCGAAGGGCGAAGCGTCATCGTCATCGACGACGGGCCGATTGCCGGGGGCGAGACCGGGCGCACCACCGCTCACCTCTCCAACGCCTTCGACGATCGCTACACCGCGCTCGAGAGGATGCACGGGGCGCTGGCGGCACGGCTGACGGCGGAGAGCCACACCGCGGCGATCGACTCCCTCGAGGAAGTCGTGAAGACCGAGAACATCGACTGCGATTTCCGCCGCGTCGACGGCTTCCTGTTCCTCAGCGAGGACGATCGCCGGCATCGCCCGACCCTTCTCGATGAGGAGTACGAGGCGGCGAAGCGCGCCGGGATCCCCGTCACCCTCGAGAAGTCGACGCCGATCCCGGGGATGAATGTCGGTTGGTCGCTCCGCTTCCCGCGGCAGGCGCAGTTCCACCCCGTGAAGTTCCTCGCCGGCGTGGCGCGCGCGATCGTCGCACGGGGCGGGCGCATTCACACCGGGACGCATGCCGACTCGGTCGAGGGCGGCGACAACCCGCGGGTGAAGACCGCCGACGGGCGAACGATCCGCTGCAGGGCGGTCTGCGTCTGCACCAACTCGCCGATCAGCGACTACGTCGTCACGCACCTCAAGCAGGCGCCCTATCGCACCTACGTCATCGGTGCCGCCATCGCGTCGGGTGCAGTCCAGCCCGCGCTCTTCTGGGACACCCCGTCACCCTACCACTACGTGCGCCTGATGAGGGGATCCTCCGCCGGGGAGGACGTCCTCGTCGTCGGCGGCGAGGATCACAAGACCGGGCAGGAGGACGACGCCGAGGCCCGCTTCCGCTGCCTCGACGAATGGATGCGCGAACGCTTTCCCGCCGCCGGCCCCCTGGTCTACCGCTGGTCGGGGCAGGTGCTCGAGCCGGCCGACTACCTGGCGTTCATCGGTCCCAATCCCGACGACACGCCTAACGTCTACATCGCGACCGGCGACTCGGGCAACGGGATGACCCATGGCGCGATCGCCGGGCTGCTGCTCACCGACCTCGTGCTCGGGCGCTCGAACCCGTGGGCCCAGCTCTACGACCCGAAGCGTGTTTCGGTGCGCAGCGCGAGCGACCTCCTCAAGGAGAACCTCAACGTCGCCGCGCAGTACACCGACTGGCTGAAGCCGGGAGAGACCGGCGACGTCGCCAACATCCCGCCGGGCGAGGGTGCCGTGCTCCGCCGTGGGCTGCACCGGGTCGCCGCCTATCGCGACGAACAGGGTAACCTCCACGAGCGGTCGGCGGTCTGCACGCATCTCGCATGCATCGTGCGTTGGAACTCCGGGGAGAGGAGCTGGGACTGCCCCTGCCACGGCTCGCGCTTCGACGCTTTCGGCAACGTCGTCAACGGGCCGGCCATCAAGCCGCTCGGCCCCGCGCCGGAGGGCGACAACCAATAACCGATGGAGCACGATCATGGCTGACAGCAACGCGAACACCACGAACGCGGCGAACGCCCCGAAGCCCGGATTCGGGTACGAAGTGCAGCCCGGCGACTCGCTGAGCAAGATCGCGAAGCACGTCTACGGCGACGCGTCGCGCTGGAAGGAGATCTGGGAAGCGAACAAGGCGTCGATCCCGAATCCCGACCTGATCCACCCGGGACAGCAGCTGTCGATGCCGCCGAGATAGCGGCTCGCGGTGATTGACGCGCGGTGACGGCGCGTCAGATTCAGGGGATGCCTTCCGACGTCATCGAGGTTCGCAGCCTCGTCAAGCAGTACGGCGACTTCGTCGCTGTTCGCGGGCTCTCCTTCACCGTCGCGCCCGGCGAGGTGCTCGGCCTCGTCGGGCCTAACGGTGCCGGCAAGACGAGCACGTTGCACTCGCTGGCCGGGATCATCCGTCCCACCTCCGGCGACATCCGGATCGCCGGCCACGACATCGTCGGCGACCCGGTGCCCGCCAAGCGTGCGCTCGCCTTCGTCCCCGACGAGCCGCAGCTCTTCGAGTACATGACGGTCGATGACCACCTGACGTTCATCGCCCGCCTCTATGGTGTCCCCGACGCCGCCGGGCGCTTCGAGCCCCTGCTCAGGGAGCTCGAGCTCGCCGACAAGCGGAGCGCGCTCCCCGCCGAGCTCTCGCGCGGGATGCGCCAGAAGCTCGCGATCGCCTGCGCCTTCCTCCACCAGCCGGCGGCCCTCCTCCTCGACGAGCCGCTCACCGGCCTCGACCCGTTAGGCATCCGCCGGATGAAGGCGGCGATCCTCGCCCGCGCCCGCGCCGGCACCGCGGTCATCCTCAGCTCGCACCTCCTCCACCTCGTCGAGGAGCTGTGCACCCGCATCCTCATCATCCAGGGCGGGCAGTGCATGGTGCTCGGCACCATCGCCGAGATCGCCGCCAGCCGCCCCGACCTCGAGGGACGCGGGCTCGAGGAGCTCTTCCTCGCGATCACCGGGCAGGACACCCCCGACGCATCGGGCGCCGGGATCGCCGGACGGTGAGCACCACCCTGCGAGGGACCGCCGGCACCGCGGCGCGCTCCGGTGCCGTGAGCGCCCTGACCTTCCTCGTCGTCCGCTCCGCGCGGAACCGGGTGCGCGTACAGCTCGCCCGGCTGAAGAATGTGCGCTACGTGCTCGGCCTGCTCTTCCTCATCGCCTACTTCGCGATGGTCCTGCGCCCCGACCGGCTCGTCGGCGTCGCCGGCCGTTCAGCGACCGGAACGCCGACCGCGCTCCTCGGCCCCAACGCGCTGGCGATCTCCGCGCTCGCGCTGACGATCCTCGTCGGCTACTGGTGGACCTTCGGGACGAAGCTCTCGGTGGTGGCACTCTCCCGCGCCGAGTCGCGCCAGCTCCTCCCGTCGCCGCTGTCGCGGAACCAGCTCATCCTCTTCAAGCTGGCGAAGGCGAGCCTGGCGACGCTGCTCAGCGCGTTGATCCTCTCGATCGTGAGCCGGCGGGCGAGCGCGGTGCTCCCCTTCCCCCTCCGCATCGCCAGCTACTTCGTGATGTTCGGGACGTTCCAGCTCCATCAGCTCGGCGCGACGCTGACGCGGAGCGGCGGAAAGCCGGTCGGGGAGAAGCTCGGCCGGCGCGGCTGGATCATCGGCGGGGCCGCGATCGTGCTCATCGTCGCCGCGATCGCGGCGAGCGTGGTGCCGGCGTGGCCGGCGGTGATCGGCGCCCCGGAGCCGGGCATCGCCCTCGACCGGCTGCGCGAGGCGCTGTACCGGATGCCGGCGCTCCTCATCATCGCCCCGGCCCGGGCGGTCGTCGCGCCGTTAGGCGCGGCGTCGTTCGGCGAGTGGCTGCGCGTGATCCCGGTCGCGATCGCCATCTGGCTGCTGCACATCCCATGGATCCTGCTCAACCGGACCCCGTTCGAGGAAGCGGCGGTGGCTGCCGGCGAGCGGCGCGAGGCGATCCGCACCGCGATGCGCGCGCAGCGGGCGAGCGGGGGGCGCGGCCTCGGCGCCCTGATCGCCGCCCGCGCCGCGTTAGGCAAGAAGACCTACGTTGCCCGCCGCACCTGGCTCCCACTCCCGCCGACCGGCCCGGCGTGGATGGCCGTCACCTGGAAGAACTTCATCCCGACGATCCGGCAGCTGCGCTGGGCGACGCTGGCGATCGCCGGCGGCGGCGCGCTGCTCATCGCCGGGGTCGCCGGTTACGCCGTCTACGAGAACACGGGAAGCATCCCGCGCGCGATCGCGTTCAGCCGGAACGGGGTCGCGCTGATCGCGGTCATTCTCGCCGTCGCCTGGACCCTCGTCGGCCCGCTCTACACCCGCAACGACTTCCGCAGCGACCTCCCCTACATCCGCCTCCTCCGCACCTTTCCGGTCGACAGCGGCTCCCTCGTCGGCGCCGAAATCGCGTCGTCGACGCTGCTGATCTTCGCGTTCCAGCTCGTCTGCCTCGTCGTCGCCCTCCTCCTCCCCGCCGCCGACCCGACCGGCGCAGGGCCCGCGATCCCGGGCTTCGGGCAGCGCCTCGTGATCTTCTTCACCCTCCTGCTCGCCCTCGCGACCCTCGACATCCTCAGCGTCACGGTCCGCAACGCGATCGCGCTCTTCTTTCCCGGGTGGGTCAGGCTCGGCGGCGAGGGCGGCGGCTTCGAGGCGATCGGACAGAATCTCCTCGGCACCGTCGGCTCCCTGCTCCTCCTCGTCCTCCTCCTGATCATCCCCGCCGCCCTCGCCGGCGCCGCCCTCTACACGCTGCACGCGATGCCGACGGTGGTGACCGCCCGCGTCGCGACCGCGCTCGGCGCGTTCATCGCGGCGATCGCCGTCGAGCTCTGGTTCCTCTTCAAGTGGCTGGGCACGATCTACGACAACATCGACGCGAGTGAGATACTCGAGCCGGCGTAGGTCGCTCCGGTCAGAGCGCGAGCAGCGCTTCCAGCCCGCCGACGGCGTCGCGACAGAGCTTCGCGCCGGCCTCCCGGCGGATGATGCCTAACGCGTCGGCAGGGGTCATCCCCGCGCGATACGGGCGGTCGGCGACCAGCGCCTCGTACACGTCGGCGACGGCGAGCACGCGCGCCGGCATGTCGAGGCCGCGGCCGTCGATCTTCCACGGATAGCCCGAGCCGTCGAGCTTCTCGTGGTGCAGGGCGGCAGTCCACGCGAAGTCGGCGAACGCGGGGACGCGAAGCAGGATCTCCCACGTGTAGAGCGGATGACGCTCGATCTCGGTGCGCTCCTCTGCCGTCAGCTTCCCCGGCTTGTCGAGGATCCGGTTCGACACGCCGAGCTTCCCGATGTCGTGCAGCAGCCCGGCACGGCGCAGGCGGCGCTGCGTGTCGGCGTCGAAGCCGAGCTGTTCGCCGATCCCCACCGCGAAATCCGCGACGTTCGACGAATGGCGGAAGGTGTACGGGCTCTTCGCGTCGATGATGTCGGCGAAGGACCGGGCGACGATGTCGAGGTCGTCCTCGGCGAGGCGGCGCGGGTCGAGCGCCGGCTCGATGCCGATCACCCGCTGCGCCAGCTCGGGGTCGTCGAGCTCCGCCCACCAACCCCCCTCGCGCTCCCAGGAGACGAGCCGCTTCACCAGCGCGGGATCGAACCACTTCCCGCTCCGCTGCCGCGCGACGCGGATGGCCGCGCCGACCCCATGCTCGCGGACGTGCACGTCGACGACCTGCGCCAGGTTCGCGATCCGCGCGAGCAGGGGGATCGCGTCGCCGCGAAGCCCCCGCGGATAGCCCTGCCCGTTCCAGTGCTCGTCGAGCGAGCGGATCGTGTTCGCCGTCGCCTCGGGAAAGCCGAGGCCAAGGGCAATCTCGGCGCCGCGGTCGCAGCGGATCTGCATGATCTCGCGCGTCATGTTCGGCGTCCGCGCGATCCCGAGGAAGTACGACAGCCGCTTCCCGATCGACTGGTGCTGGCCGACGGTAAGCGCGGTCCGCACCGCGAGCCGAACGCGATCGTGCCAGTCGACAAGCTTCATCGCCGGCTTGACGACGCGGTCGTCTGTGCCGAACATCGCACTCATTCTTGCGGCGTTGCTCGAGCATCCAGCATCCTTCAGCAGCAGCCCGTAGTACAACGCAGTGCGCGTCGCCTCGTCGAGCCCGATCTCCTCGGCCAACCTCATCCCGATCATGCACGTCCGCACGCTGTGGCCGAGCGCCTGCCCTTCGGTCAGGTCGAGGGCACGCGACAGCGCGGCGAGGACTTCGCTCAGCCTGATGTCGCGGGTGACGAGAAGCGGCGAGGGGCTGTGCGTCATGCGGAATGGACGATCGGCGAGCGAACTGCGGCACGGCGATGACGGACGTGGCGGAAATGCTTGGGGAGTGGAAGTCTCGAAACCGCCTGGGGAGTGGAAGTCTCGAAACCGCCTGGG
>DASZNJ010000077.1:0-5935 GCA_035551575.1 Gemmatimonadaceae bacterium
GGGCACTACGGCGGTGTCGGGATGCTCATCCAGCCGCTCGATGCCGGCGGCGTCGCCGTCAGCCGCGTCTTCCCGAACACCCCCGCCGAGAAGGCTGGTATTCGCGAGGGCGATCGCATCATCCAGATCGACACCGCCAACACGCGCGGGTGGACGACGAGCCAGGTTTCCGAAACCCTGCTCGGCACCCCGGGCACCAGGGTGCAGGTCAAGTTCGGACGCCCCGGCGTCGCCGAGCCGATCGCCGTGAACTTCACCCGCGCCGAGATCCACATCCCGGCGGTGCAGTACTCGATGATGCTCGACTCGAAGACGGGTTACTTCCCGCTCCTGCAGTTCAACGAGACCGCCGCCAATGAATTCGAAAGCGCGCTCCGGAATCTCGTCAAGCAGGGCGCGACGTCCGTTGTCATCGACCTCCGCGACAACCCGGGCGGGATCCTCGAGCAGGCGATCAAGATCGGCGACCTCCTCCTCGACAACGGCCAGCAGATCAGCAGCGTCCGCGGACGCGGCCCTGACCAGCAGGCGAGCTTCACCGCGAAGGGACCGGCCGAGTTCAAGAACCTGCAGCTCGTGCTGCTCACCGACAACTACACGGCGTCGGCCGCGGAAATCGTCGCCGGGGCGCTTCAGGATCATGATCGCGCGCTCATCGTCGGCCAGACGTCGTTCGGCAAGGGTCTCGTCCAGACGGTCTATCCGCTCGACGGCGGGTGGGCGCTCAAGATGACGACCGCGAAGTGGTATACGCCGAGCGGGCGCTCGATCCAGAAGGAGCGCAAGCTCCTCCCCGACGGCCGCTTCGTCGAGGTGACTCCCGATTCGCTCGAGACCGACTCCGCCCGCAAGGCGCGCCCGGTCTTTCACAGTGATGCTGGCCGGGTCATCTACGGCGGCGGCGCCGTCACTCCCGACGTCGTCGTCAAGGAAGACACCCTGACCACCGCCGAGCAGACGCTCGCCAAGCTGATCGCCCCGAAGTCGGCGGCCTACTTCACCGTGATCGGTGACTACGCGCTCGAGCTCCGGCCGACCGTGAAGCCGGACTTCACCGTGCAGCCAGCGTGGCGCGAGGAAGTGTACAGGCGGATGGCGGCGGCCGGGATCCAGGTCGATCGCAAGGTCTATGATGCGGGCCAGGGACTGATCAACCGCGAGCTCGAGCAGCGCGTCTCCCGCGTCGCCTTCGGCGACACCGCGGCGAAGCGGCGCTCGATCAAGGATGACGCACCGCTGAAGAAGGCGCTCGACCTCCTCGCGACCGGCTCCTCGCAGCGCGACCTGCTCGCCCGCGCCGCGATCGCCAGCCGCGGTTCTCGCTGAGCTGCCGGCACCGGCCGGTCGCATCGCGCGCCGCCGCTCCACCCGGAGCGGCGGCGCGCGTCGTTATGACGCCCTGCGTGCCGCCGGTTGGTGATTGCTGTCCCCTGCCGCGAGACGTAAAATCACTCGTCACCTCATCGGCAGGGTCAATCGTGGGTCTTCTGCTCATTCCGGCGATCATCGCGATCATCGCGCTCTTCGTCGTCACCAAATCGGTCAAGATCATCGGCCAGGCCGAGGTCATGGTCATCGAGCGGCTCGGACGCTTCAACCGCGTCGGGCGCTCCGGCTTCAACCTGCTCATCCCCTTCGTCGAGCGCCCGCGCACGATCGACGTCCGCTACTTCAGCACCGACGTCAACGGCGCGAAGCGCATCAGCGCCGGCTCGACCGCGCGCATCGATCTCCGTGAGCAGGTGCTCAACTTCCCGAGCCAGCCGGTGATCACCAAGGACAACGTCACCATCGACATCGACGCCGTCATCTACTACCGCGTCGCCGATCCCCAGAAGGCCACCTACGCGGTGCAGAACCTCCCCTACGCCCTCGAGACCCTCACCCGCACCACCCTCCGCAACATCGTCGGCGAGATGGAGCTCGACCAGACGCTGGGCAGCCGCGACACGATCAACCGCCGCATGCGCGAGGTGATCGAGGAGGCGTCGATCGGCTGGGGGGTCGACGTCACCCGCGTCGAGCTGCAGTCGATCGAGCCGCCCCGCGACATCCAGCAGTCGATGGAACTGCAGATGCGCGCCGAGCGCGAGCGCCGCGCCCTCGTCACCGGCGCCGAGGCCAGCAAGCGCGCCGCGATCCTCGAGTCCGAGGGCCAGCGCGAGGCGCAGGTCCGGAAGGCCGAGGGCGAGAAGGAAGCCGCGATCCTCCGCGCACAGGGTCTCGCCGAAGGACGCGTCGCGATGGCCACCGCCGAAGCCGACGCGATCAAGCGCATCGCCGATGCCCTCCCCGAGGGCCAGGTCGCGATGTACATGCTCGGCCTCAAGTACCTCGAAGCGTTGCCACAGCTGACCCAGGGGAAGGGAAGCACGATCTTCCTCCCGACAGAGGCGTCGGGGGTGATGGGAGCGCTCGGCGGTCTGCGCGCCCTTCTCGACCGCGCCGGCACCCAGCCGGCCGATGGGAGCACAGCACCACGGCAGAGTCCCCAGCTTCCCGCGCTCCGTTCCGCGGAAGATTCGACGAAGAGGGAGTGAGCGTGGCCGAACCGATCACCCGCGAGCGCGCTGAACGCATCGTTCGCGCGCACGCCTGTGAGAACTGCGGCGAATACAGCTACAAGCGCCTCGTCGTGAAGCCGGCCGACGACGGCCAGCGCGAGATGGGCGCCATCTGGCACGCCGTGAAGGTCTGCGGCGTCTGCGGCCACGAACAGGAGATCGGCCTCGACGCCGAAGGCGATATCACGTACGCCAGCTGAGGACGCAGCTCCTCTTTCGATCCATCGCTTCTCATTCCCAACCCGTTTCCCTCCCATTCCGGAGGCGGTTTCTCTTCCATTCCCAAGCCGTTTCCCTCCCATTCCCGAGGCGGTTTCTCTTCCATTCCCACTCCCCCCCGCCCCCCAAAGCTCACATATTCGATTGAGCACCTTCACACCTCCCTCGTCCCTACTCGCCGCCCCCGATGCCGCCCATCAACGTCGCCACCCTCGTCCCCGGCGCTCGTGTCCATCACGAGCTCCGCGTCGTCGAGCGGGGGATGAAGAAGACCAAGGATGGCGATCCTTTCGCGGTCCTGACCCTCGGCAACCGTCACGGCGAGATCAGGACGGCGCCGGTCTGGAACGACAAGCTGCATTGGGTGGACGGCGCCGAGCCGGGAACGATCGTCCAGGCGATCGGCGAGGTGAAGAACTACGTGAGCGGCACCCGATCGACTCGCCAGCTCGAGCTCACCGGCCCGCTCCGCATCGTCGCCCAGCAGGCCATCAACCTCGACGACTTCCTCCCCCGCGTCGACGATGACCTGACGATGCTCTGGTCCTCGCTCGACAAGGTGCGCGGCGAGGTCAGCTCGGCAAAGCTGCGGAAGGTGCTCGCCGTCTTCTTCGACGACGACCTGTTCCGCCTCCAGTTCGAGAAGTCCCCCGCCTCGACGCGCGGACACCACGCCAAGGTCGGCGGCCTGCTGCGCCACGTCACCGAGGTGACCTTCATCGCCCGCACGATCGCGAACTCGATGCGCACCGGGAGCGTCAACCCGGTCAACCTCGATCTCGTCATCACCGGCGCGCTCCTTCACGATGTCGGGAAGGTCGAGTCGTATCGCGTCTCCCCGATCGGCTTCGAGACGACGCCGTGCGGGCACCTCCTCGGCCACATCGTGCTCGGCGCCCTCATGCTCGAGCGCCGCCTCGCCGCGTTGGGCGCCCCGGTCTGCTCCGAACAGCAGCTCCTCGAGCTCCAGCACCTCATCCTCTCGCATCACGGATCGCTCGAATTCGGGAGCCCGGTGCGCCCGATGACCCTCGAGGCCGAGATCGTCCACTGGGCCGACGAGTCCTCGGCCAAGGCGAACAGCTTCGTCGAGTCGATCGCGGACCCGTCGAACTTCGCCTCGGGAGGCGAGTTCTCCGAGCGCGTCTGGATGCTCGACAACCGCCGCCTCTGGCAGCGCCCGCACGGCTGGGAGTAGGACGCGGCGCTCCTCGCCGCGGCTCGCCGCTGCCTAACGTCAGGACCGACATGCGCAACTCGCTCGCCGTCCTCGCCGCGGTCTCGCTGACCGCCGGAGCGCGCCTCGCCGCGCAGACCCCGCTCGCCACCTACGCCGACGCGTTCGAAACGCGCGCCGGCGCAGCGACGCCGGCGATCAGCTACGACGTCCGCGTCGACACGGCCCGCTCGCGCCTGAGCATCGTGATGCACGTCGAGCGGGCGCCGGCGACGGTCCGGATCGCGATCCCGCGCTGGGCGCCGGGCGCATACCGGCTCGTCGACTTCGCCGCCCGCTTGCGCGCGGTCACCGTCGTCACCAGCGCCGGCGAACGCCGCGTCGCCGACAGCGCCCTTGCCGGCAAGCCGGTCTGGCCCGCGCCTGACGCTCCAGCGCTCGCCGTTCCCGGCGGCGTCCTCGAGGTCCGCTACGACGTCGTCGGCGACAGCTCGCCCAACAACCGCGCCTTCCTCCGCAGTTCCGGCGCGCTGCTCGACGGGCCGGGGACCTACCTGTACCTGCCCGGCCAGACCCTCGCCCCCGCGCGCGTCCATTTCGACGTGCCGCCGACATGGCGCATCGTCACCGGGCTGCGGCCGACCTTCGACCCCGCGTCGTTCTTCGCCCCGAGCTACGACGTGCTGATCGACTCCCCCGTCCTGATGGGCGATGCACGCTCGCTGGCCGTCAGGCAGCTCGACGTCGAGGGAGTCCCGCACCGTGTCGCCTGGTGGCGCCGCCCCGGTGCCCCCGCGTTCGACACCGCCGCCTTCGTCGCTCCGATCCCCCCCATCGTCGAGCAGGTGAAGCGCATCTTCGGCTGGATTCCCTACCGCGACTACAGCTTCCTCTTCATCGACGGCACCGGCGGCGGGCTGGAGCACCTCAACTCGACGACGATCGGCATCAGTGCGGCGGCGGTCGCCCGCGACCCGCTCGCCCATGTCGACGTGACGGCGCACGAGTACTTCCACCACTGGAACGTCAAGCGCATCCGTCCGATCGCCCTCGGTCCATTCGACTACCAGCGCGCGACGCGGACACGCTCACTCTGGCTGAGCGAGGGCGTCACCGACTACTTCGCCGGTGCGATCGTCAGGCGGGCCGGCCTCGTGACCGACAGCGCGGCGCGCGATGCGCTCGCGTCGTCGATCGAGAGCTATCTCGGCAACCCGGCGAGCTCGGTGCTCGCTCCCGAGCGATCGAGCTTCACCGCCTGGGACACGCCGGTCGTGAACCACGGCTACTCGCTTTCGTACTACCTGTCCGGCGGGCTGCTCGGGGAGATCCTCGACGTGCGCCTCCGCGCGCGCAACGAGGCGAGCGGCGGAATGGACGCCCTGATGCGCCGGCTTCGCGACCGCTACGCCGGCCCGCGGGGCTTCACCGATGCCGACATCCGCCGTGAGGCGTCGGCGGTCTGCGGCTGCGACATGTCGTCGTTCTTCGCCAGCTACGTGGCGGGTGCGAAGACGCTTCCACTCGACGACTTCGCCGCAGCGTTAGGCTGGCGGCTCGTCGTCGAGCGCGCGCCGGCGACGGACAGCGGCGGCAACGCGCTTCCCGATCGGCGCGCCGGGATCATTCCGTACGGCGGAGCGGGGAGCGCCGGTGGCGCGATGGGCGGTCCGCTCAAGCTCGCCGTCGGCGATCCGGCGTCGGCGTGGGGGCGCGCCGGGCTGACCACTGGCGACACCCTGATCGCCGTGAACGGCGAGCCGGTCGCCACTGCGAGTGGATTCCGGGCGTTGCTCGCCTCGCTCGCGATCGGTGACAGCGTCACCGTCCTCGTCCGTCGCGGCGGCGAGCGGAGCTTCGTCGTCCACGTCGCGGGCTACGACCGGACGCGAGTCCGTCTCGACGAGGTGCCCTCGCCGTCGGCGGCGCAGCTGCGTGCCCGCGATCGCTGGATGCACGGCGAAAGCGGCCGCGG
>DASZNJ010000078.1:0-2343 GCA_035551575.1 Gemmatimonadaceae bacterium
GGCGACGTCTGGGAGCACTGGCCCGACCCGCTCGACGCGGACGTCCTCGCCTCGCTTCCCGCCGCCGGCGACCTGCCGTGACGCCGGTGCGCGCGGCGCGAATGCTCCTGGCGGCGCTCGCGTGCGGCACGTGGGGGAGCACGACGGCCTGCACGCCGGTCGTCGCCGGCTCCGGGCAGGGCGTCGCTCCCGGCGGGAGCGCGGTTCGCGAAGCGGTGGTCCGCGTCGGTCCCTTCGCCACTGTCAGCGCGATCGCGGTCGCCCCGGCGCGCACCTTCGTCGTCGCCGAGGGAGGGCTGGCGATCTACGACCGCAACCGGCGCGGCTGGCTTCCGCCGCTCGCGTTAGGCGCCGCGGCCCCGCGGTCACCGCTTTCGGCCGAGCGCTGCGCGGCGATCACGAACCTGATCGGCGACGCGGTCTGGATCGCCTGCGGCTCGCGCGTCACCGTCGTCCGCCCGGCGATCGGCGCGGTGTGGGCGACCGACGTCGGCGAGCAGGTGAACATGCTGGCCATCGACCGGAGTGGCGCCGATGCCTTCGCATCGGGGCGCTCGGTGATCGTGGTGAGCGCATCGGGAACGGCGCGCCCCCTCGCCCCGGGGGAGGTGATTCCCCCCGAGCGAATCGGCGGACGCGCCGTGGCCGGTGGCGACGCCGCGCTGCTGCAGGCGGTGAGCGACCCCCTGCTCCTCCGCGACGATGCGCTGCACGCCTGGCGCCCCACCGCCGTCGCGCGCGGCGAGGGGGCGAGCGAGACGTGGGTGGGGACGGGCGGGGGCGGAGTGTTCCTCGCCGACATCGACTTTCATCGCTCGCGACAGCTCCCCTTCGGGCTGCGCGCGGGGATGGTGCGGTGGGTCGCCCGCACGGCGACCGGTGTGATGATCGTCGAAGACCCGGCGCCGTGGAGCGCCGACCGTTCGCTGGTGACGACGGCGAGCGACGACCTGGCGACGTGGGAGTGGCCATCGCTCTACACCAGCCTCGGCGCGCTGAGCGCGGTGGCCGCGCGCGAGGGGACGATCTGCGCGGCGGGGGAGCTCGGGGCCGGGCTGGCGAGCGTCGCGCCACTGGCCGCGTCGCCGACGGCGGTGCTCGCCAACGATCATCGCCTGTTCGAGCCGGCGAACGCCGCGCTCGCGGCGCGCGACGGCTGCATCGTCGGCACCGACCGCGGCCCGGTGCTGCTGCCGTGGCCGGGATCGGAGACCGAGGGGGCGGGGCAGCGCCCGTTAGGCAGCACCCCGCCGGTGCGCGCGCTGGCGTCGTCGGGGGACACCGTCTGGATCGGGACCATCGCCGGACTCTATCGGGCCGTCGGCGGCGCGAACGCGGTGCCGGTTCGGCTGCCGGCATCGATCTCGCCGAACATCGTCGCCCTCGCCCTCACGGAGAACGGGCTCGCCCTCGCCGGCGGCGGCGAGCTGTGGCTGGGCTCAGGGGAAGGGCGCAGCGCCACCTTCACGCGGCCGACTGCATCGACGGCGAGGCTTGGCCGCCTGGCGGCCCTCGCCTCGGACGAGCGCACGCTCTGGGTCGGGGGGAGCAACGGCGCGCTGGCAATCGTGGTCGCATCGGGGCAGGCGATGCCGGTGCCGCTCGACGAGCCGGGCGCGATGGCCGCCCCGCCGTTAGGCGGGCGCGAGGTGCGGTCGATCGCCCTCGCCCCCGGCGTCGCCTGGCTCGGGACCGCGGCGGGGGTCGTGCGCGTCAGGCGCGGCGCCGACGGGCTGCCGCAGTGACGCTCCGCGAGACAGCGCTCGGGCCCGGCCCCGAGTTCGACGCGATCCGCGAGATGCTCCGCCGCTGGGGTCCGCGCGCGCGGGGGATCGGCGACGACGCCGCGCTCCTCGACATTCCCCCTGGCGAGCAGCTGGCGGTCAGCACCGACAGCTCGGTCGAGGGAGTGCACTTCCGGCGGGGGTGGCTGACTCCCCGCGAGATCGGCTATCGGGCGACCGTCGCCGCGCTGAGCGACCTCGCGGCGATGGCGGCGGCGCCGATCGGACTGGTCAGCGCGATCGCCGTGCCTGACGACTGGCAGCGCTCGCTGCACGAGATCACCGATGGGATCGGCGAGGCGGCGGAGAGCCACCACGCGCCGATCGTCGGGGGCAACATCACTCGCGGCGCGCAGCTCTCGTTGACCGTCACGGTACTCGGATCGGTCGCGAAGGCGCTGCCGCGGTCCGGACTGCGCGCCGGCGACACCCTCTACGTCACCGGGGAGCTCGGCGGGAGCTCGGCCGCGCTTCGCCGCCTCCTTGCCGGGGAGGAGCCGGCGCCGGCGCATCGCGAGCGGTTCGCGCGTCCGGTGCCGCGGCTCGCGGCGGCGCGCTG
>DASZNJ010000079.1:0-7035 GCA_035551575.1 Gemmatimonadaceae bacterium
TGCTGCAGGGACACGAGCAGGCGCACGAACCAGGATCCACGTCCAGAGGGGCCAGACCGAGCGGCAGTTGCCGTGGCTCTGGCCCCTCACGGCGGTGGGTCCTGCCTCATGCGACATGCCTCATGTCCCTGCAGCATGTCCCAGTGGTCGGAGCAGCCTGCCGTGTTGCCCTTCATGGCCGGGCGGTTCTGCGAGTGTCTCATGACAACAGCACGAGACAGTCACGCGGCGTTACACGGCCGCTCTTCCCTTCAGCTCGAGGTACCGATTGATCACCGCCGCCGTCATCTTCGCCGGCGAGACGTCGAGCACCGACACCCCCGCCCGGCGCATCCGCTGCAGCGCGTCGTCGCGCGCCGAGAGCAGCTCTTCGGCCGCTGCGCTCTCATACACTGCCTCGGTCGAGACGCGCGGGCCCGGCACCGCGACCGATGCCAGCTCGTCGTTGCGCAGCGCGACCACCAGCGGGAGGTGCCGCGCCGCGCTCCGCGACGTGTAGGCGATCAGCGCCTGCGACGCGCGGACGTCGATCGCGTCGGTGAACACCACGACCAGAGACCGCTTGCGATGCCGCGCCGCCAGCGTCCGGAAGGCGAGCGCGTAGTCCGGCTCGGCCATCGTCGCCACGGCCGGGACGAGGGCGTCGCGGATCCGCTGCAGCGTCGCGCGGCCCTTGCCCGGGGGAACCCAGGCGCGGATGTCGTCGTCGAAGACGATCACGCCGACGCGGTCGCCGTTGGAGAGCGCGACGTCGGCGAGGATGAGCGCGGAGCTGAGGGCGTGCTCGAATCGCGAGCGGTCGCCGGCGAGCTGCGTCATCAGGCGGCCGGCGTCGACGGCGATCATCACCGTCTGTCCCTGCTCGACGGTGAACTCGCGGGCGATCAGCTTGTCGCGGCGGGCGCTCGCCTTCCAGTCGATCCGCCGCGGGTCGTCGCCTAACGCGTACTCGCGGAGGCCGGCGAAGCTCATCCCCTCGCCGCGCCGCCTGATGTTGCGCGAGCCGGGGTCGCGGAGGCGCTGCTGCAGCGCGAGGAGGCGGAAGCGGCCGATCCCGGCGATGCTCGGCGCGACGATCACGCTGTCGGCGAGGGCACGGCCGGCGAGCACCTCGTCGTCGATCGCGGCGACGTGAGGGTAGGGGAGCGACCGCTCGACGAGCCCCAACGGTCCGACGGCGCGGAGCACGATCGGGCCGAGGGGCCATCGCCCGCGCACCCGGCCGCGGACGGTGAAGGGGAAGGACACCGTCCCGCCGCCGCGCGGGATCGTCCGGACGTCGTGCCCGCGAGCCGCCGGCTGCTCGAGGGAAACCGGAAGCTGGTCGTACATCCGCAGCCGCAGCGGCGCGTCCCACCGCCCGGTCACCACCACCTCCCCCTCGGCGCTGTCGCCGACGCCGATCGTCGGCGGAAGGACCCGGACCACCGACAGGTCGCGTGCCGCGGGGAGGGCGAGGGCATCGGCGATCACCGCCACGGCGAGGATGCCCAACGCCGCGACGGCGGCGATCGACCACCGCGCGCCGAACGCGGTCAGCAGCCAGAGCGGCGCGAGCAGGACCACCGCCGCCGCGAGCCTCCGTGCCGGGTGGTAGCGCAGCCGCTGCCGCGCGCCGGCGACGAGCCTCATGCGCCGCCGCCCCCGCGGCCCGGGTGGTCCGGCACGATCACTGCGGCGCCTTCACCCGTCCCAGCGTCGCGAGGAGGACGTCGTCGGCGGTGCGCCCCTCGACCTCGAGCTCGGGGGCGACCAGCACGCGGTGGCGGAGCACCGCCAGCGCGTAGTCCTTCACGTCGTCGGGGGTGACGAAGTCGCGGCCGGCGAGCAGCGCCGCCGCCCGCCCGGCGCGGAAGAGCGCGACCGACGCCCGCGGGCTCCCGCCTAACGTCAGTGCCGGGTCGTCGCGGGTCGCGCGGACGATGTTCGCCACGTACTCGCGGACCTCGGGGGCGACGCGCACCCCGTCCACCGCCGTCCGCAGCGCGCGGCACTGCGCTTCGTCGAGAACGGGGGCCGGCGTCGCGTCGGCGGTCCGCTCGGCGTCGAAGCCGCCGGCGTAGGCGTCGAGCATCCTCAACTCGGCCTCCTTCGCCGGGTAGCCGACGCGGATCTTGAGGAGGAACCGGTCGAGCTGCGCCTCGGGGAGGGGGAAGGTCCCCTCGTACTCGACCGGGTTCTGCGTCGCGAAGACGGTGAAGAGGTCGCCTAACGCGTGGGGCGCGCCGTCGACGGTGACCTGGCGCTCGGCCATCGCCTCGAGCAGCGCCGCCTGCGTCTTCGCCGGGGCGCGGTTGATCTCGTCGGCGAGGAGGAGGTCGGTGAACACCGGGCCGGGCCGGAACTCGAACCCCTTCGCCGCGTCGCGGATGATGCTCGTCCCCGTCACGTCGGCGGGCATCAGGTCGGGGGTGAACTGGATCCGCCCGAAGCGCGCGTTGAGCGCGCCGGCGAGCGCGCGCACCATCAGCGTCTTCGCCGTGCCGGGCACCCCCTCGATCAGTGCGTGGCCGCGGGCGAGGAAGGCGACCAGCGCCTCGTCGATCGCGGTGTCCTGGCCGATCACGCGCGAGGCGACCGCCTCGCGGACGCGGCGCATGGCGTCGGCGATTTCGTCTGCTGCCGGGCTGACTGAAGTGGTCACGTGCTCAGTGTCCTCTCGATCATGTCGATGTCGTCGGCGAGCTCGGTGAGCTCGCGCGGTGAAACAGGGTTCTTCGTCGCCTTCACCAGCCGCTCCACCGACGGCGCCAGCGCCGGATGGCGCTCGGCGAGGCGGCGGAGGTACGCTTCGTCGTCGCTGCTCCGCGCCGCCGCGCCATGGCGGCGGCGGATGCCGCGCACCAGCCGCCGAGCCGCCAGCCGCGTCGCTCCCTTCTGCATGTACGCCCGCGACAGCGCCCCGACGTGCTCGAGCGGCGAGCGCCGCTCGAGACGCATCCGCGCCCGCGCCGCGATCGGCCGCGCGGCTGACGCGATGAGCAGCACCAGCCCGGCGAACAGGAGCTGCACCCCGGCGCGTCCGACCGGCGTCGAGAACAGTGCGCCGCGGATCGCCCGCAGCGCGCTGCCATGGTTGCCGCGCCCATGATGATACTCGTCGAAGATCACCGGCGACGCCACCGACGGCGCCGTCCACTCGATCAGCCGCTGCGGAAGGATCACCAGCCCCTGCTGCGAGAGGAGCGCGTTGCGGACGATCCCGGGGTCGGCGAGCACGACGATCCGACCCTCGCCGACCGGCATCCCGAGCACCGCCGGCCGGATCGTCGGCTTCAGCCGGTGCATCGTCATCACCGAGACGAAGGCGCTCGTGTCCGGAGGATACGGGCGCAGCGACGTCAGCGCCGCGTGCACGTGATGCGTGTACGCCGCGATGTCCGCCGCGACCGGCGCCCGCCGCGTCACCCGCCGTGCCGCGCTGTCCGCGTCCCCCGACTTCACCACGGTGGTGTCGCCGAGCACCGGCCCGAAATCCACGTCCTCGCCGTCCTCGTCCGCCACGCTGTCCGCGCGCGCGATGCTGTCGGCGATCCTCTGCAGCCGTGCCCGGTCGATCCCCGGACGCCTGACGCTGTCCGCGCCGCCCGCGGCCACTCCTTCAGCGCCGCTGCTGTCAGCCGCCGTCCCTCCCACCTCGCCCCTGGCCCCTGGCGCCCCGGCCGCCCGAACGCCCGGCATTCTCCCGCCAACTACCGGATGTCCCATGTACTGGTAGTCGTCGCTGTACAGGTGCAGCGAGTCCGCGAGCGGCGAGCCGCGCTCCGCCGACACGATCAGCCCCGCCCCGCGCCTCACGGCGCCGAGCAGCACGCCGACCTCCGATGCGGTCGGCTCGATCTCGGGAGCGAGCACGACGTACACCGCGTCCTCATCGAGCGCCCCATGAAAGCGCTCCTCGAGCCGCTTCACCTTCCACCCGAGCCGGCTCGCCCCTTCGTACCAGCCGCGCATTCCCCCCGGCTCGTAGCTCAGCGTCGACAGCGAACCCGCCGCATCGTCAGGCTCCCCCTCGGGGGCGAACAGGCTGGCGAGGACGATCACCACCGCGAGCGTCCCGAAGACGATCCGCGGCTGGAGCAGCCGGTCGAGGAGGCGGTCAGCCATCGGACTGCACGATCGGCAGCGCGAGCCGCTGCAGCTTCTCGTAGCGCTCCTGGTCGCAGACGCCCGTCCCGTAGACGACGGTCTCGTATGCGCGCGCGAAGTCGCGGAAGCGCGTGAACACGGTCGCCGAGCGCGCGCGCAGCTCGCGCACGTAGTCGCCGACCGTCTTCGATGGATGCAACCGGATCAGCCCGCGGCGCGCGATCGCCGTGAGCAGCGCGAGGTAGAGCGAGTGTGCGGCCGCCGTGAAGTCGCCGCGCGCGGCGTGCTGCTGCGCGGCGGTCCATGGATCGCCCTGCGCGGATCCCGCCCCCCCGCCCGGCGCCTCGCGCGCGGCGATCCCCTGGTTGCGGCGGAGGTAGCTCACCCACGCGAGCCGCGCGATGATCGCGACGGCGACGACGATGACGATCGTCATCACCGTCCAGAACACCGCCGGGCTCGACGTGCGCGTCCCCCCGAGCTGGCGCAGGAGGTCCCAGAGCCACTCGAAGAACTCCGTGATCTTGCGGGCGATCCAGCTCGGCTGACGCCTGGCGAACGCCGCCTGTCGGAAGACGGCCGCCATCGTGTCGCGGATTGCCGTCTCGCTGACGGGGAGGCGGTGCTGCACGGTCGTTAGGCGGCGGCCGTCGGGGTGGGGGTGGGGTGAAGGATGCCGAAGTCGAGGTCGCGTCCTTCGCGCCGCGTCCGAAGGTCGTAGTAGAGGAAGATCGCCGGGACCATCGAGAATGGATAGAGCACGATCGTCATGATCGACCCGGCGACCCGCGTCGTCAGGAGGGCGACCCCCGCCCCGAGCAGCCCCTGCTGCACGACCACCATCAGCACCCCGGCGATGAGCGCGGGGATGAGACCGAGCGCTATCGCCCGGCCGTTGTTCTTCCTCGCAAGCTCCTTCGACCGGCGGATCGCGTCGGATGCGGAGAGCGATTCGATGGCGAAGGCGGGGACGATCGCGAAGTAGCGCGCGTACGCCCAGATCGCCGGGACGAGGAGCAACATCGCCCACAGGACCATCACCGCGTACGCCGCGATCAGCATCAGCACCGCCCCGCCGCTGCGGGCGATCGCCCTGCTCAACGCGGTGGTGAGCGATGCCTGCCGCCCGTGCAGCAGGTCGTCCACCACGTCCACGAACGTCACCGCCTGCACCGCCTGCACCCAGAGGGAGAAGAGGATGATCGCGATCGCCAGCCCCGGCTGTTCGCGCAGCCGAAAGTCGAATGCGGCCATCAGCTCCGTGGCCCGGCCGACGCCGGCATCGCGCCCGTCATCACGTCGAGGTCGTACCCTTCCTTGCGCACGCGCTGGTCGTAGTAGAGCACCATGATCGCGATGTTGAGGAAGGGATAGATCACCATCGCCGCCAGGTTGCCGACGACCGCGGCGACGACCGGAGCGCGCAGGATCAGGCGCACGACCGTCTGTACCAGCAGCACGCTGATCACCTGCGCGAACCAGTAGATGACGATGCA
Organism: Gemmatimonadaceae bacterium; assembly: GCA_035551575.1. Lineage (GTDB taxonomy): Bacteria > Gemmatimonadota > Gemmatimonadetes > Gemmatimonadales > Gemmatimonadaceae > JABFXC01. The sequence continues at coordinate 5,586 of DASZNJ010000079.1, forward strand.
GAGCAGGGCGATGCCGACGATGCGCAGCGTCGCGCCCTTCGAGAGGAAGAACGAGCGGGTCACCCCCTCGGCCGCGCTCTGGTTCTCGATGACGATCGCGCTCGTGATCGCGAAGGTGCGGGCGAGCAGGTGCACGGCGACGACCGCGACCGCGATCCCGATCAGCACGGCGACGACCGGGCTCGCCTGCGCCGTGATACCGATCGCCAGCGCCGCGACCGCAGCGACGGCACCGACGATGAGCATGCGCAGGAGGTTGCCGCCGACGAGCGACACCCCCTTGCCGAGCGCCCCGCGCAGGGCGTCAGCCGGTGTCGGCTTCCGGCCATGGTAGGCCTCGGCCGCGGCGAAGGTCATCGCGCCATCCACCACCGCCATCCAGAAGAGCATGAGGATGCCGAAACCGAACATCCCCGGCACCACCGTCATCGGATGGTTGATGAAGGCCTGCGGGTCGCGCATCGCGGCGAACATCCCGACGCCGGCGATGATCGCGGCGACGAAGGGAATCGAGGCGGCGAGCCCGATCACCGCCATCGTCGTGAAGTTATCGCGGAAGAGCGAAACGGCAGCATCGACGATCTCGATCGCCGAGCGGGGGCGGATGGCCGGAGCGTGCATTGTCGGGTGCGGGGAGAGGGAGTTGATGTCGCGACGCTATGCCCTGCGCTGCCCTGCGACGTGCGTCTTCAATGACTGCTGTCGCTCCGCACCGGTCACCCCGGCACCGCCCCGCCCGCGGCCGCCTGCTCCTTCGCCATCAGGAAGTCGAGGTCGAGCCCCTCGCGCCGGATCCGCAGGTCGAAGTAGACCAGCGTCACCAGGGTGAACAGGAACGGGTTGGTGACGGCCATGACCCCGCGCGCGAACACGGCCGCAAAGGCGACCGACGTCAGCGCCGTGCCGAGCGCGACGACCGCGGCGTTGAGCGCGAAGTAGATGATCAGGGTGACCAGGAAGATCCCGACGATGCGCATCTTCGAACCGTCGGTGAGCGCCGCCGAGCGATCGAGCGCCGAGCTCGTGCCGCGCCCCTCGACGATCGCCGCCGCCATCGCCGCGAAATACTTCGCGCCCCAATAGATCCCGGGGGCAACCAGCAGCACCGTCCCGACCCCGACGAGGAATCCGTAGACGAAGGTGACGAGGAGGACGGTGCCGATCCGCGCCCAGACCGCGCGCAGCGCATCGGCCGCGGTGATCTCCTCCCCCATGTACCGCGCCGCGACGATCGCGATCACCGCCGCCTGCGCGAACGCCGAGAAGAACCATGCGACGATCCCCTTCAACGCCGCGAGGGCGATGTTCGCCGGGTCGAGCGCCGCCTGGTACTCGAGCACCGCGATCGGTGCGTAGGTCACGGCGACCGCCGTGAACAGGAGCGCGAAGTTCTCGCGCAGGAACTGGAAGCTCGCGTCGATCAGCTCGACGCCGCTCCGCGGGCGAAGAT
>DASZNJ010000080.1:0-3532 GCA_035551575.1 Gemmatimonadaceae bacterium
TGTTTCGAGACTTCCATTCCCCAGGCGGTTTCGAGACCTCCATTCCCCAGGCGGTTTCGAGACTTCCATTCCCCAGGCGGCTTCGAGACTTCCATTCCCCAGGCGGTTTCGAGACTTCCATTGCCAAGGCAGCTTCGAGACTTCCATTCCCAAGCCGTTTTCAGGCCTTCCCTCCCCCGGCACGTCCCAGCACGTCCGGCCCTCCACCCGGCAGCCCCGGCGGCGAGTGTCGCTCAACGTCCCGCCCCTCTGCCGCGTAAGTTCAGGTTGTCCCCCCGGTTCGGAACCCATCTGGAGAAGAGTCAGCCATGAGAGAAAGCTCGCGCGGGGCGCTTTGCCGTCTCGTACTCGGTGGCGCGTTCACCGTCATCGCGGCGCTGCCCGCGGCGACGATCGGCGCGCAGTCGACCACCAAGTCCCTTGGTATCGACACCACCAACTTCGATCGCTCGGTGCGGCCGCAGGACGATTTCTTCCGCTTCGTCAATGGCGGGTGGCTGAAGCGGACGGAGATCCCGCAGGACGCGGCCAGCTGGGGGGCGTTCAACGAGCTCCGTGAGGGGAGTCGCGCCGCGCTGCACGCGATCCTCGACTCGGCGCTGACGACCAAACCCAGGCCGGGCTCCGAGCTGCAGAAGGTGCGAGACCTCTACCGGAGCTACATGGACTCGGCGCGCGTCGAGGCGTTAGGCGCGGCGCCGCTGCAGCCCGAGCTGAAGGTGATCGCGGCGGTGAAGTCGGCGAAGCAGCTGCCGGCCGCGTTCGCCCACTTCGCGAGGATCGGCGTCCAGTCGCCGATCGGCGTCTTCGTCGGGCCGGACCAGAAGGCGTCGAGCACGAACATCGTCTCGCTTAGCCAGTCGGGGCTCGGGCTCCCCGATCGCGACTACTACCTGAAGAACGACGCGAAGACCGTCGCCATCCGCGATGCGTACCGGAAGTACATCACCGCCGTCTTCACCGCGGCGAAGCAGCCCGACCCGGCCGGCGCCGCCGACCGGATCCTCGCCCTCGAGACGAAGATCGCGGCGAAGCACTGGGACCGCGCGCGCAACCGCGACCGGAACGCGACCTACAACAAGATGAACGTCGCGCACCTCGGGACGATGGCGCCGAACTACTCGTTCGCGTCCTATCTGTCGGCCGCCGGGCTGGGCAGGGCGACGGACGTCGTGGTCCGCCAGCCGGACTACATCCCGGCGATCGACTCGATCATCGCGGCGACCCCCGTCTCGACCTGGCGCGAGTACCTGACGCTGAAGCTGATCGACTCCTTCGCCGACGAGCTGTCGTCCCCCTTCCAGAACGCGCGCTTCGAGTTCCGCGGGAAGACGCTCTCCGGGCAGGAGCAGATGGCAGCGCGGTGGAAGCGCGGCGTCGACGAGGTCGGTGGGACGTTAGGCGAGGCGGTCGGAAAGCTCTACGTGCAACGCAACTTCAAGCCGGCGGCCAAGGCGCGGATGGATTCGCTCGTCGCCAACCTGCGCGAGGCGTACCGGATCGGGATCGACAGCCTCGAGTGGATGAGTCCGGAGACGAAGCAGCAGGCCAAGGACAAGCTCGCGCACTTCACGGTCAAGATCGCCTACCCCGACAAGTGGCGCGACTACTCGTCGCTCGTGATCAAGCCGAACGACCTGTTCGGCAACGCGAAGCGGGCGAGCGAGTTCCAGTACGCCGACATGGTCAGCCGTCTCGGCAAGCCGGTCGACCGCAGCCGCTGGGGGATGACGCCGCAGACGGTGAACGCGTACTACAACTCGACGAACAACGAGATCGTCTTCCCGGCCGCGATCCTGCAGCCACCGTTCTTCGACCCGGACGCCGACGACGCGGTGAACTACGGCGCGATCGGCGCGGTCATCGGCCATGAGATCGGCCATGGCTTCGACGACCAGGGGCGCAAGTCCGACGGAATGGGCAACCTCCGCGACTGGTGGACGGAAGCCGACGCGAAGGCGTTCGAGGCGCGCACGAGCAAGCTCGGCGCGCAGTACGACGCGATCATGCCGGTGGACTCGATCCACATCAACGGCAAGCTGACCATGGGCGAGAACATCGGCGATCTGAGCGGCCTGGCTCAAGCGTACCGAGCGTATAAAATCTCGCTGCACGGGAAGGAGGCTCCGGTCATCGGCGGCTTCACCGGCGACCAGCGCTTCTTCATGGGCTTCGCCCAGATCTGGCGCACCAAGTACCGCGATGCCGCGCTGCGCCAGCAGCTGCTCACCGACCCGCACTCGCCGGGCACCGCGCGAGCCTACGTCCCGCTCATCAACAACGACGCCTTCCAGGCCGCGTTCAACGTCCAGCCGGGCGACAAGATGTACCTGCCGCCCGAGGATCGAGTGAAGATCTGGTAAGGCGGGGGCGGCACCGCGGAAAGCGAACGGCGTTGCAGCTGCACAGCTGCAACGCCGTTCGCGTCCGGGGGGGGGGATGCACGGCTCTTGCGAAGCGGCGATGCACAGCGGGCAAAGCGGAGATGCATGGATAGCGCGAGTACGAGGTGCCAGTGCATGGCTGTTTCGTGTGGCTGTGCATCGCCGTCCCTGGAACCCGTGCACCGCCGTTTCGAAGCCCCCGGGCAGCGACCTTGCACGTCAGTCCCCCGAACCCTTACGGTGAAGAGTCTTCATGCCCGCTACTCGTGACGTCGTCCTCCTCCTCGGCAGTCTTCGCAGGGCGTCATGGACTCGCCGCATCGCGACAGCGCTGATCCGCCTCGCACCCCCGTCGCTGAAGCTGGAGATCGTCGAGATCGGCGACCTGCCGCTCTACAACCAGGACCTGGACGACGAGAAGCGCGTCCCCGCGCAGTGGCAGGCGTTCCGCGATCGGGTCGCGCGCGCGGACGCGGTGATCTTCGCGACGCCGGAGTACAACCGGTCGGTGCCGGGGGTTCTGAAGAACGCGATCGACGTCGGATCGCGCCCCTCGCGCGCCGGGGCGCTGAACAACAAGCCGGCGGCGGTGGTCAGCGTCTCGCCGGGCGCGCTGTCGGGCTTCGGGGCGAACCAGCACCTCCGGCAGTCGCTCGTCTTCCTCAACATGCCGACGCTGCAGCAGCCGGAGGTCTACCTCGGCGCCGTCACGTCGCTCGTCGACGCGGAGGGGAACATCATCAAGGATGAGACGAAGAAGTTTCTCGTCTCCTTCCTCGAGGCATTCGCCGCGTGGATCGAGAAGGTGCGCTGAACGAACCGAATCGCGCCTGACGGCTTCCCGCGCATGCTGTCGCTGATGATCTCCGGGCGCTCGTACCCGGGGAGGCAGCGCGCCGGTACACCCGGCGTGTCGAGGCACCGCGCGCCGTCAGGCTGGGCGGGGGCGAGGATGGGGCGGGGCAAGGGAGTGCCAGCGTCGACGCCAGCCGAGTCGCGGTGGAAAAGCCAAGTGCGAGGAGGAAGATGACGAGATCGCGTGTCGCTGCAGCTGCCGGTAGAGACGACGCACTCCGCAACCGCCGTGCGGCGATCGCGGTCATCTTGCTGTCGCTGGGCGCCGCGAGCGCCGCGCCGCGCGCGGGGAA
>DASZNJ010000081.1:0-17736 GCA_035551575.1 Gemmatimonadaceae bacterium
GCCTGACGGCGGCGGCGACGGCGCGGCCGCCCTCCGCGCCCAGAACATCCCGCGCACCTTCTATCGCGACGAGAGCGGGCAGTCGTTTCGCGACATCGGCCCGCGCGAGATGGCCGAGGTGGTGGCGAAGGGAACCGGTGCGCTCTGGGTCGACATCGACAGCACCAACAGGCACCAGCACGCCTTCCTCGAGAAGGTGTTCAGGTTCCATCCGCTCGCGATCGAGGACACGCTCAGCCCCTCGTCGCGCGTCAAGCTCGAGGAGTACGACGGCTACCTGTTCGCGATCGTTCGCGGGGTGCGATTCCTCGAGGAGACCGACGACCCCTACGACATCTCGACTTTCAACCAGTACTTCTTCCTCGGGAAGAACTACCTGGTGACGGTGCACGGCGAGCCATCGCCAAGCATCATGCAGGTGACGACGCGGCTCGAGCGGAATCCCGAGCTCACCAACCCGCACCCGGCGCGGCTGATGCACGCGCTGATGGACGCCGAGGTCGACGGCTTCTTCCCGATCCTCGACCAGATCGACGAGTTCGTCGACGGGCTCGAGGAGCGCGTCTTCGCGAACTTCGAGGAAGGCGCGCTCCGCGACATCTTCGCGGTGAAGCGGCTCGTGCTCGGGCTGCGGCGCCACCTCTCGCCGCAGCGCGAAGTGTTCAACGTCTTCACGAACCGCCCGACCCCGTATATTCCGCCGGACGTGCAGGTCTACTTTCGCGACGTGTACGACCACGTCCTGCGCATCAACGATTCGCTCGAGACGTATCGTGAACTGCTCAGCAGCACCCTCGACAGCTACCTGTCGCAGGTGTCGAACCGGCTCGGCAAGGTCACGCTCGGGCTGTCGGTCGTGGCGACGATGAGCATTCCCTTCGTCGTGATCAGCGGGATGTGGGGGATGAACTTCGAGCACATCCCGCTCTCCGGCGTGCACAACGGCTTCTGGTGGATGCTTGCCCTGCAGCTTGGACTCGGCGTCGCGCTCGTGCTCGGGCTGCGCAAATGGAGATTCATGTGAGCGAAGGCCTGGTGCTGTACGGGATTGCCCTGCTCGACGGCGTCGAGACGACAGCGCTCGCCGCCGATACGTCGGTGGTTTCGGTCCGCGACCTCGGGGCGGTCGCGGCGCCGGCGCCGTATCAGCGGCAGCACCCGGACGAGCGTGACCTCGAGCGCCATGCGGCCGTCCTCAGTACGGTGGCGGAGCGCTTTGCGGTCGCCCCGGCGCCGGTGGGCACGGTGTTCCGCGACCGGGCGGCGCTGGTGCGCTGGATGGAGCTGCACTACCACGCGCTGCACGAGACGCTCGCCTATCTCGACGGGCGCACGGTGGCGCGCGTCCACATCGTGAAGCGCGATCCGGCGAGCACGATCGAAGGCGCCGCGCTGGCGGCGCGCGCGGCCGACGTGCTGAAGCATCTGCGGGCGCAGGCGGCGGCGATGGTGCCGCTGAAGACGGAGCAGCTGACGGGGATCGTCCTCAGCGGGGCGTTCCTCGTCGAGCGGGACAAGTGGGGCGCGTTCACCAGCGCGGTCGGCAGTGCCGGCGCGGCCCACGCCGATCTCGACATACGGATGACGGGGCCCTGGCCCCCGTACGATTTCGTGAGGCTGGACCTCGGAGGCTAGCACGCGTGTTCTGCCCGGACTGTGGGACGTGGAATCGAGCGAGTGCGGCGCGCTGTACGCGCTGCGACGAAGCGCTCCCGGAGATTCCGGGCTCTCCGACGGAGAAGCCCGACGCCGAGCTGACGCAGCTCCGCGCCAACACCGGCGGCCGCTATCGCGTGCATCGCCGGCTGGGAAGCGGCGGGATGGCCCACGTCTATTACGCCGAGCATTCGATGCTCGAGCGACCGGTCGTCCTCAAGGTTCTTCACTCACACCTCGCCCGCGACGAGGAGATGCGCGAGCGCTTCCGCCGTGAGGCGGAGGCGGCGTGCCGGCTCTCGCATCCACACATCTGCTCGATGCTCGACTACGGCGACGTCGACGGCTCGGTCTTCCTCGTCATGCCGTACTTCGGGGGCGGGTCGCTCGCCGACATGATCGGGCGTGAACGGACGATGAGCGGGCCGGAAGCGGCGTCGGTGGGTGCGCAGGTCGCCTGCGCGCTCGACTATGCGCACCGCCGCGGCGTCGTCCATCGCGACGTGAAGCCCGACAACATCCTCTTCGACGAGGATCGCAACGCGGTGATCACCGACTTCGGGATCGCGACCGCGCGCTTCCACAGCAAGCTGACGGGCACCGGGCGGGCGATGGGGACGCCGCACTACATGTCCCCCGAGCAGGCGATGGGGAAGATGGTCGACGGGCGCAGCGACCTGTACGCGGTCGGCGTCATGCTCTACGAGATGGTGCTCGGCTTCCCCCCCTTCGACGGCGCGGATTCGTACTCGGTGGGCTACAAGCACGTCCACGAGCAGCCGGTGTCCCCCGAGGTGGTGGACTCGCGGACGCCGCCCGCGCTCGCCGAGATCGTGATGAAGTGCCTGCAGAAGCACCCCGGCGACCGGTTCCAGCGCGGGCACGAGCTCGCCGACGCGCTCATCGCCTACCTCAACGTGTCCGCGGACGGCTCCGCCGAGCACCGAGCAGCCTGGCTCGCCCGGCGGCCCGGACTCGCCCCGACGAAAGTATGAAGCTCTCGCACGAGATAGTCACCGTCCAGACCACGCACCCGTTCATCATCGCACGCGGCGGGCAGAGCGAATACAGGACGGTCTGGGTGCGGGTCTCGGACGGGGACGGGGAAGAGGGGTGGGGGGAGGCGGCGCCGAGCCGGTTCTATGGCGAGACCCCGGAGACCGTCGTCGCCGCGTTAGGGAGGATCGCGCCGGCGATCGAGGGAAGGAGCGCCTGGTCGCTCGAGGCGATCGAAGCGGAGATGAACCGGGCGATCGGGCGCAACGGCTCGGCGAAGAGCGCGGTCAGCGCGGCGCTGCACGACCTGGCGGCGAAGCGCCTCGGCGTCCCGCTCTGGAAGATGTGGGGACTCGACCCCGGCGCCGCGCCGCCGTCGAGCTTCACGATCGCGATCGCTCCTGACGACGCCACGCTCCGCGCGAGGGTCGAGGACGCGAAGCAGTACCCGATCCTCAAGGTGAAGCTCGGCACCGACCGCGACGCGCAGATCATCCGCACGGTGCGGCTGGCGGCGCCGGACAAGGTCATCCGCGTCGACGCCAACGCCGCCTGGGCGCCGAAGCAGGCACTGCGGATGATCGAGCTGTGCTTCGACTACGGGGTCGAGTTCGTCGAGCAGCCGCTTCCACCGCACGACATCGACGGCCTTCGCTTCGTGCGCGACCGCTCGCCGCTGCCGATCGTGGCCGACGAGAGCTGCGTGGTGGCGACCGACGTCGCGAAGCTGGTCGGGATGGTGGACGGGATCAACATCAAGCTCTCGAAGTGCGGCGGGCTGCGCGAGGCGCTGAAGATGATCGCGACGGCCCGCGCCCACGGGATGCTGGTGATGTGCGGGTGCATGATCGAGACCACGTTAGGCATCGCCGCCGCGGCCCATTTCGCGCCGCTGCTCGACTGCGCCGACCTCGACGGGGCGGCACTGCTCAAGGACGACCCGTTCAGCGGCGTCTCGATCGCTGGCGGGCGCATCGCGTTAGGCGACGGGCCGGGGCTCGGGGTGTCGCGGCGGGGGGGCGGCCGTTAGGGGCCGTCGCGGTCGCGGGTCGTTCGCCGGGCGTCGGCGGGCCGGGGGTCGTACAGTGTGTCCTGGGAGACACGGAGCACGGCGGAAGACACCGGGGGCGCCTCCGCACGCCTGATCATCCCGCGCCCGGCCAGAACAGCCTTGGCGGCAAGCGGGGGTGAGATCATCTCGCGTGCTTGCCGCCAAGTCGCTCCGGGCTGGCGTCGAGGGACTCGCGCGCGGGCCGAGTGCTCGGCGCCCTTCGAGCACTAACAGGTGGAACGACGATTTCGCGGATGACGCGGATGACGCGGATACTACTTCGGGCAGCCACGCGGAGCTCATCCGCCCTCAGGAACGATCCGCGAAATCCGCGTAATCGTCGTTTCCACCGTTACGAGCCGGAACAACCTGGGGGCAAGCGGGCGAGACCATGTCACCCCCTTGCCCGCAAGGTCTTCCGCTCTGGTGCAACGACCTAAGTCCGGGAATGCTGGGCGGTACGGCCGACATGCCATGGCGCCAGCGGCCCAGAGGAACCGTCAGCAACAGCCGCCGTCGATCCGCCCCGCCAGCGCCGCAGTCGCTGAACGCTAACGACTAATGGCTAACCGCTAATCGCTCACTTCCGCGCGAGGGGCGCCAGCGCTCGAACGCAACCGCTCCCGCATCCGCACGCCAGTCGGTAGCCTTCACGGATGTTCGTCGACGTCGCCCTCCCGCTCCCGCTCTTCCAGACGTTCACCTATCGGGTGGATGGCGAGCCGCGCAATCCGGTAGTCGCGGGATCGCGGGTCGTCGTACCGCTGCGGAACAAGCGGGCGATCGGGATCTGCCTCGGGACGGCCGAGACGCCGCCCGAGGGAGTGCGGGCGAAGGCCATCCTCGACGTCCCGGATCCGGAGCCGGCGCTCGGGCCGGCGCTGGTCGCGCTCGGGCGATGGATCTCCGAGTACTACGTCGTTCCGCTCGGCCTCGTCCTCAAGTCGATGCTGCCGGCGACGCTGACCGGTGCGGCGGCGCCGGTGCCTTCGGAGAAGACGCGGCGCATCGCCGAGGTCAGCCGGGAGCTGCCGACGCTCGTCGAGCGCGACAGGACCTTCGCCCGCGCGAAGAAGCAGCGCGAGGTCTACGAGCTCCTCGAAGCGTTAGGCGGGCGTGCGCCGGTCGAGCACCTCGTCGACCAGCTCGGGGTTTCGCCTGGCGTCATCAGCGCCCTCGCCGACAAGGGACTGGTCGCGATCAGCAACCAGGTGGTCGCCCGCGATCCATTCGCGTCGCGTCCCGCCGGGAAGGCGCCGCTGCACGTGCCGACCCCGGCGCAGCGCGCGGCGATCGAGCGGCTCGAAGCGGGAGTGCCGGGCGAGGTGTTCCTGCTGCATGGGATCACCGGGAGCGGAAAGACCCTCGTCTATGTCGAGCTGCTGCGTCACGTGGTCGAGACGCTTGGCAAGTCGGCGATCGTGCTCGTCCCCGAGATCGCGTTGACGCCCCAGACCGTCGACCGCTTCCGCGCCGCGTTCGGCGACCGGATCGCCGTGCTGCACAGCGCGCTGAGCGACGGGGAGCGCCTCGACGAATGGCGTGCGCTGCAGCGCGGGGAGAAGCGGATCGCGGTCGGGGCGCGGTCGGCGATCTTCGCGCCACTGCACGATCTCGGCGCGATCGTGGTCGACGAGGAGCACGAGGCGAGCTACAAGCAGGGGGAATCGCCGCGCTACCATGCGCGCGAGGCGGCGATCATGCGGGCGAAGCTCGAGGGGGCGATCGCGGTGCTCGGCAGCGCGACGCCGAGCCTGGAGAGCTGGGTGAATGCGATGTCGGGGAAGTACACCCTGCTCGAGCTGCCGGAGCGGACGGGAGGCGGGCGACTGCCGGCGGTGGAGGTGGTGGACCTGCGCCGGGGGCCCCCCCCCGAAAGGCACGATACCACGGCGCAGTCCTTCGCCCATCACCCAACCGACACCGCCGCCGCCAATTCCGCGCGCGCCGCCTCGCGCCTCACCCGCTCCGTCCTCAGCGACCAGCTCGAGGGCGCACTCCGGACGACGCTCTCCCGCGGCGAGCAGAGCATCCTCCTCCTCAATCGCCGCGGCTACGCCTCCTTCATCATTTGCGACGACTGCGGCGACGTCGCGACCTGTCCCTTCTGCTCGATCACCCTCACGTACCACCGCGCCCCGGAACGCCTCGTTTGCCACTACTGCCTCCACCAGGAGCCGGTCCGCGAGCGCTGCGCGCGCTGTCACGGGAAGACGCTGCACCAGCGCGGGCTGGGGACCCAGCAGGTCGAGCGGATCATCGCCGAGCGCTTTCCCGGGGCGCGGATCGCGCGAATGGATGTCGACACGACGAGCGGGAAGTGGGCGCATGCGACGATCCTCGATCGCGTCGGCAGCGGGGAGGTGGACATCCTCCTCGGCACGCAGATGATCGCCAAGGGGCTCGACTTCCCGAACGTCACGCTCGTCGGCGTCGTCGACGCGGACGTCGGGATCAACCTCCCCGACTTCCGCGCGTCGGAGCGCTGCTTCCAGCTTCTCAGCCAGGTGGCCGGGCGAGCGGGACGCGGTCCGAAGGGCGGGCAGGTCCTCATCCAGACGCGGCTGCCGATGCACCACGCCGTGCGCTGCGCGGTGACCCACGACTATCACGCGTTCGTGAAGGAGGAGCTGGCCGGCCGCCTCGAGCCGCTCTACCCGCCTAACGTTCGGGTCGCGAACATCATCCTCAGCGGAATCACCGAGCGGGCGACCGCCGACCTCGCCGACAGGGCGATCGAGTGGTTCCGGGCGATCATGCACGAGCATCCGGTGCGGGTCAGCGTCCTCGGACCCGCCCCCTGCCCGGTCGACCGGATCAAGAACCGGTGGCGGTGGCATCTCGTGCTCAAGTCCGCGCACGCGAGCGACATGACGCGAGTCCTGCGTTATTTCGCCGAGCGCTTCGAGGTGCCGAACAGCGGGCAGCTGCGCGTGGCGATCGACCGCGATCCCGTCTCGCTGCTGTGACGATTCCCGGCGAACAACCCTGGCCGCGTTGAACACCGGCCCCCGCCTGCGGCCACGATGATCTGGGTCTGGTTCGCGCTGCTCAGCGCGGCCGGCTCGGCCGGCACGAGCCTGCTGCTGAAGCGAACCGTCGCCCGTGGCGACGCCGTCATCTCGACGGCTGGATTTCGCGCCATCTCCGGGGTCCTCATCGCGGTGATCGTGACCGCACTCGGCGCGTGGCGGCACCCGACCGCCGCCTACTGGCGCACCCTCGCGCTGCTGATGGTTCCCGAGGTCGCCGGGATGGTGTGCATGGCGCTCGCGCTGCGGTGGGGTGACATCTCGCGAGTGCAGCCGATCTTCGGGCTCCTCCCGATCTTCGTGACGATCAATGGCGCGCTGTTCATGGGCGAGGTGCCGACGCTGCTCGCCGCCTGCGGGATCGTGCTCGTGGCGGCGGGGATCTATGCGGTCGGCCTCCGGCGCGGCGCGTCGCCGCTCGAGCCGCTCCGCTCGCTGGCCGGGGATCGGGGGAGCTGGTACGCGGTGCTCTCCGCCGTGTTCTGGAGCGTGACGCCGTTTCTGCACAAGATCGGCGCCTCGACCGTCGGCCCGGTGATGTGGTCGATGAGCGTGACACTGGGCTCGGGGCTCGCGCTCGGCGCGCTCCTCCCGTTCCGGCGGGTGGCGGCGCCGGCACCCGGGGAGCGGCCGCGATGGATCGCGCTCGTCGCGGCCACGGCCGTTCCCTTCACCCTGCAGGCCGTGGCGCTGCAGTTCGCGCTGCAGCGCGCACAGGGTGGCTACGTGATGGCGCTCAGTTCGGTGAGCACCCTGATCGCCACCGCGCTCGCGGTAGTGCTCTATGCCGAGCCTGACGGCGCGACGCGGATCCCCGGCGCGGTCCTCGTCGCCGCCGGTGCCGCCCTGATCGCGTCAGGCGCCTGACCGGCCGCACCGCGATTGGCGCCGCGCCAGCGCGGCTGCCGGAAGCAACGTCGCCGCGCGGTTCCAGTACTCCGGCTCCGTGAGCCCGAGCTCGCGCTTGATCATCACGTCGCGGCGCAGCGCGTTCCGCTCGCGGAGCAGAGCAGCCGCCCCGCGCCATCCGTGGTTGCCCGGCATCGGGATCGGCGGGATCGGCCAGTCGCTGCCGTGGACGAGCTTCGATCGTACCTCCGCGTCGTCGAGGATCCTGCGATAGGCGTAGGCACGTGTCGGGAGGTTCAGCGCCGAAGTGTCGCCATAGAATCGTTCGTGCTCCTTCGCCATCCGCACGAACGTGTCCACGAAGCAGCTCTCGCCCGGCGCCGAGCGCGTCCCGCAATGCGCGGCGATCACCGTCACTCCCCGCTCGAGGGCGGGGACGAGGAGCGCCGGATCGGCGACGCTGATGTCGATGTTGGGCAGCGTCTTCTCCCCGCCGGTGTGCGCGAGCAGGGGGATGCCGAGCTGCGCGAGCGCCTCGTAGAGGGGGAAGCACCGCGGATCGGCGGGGTTCATCCCCTGGGTGATCGGGAGCCATTTCAGCAGGGCCGCCCCTGCCGCCGCGCACCGCTCGAGCTCCGCGACCGCGTCGCGCCGGTACGGGTGCACCGAGGCGCCGAACAGCATCTTCGGGTTGCGCTTCACGAGCCCGATCACGTAGTCGTTCTCGACGTGCAGGTGGGTGCGGGCGTCGTCGAGCCGCCCGTCGTCGCCGTGGACCGCGTCGAACGCGAGGATGACCGCGGCGTCGACCTCGCTCGCCCCGGCGAGCTCCGCGGCCAGCGCGGCGACCAGCGCGCGCTCGGTTTCGCCATCGGCTCCCTTCATCCCGAGCCGCCAGCGCAGGTAGCGAAACGACGGGCGTCCGAGCAGCGCCCTCGACGTGCGGCCGTTCGCGGCAAGGAAGGCGTTCACATGGACGTGGCAGTCGACGAGCATCGCGGCTCCAGCGGAGGGGAACGTCAAGACTGGGGGTTGCGGACCCGGTCCGCGATCCGCCATCTGACGTAGGACCACACCCGATCGTCCCCGGTAACGCGCCCCAGCCTCGTCATCGCGCCTTGAACCGCCCCCTGTCGCGGGGCCATCTTTCCCCCGTGAGCACATTCCATCATCCCGACTTCAGCGCCGAGAAATTCTCGCGTGCTCCCGACGCGCGATTCGTTCCCGCCCCCGCGGACGGCGTCCTTCCGGAAGACTTCTTCTCCACCACCAACCTTCCGACCTACGTGAAGGTGACGGGGAAGTGGCGGATGCCGAAGGAGCCGCGGATGGATTCGATCCTCACGCTGGACGGGTCGGGTGAGCTCTGGATTCGCGAGGGGCGCCGGCTGCGGAAGGGCGACCTCGTCGCGGTCGGGCAGAAGGAGGACGGGAGCGACGGGATCTACGTCCACGCCTCGGCCTTCCTCGGCGACTCGGCGGAGGGCGAGTTCAAGTTCATGACGAGCGAGGTCTCGCGCGAGAAGCCGATCGACTACGCGCTGATGGCCCGCATCCTCCTCGAGGAGCGCGACCGCGGTGGTTACCCGGTGTGGGTCGCCGGCCCGGCGCTCGTCCACTCGCGCGCCCGCGCCGACATGGCCTGGTTCATCGACAACGGCTTCGTCGGCGCGATGCTCGCCGGGAACGCGGTCGCCGTCCACGACATCGAGGCATCGATCTTCCGCACGACGTTAGGCATGACCGCTTCCGGCGAGGCGAGCAGCGGCGGGCACGGACTGCACATGCGGGCGATCAACAAGGTCCGCGCCGCCGGCTCGATCGCGAAAGCCGTGGAGCAGGGGATCATCACCGACGGGATCATGTACTCGCTGGTGCAGAAGAACGTCCCGTTCGTCCTCACCGGCTCGATCCGCGACGACGGCCCGCTCCCCGACGTCATCACCGACGCGATCGCGGCGCAGGACGCGATGCGTGCCCACGCCGTCAAGGCGACGATGGCGATCCTGATCGCCACCGCGCTGCACGCGATCGCGACCGGCAACATGCTTCCCGCCTTCGTCACCGACGCGGACGGCAGCCTCCGCGAGCTGGCGACCATCTGCGTCGACTCGTCGGAGTTCGTGGTCAGCAAGCTGAAGGACCGCGGTACGCACCAGGCATTCGGCGTCGTCACCAACGCGCAGGACTTCATGCACATCCTGCGGCTCTACGTCGAGCGCGAGCTCGGTGTGCGCGAAGCGACGAAGTCGAAGCCCGCGGTCGCCGCGCGGTGAGCGCGGCCCAGAAGTCAGCACCCCCGGCCGCGCCGACGGTCGAGCCGCGGACCCGCTTCCTCCGCGAGATCGCGGCCCGCGTTCCGGCAACACGGGTCACGGAGCTCTACCTCTTCCCCCCGATGCGGCAGGGGGGGATCGAGACCGGCGTCGCGGTGATCGCCCTCGCCGTCGAGGACGAATCATCGACGCGGCAGACGGTGTACACGGCGACCTACCGCCTGACGCTGAAGGGTCCCGAGCGCGGGAAGTGGGAAGCGGCGTTGCAGGCCGAAGCCGATGCGCCGCTGCTCACCGTCGGCGCGGTGGTACAGGGCGTCCAGCGCCGCAGCGGCGACGAGATGGAGCCCGAGCGGCTGACCGGCGCCGACCTCGCCGGGTTCGCGCCGCCGGAAGCGAACGGCTGAGACTTCCGCTCGGGATCGTCTCGCCGAGCCGGCATCGATGGTCGGTCCGGCCATCGTCGACCTGAACCACGGAAGACCGCCGCGACGGCGAGCGTGGGGAAGCCGGGGCTGAACTGCCTTGGGCAAGCGGGGCGGGATCATCCGCCCGACGCCCACCGAAGTGCGCACGAAGCTCGCTTCGCTTCACGAGCTTCGGAAAGCCGCGGCAGTTCTCCGCGGTTCGATTGCCGTTCCGCCGTCGCCGTTCCGCCTAACGTCGGCGCCGCTCCACGCCGTCGGGGCGCTGGTCGCGGGGGAGTGCGTAGCGCGAGGTGATCAGGCGGTGGAGGTCGCGAGCGTCCTCGATCGTCTCGTTGGCGACGTCCACCCCGGGCGGGGTGATGAGGAAGGGGCGCACCTGGTCGCCACCCGCCGAGCCGTGGGCGCCGACCTGGTCGTCGAAGGAGACGATCTCGTAGCCGTCGTAGGCGCCGAACAGCACCAGGTCACCGCCGTTAGGCTGGTTGACCAGCGACTCGATCGCGCGCAGGACGTGCGGCTCCGTCCCGTAGACCACCAGCGGATCCTCGCCCTCGACGCGGGTCACCCGTCCGTCGTGGATCCACGAGCGCCCCGCCTTCCCGATGGCGATGACGTCGCCGCGGTCGCGTGACATCACGACCCCGATCCCCGGGTGCTCGACCAGCGCCTGGCGCAGCGCCTCGCGCCGCACGTCGCCGCTGATGTCCACCGACTCGAGCGCGCGCTCGTCGTCGGCGAAGTAGACGAGGGCGAGCGAGGAGCTGTAAGTCACGACGATCTCGTGCTTCGCCTCCACCCGATACTTCTCCGGTACGATGATCTCGCGCAGCCCGTACTGCTCCCGCACCCAGCGGCCGGCGCGCGCGAGCAGCCGGCGGAAGCGGCGTGCGCTCGGCGGTGCCGCGCCGGCGACCGTATCGAAGGCGCGCGCGCCGACCTCGGCGTACTCGCTCTGCTCGGCGAAGCTGGCCAGTGCCGTCTGCGCCTCGCGCTTCTGCTTCGAGGCGTACCGGTCGAGGATCCGCTGCACCGTCGTGCCGAGCGACTCCCCATACTCGACGCGGTAGCTCGCCGACGGCGTCATCCCGTGGTCGGAGAGGATCACCAGGTCGTAGGCACGCCCGGGGCGCGACCGCATCATCCGCAGGATCTCGGCGATGCGGGCGTCGGTGCGCCGGAGGTCGCGCAGCGCCGCCTTGCTCGACGGCCCGAAATGGTGCGCGAGCTCGTCGTACTGCATGAACGTGCTGTAGATTATCGGGACGCCGAGGTAGACGTCGAGCACGATCGCCATCGTCTGCAGCTCGCGGACGATGACGTTCGTCAGGATGCGGACGAAGGGAAAGATTCCTTCCGAGTGGGTGCGGCGGCGGGCGAGCTCGCCGACGTTGCGCTCCCACTCCTCGCGCAGCCACTCGAGGATCGCCTGCGCCGCCATCCGCAGCATCCGGATCGGGTGGATGAGCATCAGGATCGCCATTCGCGTTCCGCCGAGCCGGCGGTACACCGAGAGGCGCTCTCGCGTGGCGACGGTGAAGGCGACGGTGCGCGCGTCGCCGTCGAGCAGGTTCACATAGCTCGACCCGCCGTAGAGCGCTCCCGACGCGGCGATGCGGTCGCGGATGTACTGCACGCCCTGCGGTGCATTGCAGGTGATGACGCGCTGTGCTTGCTTGTCGTAGAACCGGAACGCGGGGATGCGATCGTTCTCGCCGTACATGATCCCGGCCTGGCAGTACGGGGTCGCGCTGGGCAGCCCGCAGAACCAGTGGCGGACGGAATACCCGCCGTCGCGGAGCAGCCGGGCGATGGTCGGGCAGTAGCCGAGATCGAGCGCGCGCCGCAGGTCGGCGTGGCTGAGCGCATCGATCTGCAGGACGATGAGGCCGCGCTTCGCCGGTACCCGGCGCTCGCGGCGGAAGAGCGAGTACTTGAAGCGATAGTACCACCCGAGCAGCGAGCGCACGGGCGGCTTCGCCGCGACGACGCGGCGGCCCGCGCCATCACCCCCAGCAGCGAGGTCAGGAGAGGACATGGAGGACTCGGCGACGCTTGGCGTCGTGATCGCCTTCACGGCGGGGATACTGAGCTTTCTCTCCCCCTGCGTGCTGCCCCTCGTGCCGAGCTACGTCACCTTCGTGACGGGACTCTCGCTCGAAGACCTGTCGCGGGCCCGCCGTGTCGCGCTGGTTCATTCGCTCCTGTTCGTCTGCGGATTCACCGCGATCTTCGTCGCGCTCGGCGCCGGCGCGACCGCGCTCGGGGTCCTGCTCGCCGCATATCGCGAGTGGATCAGCCGCGTCGGCGGCGTCCTGCTCGTCATCTTCGGGCTGATCCTGCTCGAGGTGATCCGCGTGCCGGCGCTCGCCCGTGATCGTCGAATCTACTTCGCGAACAAGCCGATCGGGTATCTCGGCAGCGTCCTCGTCGGCATCGCCTTCGGCGCCGGGTGGACGCCGTGCATCGGTCCCGTCCTTGGCGGCATCCTCTCCCTCGCCTCGGCGACGGCGAGCGTCGGCCGGGGGGTCGGGCTCCTCCTCGCCTATTCGGCCGGGCTGGCGATCCCCTTTCTCCTCGCGGCACTGGCGATCGAGCGGTTCATCCTCGTCTTCGTCAGGATGCGGTCGGCGCTCGCGTGGGTGTCGAGGATCTCCGGCGCCCTGCTCATCGTCGTCGGCGTGCTGCTCGCCAGCGGCTGGTTCACGATGCTCGCCTCGTTCCTGCAGCGGCTGACGCCGGCGGCCCTGCAGGGCCGGCTCTGACCAGGCGATGTTAGGCCTGACGCTCGCTGGAGAGGTCGTCCGGCAGCCATTCAGCGGCGCGCCGGAGCAGGTCGCGGACCGGCACCGGCTTGAGGAGGACGTCGCGGCACCCGGCCGCGCGGCAGCGCTCGACGGTGAGCGTGTCGTCGTGTCCGGTCAGCGCGACCGTCACCGGCGGCATCGCGCTTCGCCCGGCGAGGAGGGCGAGCACGCTCAACCCGTCGCCGTCAGGCAGGGCGACGTCGAGCAGCATCAGGTCGGGGCGCTCCGCCTCGCAGGCGCTGACCGCCGCCGCCACCGTACCGGCGACGACGACGCGCCGTCCGGTTTCCTCGAAGAGGATCCGCAGCGGGTCGGTGACGTGATTGCTGTCGTCGACGATCAGCACCAGCGGCCGCTGCCCGCCGGTCATTCGGCGCGCGGGTGCGTCGGGATCGTGAAGAAGAACCGGCTGCCGCGTCCGAGCTCGCTGTCCAGCCAGATCCGTCCTCCGTGCAGCTCGACCAGGCGGCGCGCGATCGTCAGGCCGAGCCCCGTCCCGTGGTGCTGCCGCGACGCCGACGCGTCGACCTGGGCGAACTCCTGGAAGACGAGGTCGTGATGGTCGGCCGCGATCCCGATCCCGCTGTCCCCGACTTCGACGAGGATGGTCGAGCGGTCCTCGAAGTACGGGCACGCGTGCACCCAGACGTGCCCCCCGGGCGGGGTGAAATCGATCGCGTTGCCAAGCAGGTTGCCGAGCACGTGCGCGAGCTTCTCGCGGTCGGCGACGACCCTGGGCGTGTCAGCGCCGATCTGGACGTCGAGCTTGAGCTGCTTGCGCGCGACGAGCGACTCGTTCAGCCGCCGTACCTGGTCGATCACGTCGCCGATCGCGAGTTCGGTCGGCACGAGCTCGAGCTGGTTCGCGGCGCCGCGCGCGTAGGTGAGGATCTCACCGACCATCTCGAGCAGGCGGCGTCCCCCGCCGATGATCCCGGCGATGCTGTCCTGCTGCCGCCCGCTGAGCGGGCCGAGGATCCCGTCACGAAGGATCTCGGCGTGCGTGATGATCGCCGTCAGCGGAGTGCGGAGGTCGTGCGAGATGTTCGCCAGGAACTGCGTCTTCAGCGAGTCGCGCGCGTTGAGCTCGGCGATCTCACGGAGCGCCGACTGGTATGCACTCTCGATCGCGGCCAGCCGCGACTCGACCGAGGCGGCGGGATTGAGCGAGCCCGCGGCACTCGTGTCAGCTCGTGACGTCATGGCGAAAACCTATCCCTGCTCGCCGGCTCTGCCAATAGCGTGTCCTCGTCCCCCGTGTCCTCGTCCCCGCCGCGGGCGATCGACTCTTCCAGCTCCTGGCGCCGCAACAGACGCCAGTATCTTCCCCGCGCCCGCATCAGCTCTGCGTGCACCCCCTGCTCGACGACGCGTCCGTCATCGAGCACGATGATCCATGACGCATCGCGCAGGGCGCTGATCCGGTGCGACGCGATCACCGCCGTGCGCCCCGCCAGCGCGGTGCGCAGCGACCGCAGGATCTCGGCTTCGGTGTGCGAGTCGACCGCGGACAGGGCATCATCGAGCAGCACGATGCGCGGCCGGCGCGCCAGCGCGCGCGCGAGCGCGGCGCGCTGCTTCTGCCCGCCCGAGAGGTTGATGCCCCGTTCGCCGAGCATTGTTCCCCATCCGTGCGGAAATCCCGCGATCGTGTCGTCGAGTTGGGCGACCCGCGCCGCGAACCGCGCGTCCTCCGGCACCGTCTCGCTCTCGGCGGCCTTGAGGCCGACCGGGAGCGCGTGCGACGCCAGGCCGTATGCCACGTTCGAGGCGATGGTATCGCTGAACAGCAGCGACTCCTGCGGGACGTACCCGATATCGGACCGGAAGGCGTCGAGCGCGGCTTCGGTCGTCGGCACCCCGTCGACGAGGATCTGACCTTCCTGGGGATCGTGGAAGCGCGGGATGAGGTCCATCAGGGCGCTCTTTCCGCTTCCGGTCGCACCGACGATCCCGACCGTCGAGCCGGCGGGGATGGTGAAGCTGACGCCACGCAGCACCCAGCGTGGCTCGCCCCCGTCGCGCACCGGGTAGTGAAAGCCGACCCCGCGGAACTCGATCGCCCGTCCGGCTCCCGCCGCCGGGAGCGCGCGCGGCGCGGCCGGCGTCATCACGTCAGGCACCGCGTCGAGGATCTCGAGCAGCCGGGCGAGCGAAGTGGCTCCGCGCTGGAACAGGTTCGTCACCCAGCCGAGCGCGATCAGCGGCCAGGTGAGCAGCGAGAGGTACAGCCCGAAGGCGACGAACGAGCCGACGGAGATCGTGCCGCGCGCGGCGAGCACGCCGCCGAAGCCGAGCACGATCAGCGTCCCGAGGCCGGCCAGCAGCCCGTACGAGGGCTGCATCGCTCCGTAGAGCCGCGCCAGTCCGAGGTTCCGCTCCATGTATTCCGCGCTCATCTCGCGGAACCGCCCGATCTCGGCCGCCTCCTGCCGGTAGGCGCGCACGACGCGCACCCCGGAGAGGTTTTCCTGCGTCAGGGTGGTCACCTTCCCGAAATGCGACTGCACCTCCTCGAACCGGTCGTGGATCATGTTCCCGAGCTTGAGGGTAAGGACGGGGAGGGCCAGCATCGGCAGCAGCGCGAGGGCGGTCAGGCGATGATCGATCCGCAGCATGTAATAGAGCGCGAAGGCGCCACCGAAGATCGTGCTGACGAGGTACATGATCGCCGGGCCGGCGGCCATCCGGACGGCGCTGAGGTCATTGGTCAGTCGCGCCATGATCTCGCCGGTGCGCATCCGCGCGTAGAACGCGGAGTCGAGTCGCTCGAGATGGGCGTACAGGTCGTTGCGGAGATCGTATTCGACGCGCCGGCTGATCCCGTTGAGCATCTCGCGCATCCCGTAGCGCGCGGCGCCGCCGGTGAGGGCGAGGCCGACCATCCACCACCCGAGCGTCCACACCCGCCCGGCCGGAGCCCCCGCCCGCATCGCCTCGATCGCGTCGCCGAGGAGCCGGGGGACCGCGCTCGTCAGTGCCGAGGAGAGCACGACGAGGAAGAGCCCGAACGAAAGTGGCCCACGATACGGCCTGAAGTACGGAATGAGGCGCTTAAGTACCTTCATGGGTGGCACATGGCTTGCGCTTTGAGCAGGGTCGGACCCCATATTCGACTGCTACACCTGGAGTGC
The DNA here is from genome assembly GCA_035551575.1 of Gemmatimonadaceae bacterium. GTDB lineage: Bacteria > Gemmatimonadota > Gemmatimonadetes > Gemmatimonadales > Gemmatimonadaceae > JABFXC01. The sequence continues at coordinate 16,227 of DASZNJ010000081.1, forward strand.
ACGGCACCACGCTGGCTCCACGCTTTTCTTCCCGAGGAATCACACGATGACCACGAAGTATATCCGCTCCTTCATCCCGGTGCTCGCCCTCGCCTTCACGGCTGGCGCATGCTCGACGAAGGACAAGACGAGTGATTCGCTGGCGGTCGACACGTCGCTCAACCGCGACCTCGCCCTTGCGAACCGTGACAGCGCGGCGCAGCCGCAGCTGCAGGACGTCCCGAGCGGGACGGCGAACACCTCGACCCGCACCGGCACCGGCTCGAGCGGAAGCGCGACGCGCACGACGACGACGCGGACCACCACCACCACGAAGCCGAGAACGACCACGCCGTCGACGACGTCGAGCGGCAACAAGGTCACTAGCGGGACGGGCGGCGGCGGCGCGGTCGGCACCCTGCCGAGCGGCACGACGCTTTACCTCGCGTCAAACGCGCGCGTCTGCACGAACACGAACAAGGTCGGCGACACCTTCACGGCGACGCTGAACAACGCAGTCAGCTCGGGCGGCGTCACGATCCCGGCCGGCTCGCAGGTCAAGCTGGAAGTCACCTCGCTCAAGCGCAGCGAGAACGCGAACGACAACATCGTGATGGGCTTCCGCGTCGTGTCGGTCAACGTCCGCGGTACCTCCTATCCGCTCGACGGCACCGTCTCCGCCGCCAGCTCGATCCAGAAGGTTCGCAACCAGTCCACTGGCAAGGACGTCCAGAAGGTCGCGACCGGCGCAGTCCTCGGAGCCATCGCGGGCCAGGTCATCGGCAAGAACACCAAGGGCACGGTCATCGGTGCCGCTGCCGGTGCGGCCGCCGGAACCGCCGCTGCCGCGGCGACGGCGAACTACGAAGGCTGCCTCCCGAACGGCGGCGCGCTGAGCGTCACCACCACGGCGCCGACGCAGATCAAGATCTGAACGGCAGCTGTCGGCCGTTAGATAGCCGCGAAGGGGGCCAGGGGCCAGGTGTCAGCAGGAAGGTACGGCGGTCCGCCGTGCCTGACTACTGGTCCCTGGCCCCTGGCCCCCGCGCCTAACAGCTGCCGTTCAGAATCCCGCCGCCGCTCCCGACGCGCGCGGATCGACGAACCCTTCCCACCCGCCCTTCACGCGCATGACCGCGTGGGCCTGGGCGACGCCGCCGACAGGAGCCATCCCGTAGCCCATCGTGGTGAGTGAATCGAGGGTCGCCTGCATAAGCCCCCCGCGCTCGTAGCGCAGTGAATCGGGAAGCGCCTGGTGATGCACGCGCGGGGCGCTCATCGCGTCGGCGAGCGTCATCCGGTTGTCGATGACGTTGAGGATGATCTGCGACGTCGCCGTTATGATGCGCGGGCCGCCTCGCGCGCCGACCACGAGGAGCAGGTCCCCCGCCGGGTCGAGGACGATGGTCGGCGACATCGCGCTCAACGGACGCTTGCCCGGCTGCACCGCGTTCACTTCGCCCTGCACCAGCCCGAACTGGTTCGGCGTCCCCGGCTGCGCCGCGAAGTCGTCCATCTCGTTGTTCATGAA
>DASZNJ010000082.1:0-3800 GCA_035551575.1 Gemmatimonadaceae bacterium
CGCGGTGAGCGGCGACGCCCCGCGATCGGCGCGGGCGAGGGCGCTGTCCACCGCGTCGCGCACGGCGCCGGCGAGGTGGGGGCGCTCGAGCGCGCCTAACGACGGCAGCGCGCCGCGGGCGACCAGCGCGTCCACGAGCTGCGACGCGGGATCGTCGATCGGGATGTAGACGGGCGACTGCGCGCGCGCGATCGCGGAGACCGCGACCAGCGCGGCCGCGATGACGGCGCTCCCGCCTCGCGCCCTCACCGGTACCACCGGGCCCCCTTCGCGTCCGGCGTCAGGACGAGCGCCGGCGAGGGAAAGTGATAGTAGCTCAGCTCGTGCTTGACCTGCCGCCAGATCCGGTTCTGGCCGGGGAGCTTCTCCGGATCGACGTCGAGGGTGAGCACGATCTCGCGGCGCCCCCACAATCCGCGGCCGGTGTTGGGATCGACGTAGTCGGTGATCGAGTGTCCGACGCTCGCCCGGACGAACCCCGGCCACCAGCGGGCGGCACCGTCAGGCAGCATCGCGTCGACGTCGAAGCTGAGCCAGTAGGTCTGCCCGGAATAATCGGTCGTCGGCCGCAGCTCGCTTCCCTGCGCCCGGCCATAACGCTTCGACGCAAGGGTGCGCGAGTACGAGACGGTCGGCTTCGCGTCGCGCAGCGCGGGAACGTAGTGCTGGGCGACCGCGTAGCCGGCACCGGCGGTGTTGGCGGCGAGGTCGAGCGGCGAGAAGCCGTACTCCGCCTGCTTGCCGTCCCACATCTCGATCTGCAGCTGGAAGGCGGCCGCGTACGCCGCGGACCACCAGACCGCCTTGCCGCGCGAGACGCACGCGCCGTCGAGCAGCTCGCCGCCGATCCGCGCGAGATGGTAGCCGCCATACGCGTGGCCGAACTTGTCCATCTCACGGAACGGCTCGCGCTGCTCCCAGTTGATCCACATGTGGCGCGCGGGCTGGCCATTCCACCAGGCGCGCTTGAAATACTGGTAGAGCGCGAGGTTTCCGGCGGCGGCCGCGGCGCCCACGGTCGCGCGCGAGGTCGCGCGATAGGCGGGCGATGCACAGAGCCCCGCCTGCGCGCGTGCGGCGGCCGGCAGGCAGAGCGCGGCACCGAGCAGGAGCGCGGCGCCGCGGAGGATTCGGTTGACGGGGATCACGAGATGAGGACTACAACGCTCCTCGCGTGGTCACGCCTTCGCCGCGTGCGCCCGGTAGTCGTCGTACGCCTCGAGGACCTCGGCGGTGCTCACGGTCGCAGCGCCGAGCTTCCCGACCTCGACCCCGGCCGCGAAGTTCGCGATCACCGACGCCTCGCGCATCGTCGCTCCGGCGGCGAGCATCGTCGCGAGGTACGCGGTCACGGTATCGCCGGCGCCGACGACGTCATAGACCTCGCGGGCGGTGGTCGGCACGCGGTGGGTGCTTCCGTCCGCCGAGAGGAGCGCCATCCCGCGCTCGCCAAGCGTGAGGAGCAGGTGCTCGACGCCGAGCCGGCGGAAGGTCTCGGGGAGCGCCTCGGGGTGGTCGATGCTGACCGCCGCGCCTAACGCCGCCTCGAGCTCGCGGCGGTTGGGCTTGAACACGGTCGCCCCGCGATAGGCGAAGAAGTTCCGGAACTTCGGATCGACGACGACGGGGATCTTCCTCGCCCGCGCCCGCTGCACCGCATGCTCGATGACGTGCGGGACGAGCACTCCCTTGTTGTAGTCCTCGAGCACCAGGGCATCGGCGTCGTCGACCGCGCGGTTCACCGCGGCGACCAGCGCCTCGATCTCGGCCCCGGCGACGTCGGCATCCTCCTCCTCGTCGAAGCGGACGACCTGCTGCGACCGGGCGAGGACGCGGGTCTTGGTGGTCGTCGGGCGAGCCCCCTCGACCAGCGCGCGCTCCTCGGCGCCGATCGCGCCGAGCATCTCGCGGAGGAGGGTTCCGGGGACATCCTTGCCGACGATCGCGACCAGCTCCGCCTTCGCCCCGAGCGCGGCCACATTCTGCGCTACGTTTGCCGCGCCGCCGAGGGCGAGCTTGCGTTCGCGAACCCGGACGACCGGGACGGGCGCTTCCGGGGAGATCCGGTCGACGTCGCCACGGAGGTAGACGTCGAGCATCGCGTCGCCGACGATGGCGATGCGATGGGAGCGCGCCTTTTCGAGGAGCTCGACGATGCGAGGGCGGGAGACAGAAAGTGGCATGGCGCAAAAACTAACTGACTGCGACGAGGAATGAGGAACGGACGAGGGACGAGGGGTGGGCGCGGCCGCCTCGGGCGGCCAGCGCGACGAGGGATGGTGGGACGTGGGCCACCAACGGATCAGGAACGAGGAAGTGGCGCCATTGATCCTCCTGGCGTACTTGACGAGGGACGAGGGACGAGGGACGAGGGACGAGGAATGGCGCATCACTCCGCCGCCGGCGTCATCCGCGTTCAACGAAACCTGACCCCTCGAAAGGCGCTGGCAAGGCGACGAGGGACGAGGTCCCTCGTTCCATGTCCCCCGTACTCCCTCGTCCCTGGTCAAATACGCCACCGCGATCGATGGCGCCATTCCCTGATCCCTTGTCCGTGGGTGGCCCACGTCCCACCATCCCTTGTCGCGCCAGCCGCCTTAGGCGGCTGCGCCGACTCCTCGTTCCTCATTCGTCGTGCGGGGGACGAGGGATGAGGGATGGGCACAGCCTTTGCCCATCAAGCGCCGAGTACGCTTCGCGTCGTTCCCCCCTCTTTCTCCTCGTCCCACCTCATTGGCATCGTTCGTCAGCCGCATGAACGCGGCGGCGAAGGGCAAAGTCCTTCGCATTCAGGAGTATTTCGGGCTGGCCTGGAAGGCGCTGCGGTTCATCTTCGCGCGCCCGTTCTATGCCACCGATCTCGTTCAGCAGATGGACGCGATCGGCGTGCAGTCGCTGGGGATCGTCCTGCTGACCGGGTTTTTCACCGGGATGGTGCTGGCGCTGCAGTCGGCGGTGCAGTTGCAGACTTTCGGCGCGACGATGTACATCGGGCGGCTGGTCTCGGCGTCGATGATCCGCGAGCTCGGGCCGGTGCTGGCCGGGCTGATGGTCGCGGGGCGCGTCGGGTCGGGGATCGCGGCGCAGCTCGGGTCGATGAAGGTGACCGAGCAGATCGACGCGCTCAACACCCTCGGTACCGACCCGATCAAGAAGCTCGTCACGCCGCGGGTGCTCGCGGCGCTGATCATGTTGCCGGTGCTGACCATCATCAACGACATGGTCGGCATCATGGGCGGGATGATCATCGCGAGCCTGATGTTCGGGCTGCCGGGCGGGTTCTACTGGCGCACCGTCTGGGAACAGATCGCGGCCGACGGCTTCACGCTGACGTACATCCCGAACGACTTCATCCAGGGATTGATCAAGCCCTTCGTCTTCGGGGGGATCATCGCGATCACGTCGTGCTACTATGGCCTCGGGACGACGGGGGGCACCGAGGGGGTCGGCCTGTCGACGACCCGCACCGTGGTCGCGACGAGCATCACGATCCTGATCATGGATTATTTCCTGACGCAGATCCTGCTTTCGGTGGTCGGGTGATGAGCGACGACCCGCGCGCGAACAAGCCGCGCGATGCGTCGACCTCGGACGCGTCCGATGGCGAGCATGGCGGCGAGCCGCAGGATCGCGTGAGCGAGGGGACGGGCGTCACCGCGCAGCCGACGGAGACCGGGAATCTCGGTCCCTCGCCGGGTGGCACGAGCACGTCGACCGGATCGGCGGTCGGGACGGGAGGGGTGAGCGGGACTCCGAATCCACCCAGCGAGGAGCGCAGCGCGCCGGCTGGCGGCGCGAGC
>DASZNJ010000083.1:0-10285 GCA_035551575.1 Gemmatimonadaceae bacterium
CTCGTCGATCACGACGACGATGTACGGCAGGATGCCGTTCTTGTAGACGTCGTCCTCGAACGCGACGTCCCTGTTGCGCGGCTTCTTGAGCGGCGACGCATCCTGCACGCGACGGTTGAAGTCCTGCAGGTTGCGGCAGCCGTTCGCGGCGAGGAGCTCGTAGCGCTCCTGCATCTCCATCACCGCCCACTTCAGCACCGCCGCCGCATCCCGGTTGTCGGTGATCACCTTGTGCCGCAAATGGGGGAGCGTGTTGTACACCGACAGCTCGACCATCTTCGGGTCGACCATCAGGAAGCGCAGCTTCTTCGGCGTGTGCCGATAGACCAGGCTCGTGATGATGGTGTTCACGCACACCGACTTCCCCGACCCGGTCGCGCCGGCGATCAGCAGGTGCGGCATCTTCGCCAGGTCGGCGACCACCGACTTCCCCTCGAGGTCCTTGCCTAACGCGATGGGGAGCGCCATCCGCGCGCTCTGGAACTCGCGCGATTCGACGAGCTCGCGGAACGCCACCATCTCCGCGCTGGGGTTCGGCACCTCGACCCCGACCGCGCCCCGCCCGGGGATCGGCGCGACGATCCGGATGCTCGGCGCCCGCATCGCCAGCGCCAGGTCGTTGGCCAGGTTCGCGATCTGCCGCACCTTCACCCCCGGCGCCGGCTCGACCTCGAACTGGGTCACCACCGGCCCCGTCGTCCGGCCGCCGATCTCGGCGTCGACGTTGAAGCTGCGCAGCGCCTCCTTCAGCTTCGCCGCCATCGCGTCGAGCTCGCGCTTGCTCGTCTCCGCGTTGCGCGCCGGCGGCGGCGTCAGCAGGTCGGTCGGCGGCAGTTCGTCGGAGCCCGGAGCCGGCGTAGCGTGCGCGTCGATCGACGCCGCGATCTCCTCGTCCCGCTCGGCGCTCGCTTCGGCCCTGGACTTCTTCCTGCGGAGCTTTCCCTCCCGGGCGATTCCCGCCTCGTCCCCGCCGGCAAGGTCGTCGTCGATCAGCGACGGATCGATCGCCGGCATCTCGTCCGGCGTCGGCTCGAGCGCCTCGGCAAGCGGCCCGCCGGCTTCCGCCTCGCCCTTCTTCTTTCGCCGCCGCTTCGCCGGCGCCTCGCCAGGCGCCGCGGCGTCCGCCGCGTCGCCATCGCCCAGCGCCGCGGCGTAGTCGTCAGCCGTCGCGATCGCGTCGCCGCGGTGGAGGAGGACGCGAATGGGATTCCACGCCAGCGTCGCCGCCGTCAGCGCGCACCCGGCCATGGCGACCACGATCCACGCCCCGACCCCGCCGAACCAGCGGACCATGTAGAACGACGTCCCCGCCCCCCAGAGCCCCGCTGCGCGACTCTCGGCGACCCCCACGTGGAGGGCCAGCCCGGCGGCGATCGGGGCGAGAAGGGCCAATCCCGCGAGAAAGACGAGCCACGAGCGGTCGGTCCGCTCCTCCAGCCGGCCGAAGAGCCGGAGGGCGTGGACCGCGGGGAGGAATGGGAGCCAGACCGCGCCCGCCCACCCGAGCACCGTGAGCAGCACGACGAGGACCGTGCCGGCGATGCCGAAGTTGCTCGTCACCCCCGCGCCGTAGCGCAGGTCGGCCAGCCCCTGCGCGGCGAGGACGCCGCCGAAGAAGATCGCGAGGAGGAGCAGCCCGATCCCCGCCAGCTCGCGGCGAACGGTCGGGGACAGCCTAACGCTCCCGGTCGGGACCGAGCTTGGTGATCTGCCGGTCCGAATACACTGGAAGAACGGGATACGCGTCGACGCTCCCGCAGAGCACGAGGTCGTCGGCGTACCCGGCCTCGGTAAGCGCCTTGCCGTGGGAGGCCTCGTTGAACAGCCGCGTCAGGTTGTCGCCGTAGCGCCGGTCGATCATCGTGCAGGCGAGCGCGGCGTCGTTCATCACGACGTTCGCCAGGCGCTGCGCGATGTACCGGGCGTATCGCCCGGCGCAGGCGGAGTCCTCGAGCGAGAACTGCTTGTCGCGCCCGGCGCAGACGATCGACACGTCCGTCCCCCCGCGCGCCGCCGCGCGGAGCATCGCCAGCGTCGCCGAGAAGTTCACGTACGAGGCGACGACGACGTCGCGCGCCCCCTGGACCGCGGTCAGCGCCTGCGTCCCGTTGGTGGTCGTGAAGAGGATGGTCTTCCCCTCGACCGCTTCCGCCGTGAACTCGCGCGGCGAGTTGCCGAGGTCGAAGCCCGGGATCGCGTGCATCTTCCGCTCGCCGGCGAGCTTGACGTCGCGGCGCTCGAACTGCTTGGCGCGGTTGACGACGTCCTCCGAGCTGTCGAAGGGGACGACCGCCTTCGCGCCGTTCGCCAGGGCGACGGCGATGCTCGTCGAGGCTCGCAGCACGTCGATCACCGCGACCACGCGGCCCTGCACGTCGGCGGTCCCCAGCTGTTGTACGCCGAAGAAGACATCCAGGCGCACTAGAGGGGCTCCTTCATCAGGTCGGGTTCGCGCTCGAGGAACTTGGTGTCGACCTCACCGGCGCGGAACTTCGGGTTGCGCATGACGCGGGCGAGGAAGGGCATCGTCGTGGTCACCCCCTCGATGATGAAGCTCTCGAGCGCGAGCTCCATCCGGCGCAGCGCCTCCTCGCGGTCGTTCCCCTGGCAGATGACCTTGGCGATCATCGAGTCGTAGAACGGGGGCACGCGGTAGCCGGCATAGGCGTGGGTATCGAGCCGGACCCCCGGCCCTCCCGGCGGATGAAAGACGTCGATGCGCCCCGGGCTCGGCTGGAAGTTGCGCGCCGGGTCCTCGGCGTTGACGCGGCACTCGATGACGTGGCCGCGCCGCGCCGGGAGCTCGGTGAACGAGAGCTTCTCCCCGGCGGCGACGCGAATCTGCTCCTTCACGAGGTCCACCCCGTACAGCATCTCGGTGACCGGATGCTCGACCTGGATGCGCGTGTTCATCTCCATGAAGTAGAACGAGCCATCCTCATCGAGCAGCATCTCGATCGTGCCGGCGCCGACGTAGTCGATCGCCTTCGCGCCGGCGACGGCGGCCTCGCCCATCCGCTTGCGCAGCTCGGGGGTGACCGCCGGGCTCGGGCTCTCCTCGATCAGCTTCTGGTGGCGGCGCTGCACCGAGCAGTCGCGCTCACCGACGTGGATCACGTTGCCGTGCTTGTCGCCGAGGATCTGGAACTCGATGTGCCGCGGCCGCTGCAGGTACTTCTCGACGTAGACGTCGCCGTTCCCGAACGCCGACAGCGCCTCGGAGCGCGCCAGCTGGAAGGAGCGCGCGAACTCGTCGGCGTCCCTGGCGACGCGCATCCCCTTTCCGCCGCCCCCGGCCGCGGCCTTGATGATGACCGGGAACCCCATGTCCTTCGCGTAGCCTAACGCTTCGTCGACGTCCTCGACCGGCCCCGGGGTCCCGGGGACGATCGGCACGCCGACCTTCGTCATCGCCGCGCGCGCGGCCGCCTTGTCGCCCATGACGCGGATCTGGTCCGCCGTCGGCCCGATGAACGTGATGTTCGACGCCGTGACCGTCTCGGCGAACTCGGCGTTCTCGGCGAGGAACCCGTAGCCGGGGTGGATCGCGTCGGCGCCGGTGATCTCGGCGGCGGCGATCAGGCGCGGGATGCGCAGGTACGACTCGCGTGCCGGCGCGGGGCCGATGCAGACGTCGTCATCGGCGAAGCGGACGTGCAGCGACTCGCGGTCGGCTTCCGAATAGACGGCGACCGTCTGGATCCCGATCTCCTTGCAGGCACGGATGACGCGGAGCGCGATCTCGCCGCGATTCGCCACCAGGACTTTCTTGAACATTCTGCGGCAGCCTTACGCGGTTGAGTCTTGTTCGAATCCGCTCCAGCTGGCGTCGCTCGTGCCGGCGACTCCCTGGACACGGAGCGCGAACTCGCTGGGATTCGTCGCATAGAACACGGCGCTCTCGTAGGAGATGACTCCCTTCGAGTACCAGTGCATCAGCGACTGGTCGAAGCTCTGCATCCCGTACTGGACCGTGCCTTCCTTGATCAGGTCGGGGATGCTCAGCGTCTTCGTCATGTCGCGGATCTGGTCGCGGACCGCCGCGGTGTTGATCAACACCTCGGCGGCGGGGATACGACCGGGCTTGTCCGCGCGCGGCACGAGGCGCAGCGAGACGACCGCCTGCAGCGCGCTCGAGAGCGCGAAGCGGACCTCCGCCTGCTGGTGCGGCGGATAGAACGACAGCACGCGGTTGATGGTCTGCGTGGCGTCGGTCGTGTGCAGCGTGCTGAAGACGAGGTGTCCGGTGTCCGCGGCCTTGAGCGCGGTATCGAGCGTATCGATGTCCCGAATTTCACCGATCAGGATGACGTCCGGATCCTGGCGCAGCACGCGGCGGAGCGCCTGCGTGAAGTTGGCGGTGTCGGTGCCGACTTCTCGCTGGTTGATGTGGCAGTTGATGTCGCGGTGGAGGAACTCGATCGGATCCTCGACCGTGATGATGTTCGCGTGGCGCTTCTCGTTGATGTGCTGGATCATCGCGGCGAGCGCCGTCGACTTTCCCGAGCCGGTGATCCCGGTGACGAGCACGAGACCGCGCGGGCGCATCGACACTTCCTCGACGACCTTGGGGAGGTTGAGCTCCTCGATCGTCTTCGCCTGGTACGGAATCGACCGCAACGCATAGGCGATCGTACCGCGCTGCTGATAGACGTTGACGCGGAATCGGCCGATCCCCGGGACGCCGATCGCGAAGTCCGCTTCCTTGTTGTCGGCGAACTCCTTCACCTGCTTCGGCGTCATCACCTGCTCGGCGAGCGACTTGAGGTCCTCGGGCCGCATCGGCGGGAGCTGCAGCGGACTGAGATCCCCGTTGACGCGCAGCGTCGGCGGACGGCCGACCTTGAGGTGCAGGTCGGACGCGTTCTGCTGGATCATCTGCTGGAGGATCGCCTTGAAGTTGAAGGCGGCCCCACCAGCCTGCGCCGCGGCGGGCGCGGTGGCCGGCTGGTTAGCCATTCGGATCGATGCGGAAGAGGACCTGTCCGTATTCGACCGGGTGCGCGTCGTTGATCAGCGTCTCCCTGACCACGCCGCTGTACTCGGATTCGATCTCGTTCATGATCTTCATCGCCTCGATGATGCAGAGGATCTCTCCTTTCTGGACGCGGCTGCCGACGGAGACGTACGGCTTCGCCCCCGGCTCCGGTGCACCATAGAAGGTGCCGACCATCGGCGATTTCACCTCGAGCAGCGTCGGTGCCGCTGCCTTCGGCGGTTCGCCTTCGCCGATCGCCGGCATTCCCTCGGCGGGGGTCGGCCGCGCGACAGGCAGGGGTGCGGCGATCATCGCGGGAAGCGGCGCAGCCATCTGCACCGCGCCGCGCTGCGTCGGGCTCTTCGAGATGCGGACCTTCATCCCCTTGTCGGATGAGATCTCGATGGAGTCGACCGTGGAATCGTCCACGATCTCGATGAGCTTCTTGAGGTAGCGGAGGTCGATCATAGCGTGTTGGAGACGCCCGGTGTCACCCGAGCTCGATCAGCTCGTGTGAAAAGCGTGTGAGCAGGAGCGGGCCGCGAGTCGCGAGGTGCACGTCATCCTCGACGCGTACCCCGCCCCAACCCGGACGATAGATCCCCGGTTCGATGGTCACCACCGACCCGGGAGACAACGCTGCAGCGGCAGTACGCGCCAGACGCGGTGCCTCGTGCACTTCCAGCCCGATGCCGTGCCCGAGGCTGTGCCCGAACAGCGGGCCAAAACCGCAACGCTCAATGTAGTCACGAGCGAGCGCGTCGGCATCCCGCCCGAGCATTCCGACCCGTACGGACGACGCCGCCACCCGGTTGGCCTGGCGGACGACGTCGTGGATCGCGCGCTGCTCCTCGGTCGCCTTCCCGACGACGAACGTCCGCGTGATGTCGGAGCAGTATCCCTCGACCTCGGCGCCGAAGTCCATCAGGAGAAGGTCGCCGTTCCTCAGCTCGCGACGCGACGAGCGCGCGTGAGGGAGCGCCGAGCGTTCGCCGCTGGCGACGATGGTCGGAAAGGGAAAACCCTCGCTCCCGGCGTCGCGCAGCGCCTTTTCGAGGACACCGGCCACCTGCAGCTCGGTCATCCCGGCGCGCAGCTGCGGGACGGTCGCCTCGAGGGCGGCGCAGGCCGCGTCGGCGGCACGCTGGATCAGCGCGATCTCGCCCGTGTCCTTGCGCTCGCGAAGCGTCTCGACGAGATCGACGGACGGACGCCATTGCCAGCGCGCCCCCGCCTCGAGGAGTCGCTGAAAGTCGCGGTGCTCGAGGTGCGCCGACTCGAAGCCCAGCACCTCGAGACCGGCGAGCTGGGGGAGAACCGCCCACAGCCGCGTCCAGAGGCTCTGAGCCTCGATGTGCACGTGCGCGACCGTCCCCACTTCCTCGGCCGCCTGGGTCTCGTAGCGGAAGTCGGTGAGGAAGATCGCGTCGCGCTGCGAGACGAAGAGGAGTGCGCTCGACCCGGAGAATCCCGTCAGGTAGCGGATGTTCGCGAGCCCGCTGAGGAGCACCCCGTCGAGGTGCGCCTTGTCCAGGGCAACGCGAAGGGCGTCCAGCCGCGCGGGGCGCGCGTCGCGTGGCTCCCGGGTCGCCACGATCAGCTGTTGCTCGAGAGCTTCGCGGCGAGGCCGCGAAGGGCGAGCTCGTAGCCGTACACGCCGAAGCCGCAGATGACGGCGACCGCGCCGGGCGCCAGCATCGAGTGGCGCCGCTCGGGCTCCCGTGCGTACACGTTCGTCACGTGCAGCTCGACGAAAGGCACCGCGACGGCGGCGAACGCATCGCGCAGGGCGAGGCTGGTGTGCGAATACGCGCCGGCGTTGATGACCGCGCCGTCAGCGGCCCCGCGGAGCGCGTGCACACAGTCGATCAACTCGCCCTCGCCGTTCTTCTGGACGAAGGTCAGGTCGGCGCCGATCTCCCGGCCGACCTCGCGCAGCCGGTTCTCGACGTCCTGGAGCGTCGTCTTCCCGTAGACCGCCGGTTCGCGCGTGCCGAGCAGGTTGAGGTTCGGTCCGTTGAGGACGGCGATCCTCACTTCTTTTTCAGCCCCGACAGCCAGTCGTTGAACTGCGCGACGTCGTCGTCGGGCGCGAGGTCCGGACCGCCGACGGCGGTGCCGCCCGGATCGGTTGGACGCTGCGGCTGCTTCGGCGCCGGGTTGCCGGTGTCGGAGAAGAACTGGTCGAAGGAGAATCCCCCGCTCGCCCGTCCGGTCTTCCTGTCCGCCTCGCGGAAGACGTGATCGAGCGAGAGCTCGGTGGTGGCCTGCTCGGCGGGCCGGCCGCCCAACGCCTGGCTCTCGACGGCCGGGAATGCGCCGGAGAGCACGCTCGCCGCGCGCTCGTCCTCGCTCGTACCGCCGTTGCCGCCGAAGAGGAGGTCGATCGTGCCTTCTTCGGGCGCGGGCGCGGGTGCGGCGGGCTCGTCGTCTCCCGGGGTGTAGAGTGCCGCGGCGTAGGCATCGTCCTGAGCCGACGGGGTGGGCTCGTCCACCAGCTCGGGCTCCGCCGCCGGCGCATGCGCGGCCGGCGGATGATCCTCGTGCGCGTGGCCGTTCACCCCCGGCGGGAGGGGGACGCCGTCCGGGACGATGAACGCGTCGTCGAGGGCGTGTGCGTCGTCGCCGGTGGGGGTGTCGTCGATCAGCTCCACGTCCACGCTCGTCATCGAGTGGGAGGCGGCGGTCTCCGTCCACGGCGCAGGGGCGGGCGGCTCGTAGCTCTCCCCGCCAGGCGCCGCATTCGACGCGCCTAACGCGTCGCCGTACGCGGCTTCCTCGGCGGCGTCGGCACGCTCGCCGGCCGCGCGCCCCTCGTCGCTGTCCTCGTAGCGCTGCAGGACGCGGCGGCGCATCAGCCCGGCGAAGAACGAGCGAATCGTCTCCGGCTCCTTCGCGTTGCGGCGCTGCGCGTGCTCGATGACTTCGTCCGAGACCGCGGCGGCGGCGACGCTCGACCGTGATCCTCCCTCGAGGGAGGCGACGCGCTCACGCAGCCCGCGATCGGCGGGATTCCTGGCGAGGAGCTGCCGGTACACGGCAAGCGCTTCCTGCGTGAACCCCTGCTGGAGATAGAGCTCCGCCATCGTCTCGGTGACGAACGCGGCGGGGGTCTCCTCGCTCGCCGCGGTCTCGCCGGTGAACGGTACGCCGAACCCGGATGGCGTGCTCCCCGCGGAGGGGGCATCGTTCTCACGCGGCGGCGGGACGAACTCCATCGTCTCGAAGCCGAACGCGTTGGACGATCCGAAGGGCTGCATGTTCTCGCGCTCGGCCTCGTCGCGCGCCTTCCCCGCCGCGGGGACGTCGGGGGCGTGGCCGACCAGCGGCTCCGTAGTCGCGGACGTCTCGATCAGCGGCGACGTGCGGGGGCGCAGGTCGATCTCCTCACTGCGCTCGACGCCGTCGAGAGGCTTCGAGGCGGCCTCGGGGTTCGGCGGGGCGAAGGCCCCTTCGCCGTCGCGCTCGAGCTCCAGCGCTGTCTCGATCCGCGCGCTCGGAGGCGGCGGGGGAGCGGCTGCCTGGGAAGCGGCCACGGGCACTTCCGGGATCGCCGGCATCCCCAGGCTGTCGCGGAGCTCGAGCCCCGACCCCGAAGCCCTGGCGCCGGCTGCGGCAGGTGCCGGGGGTGCGCCCTGCTCCCCCGCTGCGCCCTTTTCGGGGTTGATCTCGCCCCAGCCGCTCATCCCGCCGGCGTCGCCCGCAGCGGTGGCCTCATGGGTCGCCGCCGGAGGCTCCGGCCTGGCGGCATCGAGGGCCGCGATCTGGGCCGCGATCTCCTCGTTGCGTGGGTCGGCATCGAGTACCCGCTGGTACCATTGCCGTGCCACGGCCGGATCACCCCCCTGAAGGGCGATGTCGCCGAGGTGCCGGAGCGCGATCAGGTTCTCCGGATCCAGCCCGAGGGCGGTCTCGAACACCCCCTTCGACTCCTCGAACTGCCCCGACTCGAACAGCGCCTGCCCGAAGACGATGTGGCCACTCATGTGGCCGGGCTGCTGCGGGAGGTAGGCGCGACAGAGCTGGATGGCCTGGTCGAGGTCCCCCGCTTTCCGGTACTCGTTCGCGAGCGGAGCGAAGTAGCGGCGCGGATTCTCGTCGAACTTCTTCTTCAGCTCGTCGATGCGAGGGGAGCTTGCCATTACGCCTCGGAGGGGTGCCTTCGGCCAAGGCCGTCGGGAACGGGGAATGTACATACCACGGACGATTCAAGTCAATCAGAAGTTGCACTCTGACTTGATTTTACCCCTTGCGGCGCCGTAGTTTGCGGGCTCGTTCGAAGCCTCGCCCTGCCCCCCTACAGCTCTCCAGGAGTATCGTTCCGTGCTGCAACAAATGCGGAGCGCGTCGAAGCTCATTTTCATCCTGATGGCGATCTCCTTCGTCGTCGGATTCCTGTTGCTCGAGACCTCCGGCATCCTCAACACGAGCGCCGTGACGACCAGCACGGCGGTCGCCGAGGTCAACGGGCAGGACATCCTTTACACGCAGTGGCAGCAGCAGGTCTCGCAGGCCGCGGAGCAGGAGCGCACCCGTCGCGGGCGCACCCTCAACGGCGACGAGATGCAGCAGCTCGAGCAGCGCGTGCTGGATGACATGATCAACAACGTGCTCCTCGAGCAGGAATACAAGCGCCGTGGCATCACGGTGACCACGCGCGAGCTGCAGGAAGCCGCCGATTACGCGCCGCCCCCGGCGATCCAGCAGGCGCCCGAGCTGCAGACCAACGGCCGGTTCGACATCGACAAGTACCGGCGCTACCGCAACAGCGCGGCGGCCCGCCAGTCGGGGCTCAACCTCTATCTCGAGCAGTACTATCGGGACGAGATCCGGCGCCAGAAGCTGTTCGGGCAGATCGCGGTGGGCGCGTACCTGACCGACGTGCGCCTCTGGTCGGCGTGGCAGGACGCGAACGACTCGGCGCGGATCACCGCGGTGACCTTCACGCCGGACCGGATCCCGGATGCGAAGGTCGAGGTCAGCGATGCCGAGCTCTCCGCGTACCTCAAGGCGCACGAGAAGGAGCTGTCCCGTCCCGGCCGTGCGGTCGTCTCGATCGTGACCATCCCGCGGACGATCACGGCCGCGGATACGGCCGCGGCGCGCGAGAAGGCGGTGAAGCTCCGCGCCGAGATCGTCAGCGGGACGTCGAAGTTCGAGGACGTGGCGCGAGCGGAGTCCTCCGACACCGCGTCGGCGTCGCAGGGGGGGTCGCTCGGACGGGGTCCGCGCGGCCGGTTCGTGAAGGCGTTCGAGGATGCCGCTTTCGCGCTCCGGACGGGTGAGATCTCCCAGCCGGTGCAGACG
>DASZNJ010000084.1:0-3097 GCA_035551575.1 Gemmatimonadaceae bacterium
GGTGGCCGCGCCGCGTGGCGCGCGGTCCGAGTGCGCCCGGCCGGCGATCGCGCCCTCGTCGCGGCCGCGCTCTTCGCGGCCGGCTCGCAGGGAGTCCACGACGACGGCCCCGCGCTGGTGACGCACTTCCCGCCGGCGGCGGACCTTGGCGCCGTCTGCGCCGCGGTGCTCGGCGCCGATGCGGCGGCGACGATCGACATCTCCGACGCGCCCGACGTCGACTGGACCGAGGCGTGGAAGCACGGCGTCGGCGTCCAGCAGGTCGGGCGCCTCACGGTGACGCCCCCCTGGCATGCCGAGGGGCGCGACCCGTCGGCGACGATCGTCATCGACCCGGGGATGGCGTTCGGCACCGGCGAGCACCAGACGACACGGCGCGTCCTCGCCCTCATGCAGCAGGTGATCCGGCCGGGAGACCTCGTCGCCGACCTCGGCGCGGGGAGCGCGGTGCTGTCGATCGCCGCGGTCAAGCTCGGCGCGGGACGGGCGATCGCGATCGAGATGGATCCGGACGCGATCGAGAACGCCGAGGCGAACGTCGCCCGGAACGGCGAGAGCGGGCGCGTGACCGTGATCGAGGGTGATGCCGCGCTGCTCCTCCCGCTGGTCGCGCCGGTGCGCGTCGTGCTCGCGAACATCATCTCGTCGGTGCTCGTCGAGCTGCTGCCGTCGATCCACGCGGCGCTGACCGCGGACGGGCAGGCGATCCTGAGCGGGATCCTCGTCGACGAGCGGGAGCACATGCTCGACGTGCTCGCTCATGACTGGCGGGTGGAGCACGAGGCGCGCGAGGGGCAGTGGTGGAGCGTCGCGATCGCGCGCCGTTAGGCGGGCCGGTAGCGGAGTCCAGGGGCGCGGTCGCAACCTTCTTCGCGGGCGGCCAGATCGTCCCCGGCGCCACCGTCTCGCTCGACGAGGACGCCGCGCACCACGCGCGGGTGCGGCGGCTCGACGTCGGGCACCGCGTCAGGCTGCTCGACGGGGCGGGGACGCTCGGCTGGGGAACGCTCGTCCGGCTGGCGAAGTCGCAGATGCACGTCGACGTGGAGAGCGCGGAAACGATCGAGCCGCCGCCGGCGGTACACATGCTCGTCCCGGTGGCCGACCGCGACCGGATGCTCTGGCTGGCGGAGAAATGCGCCGAGCTGGGTGCGGCGAGCTGGCGGCCCGTGCTCTGGCGGCGCTCGAGAAGCGTCTCGCCCCGCGGCGAGGGGATGACCTTCCAGGCGAGGGTGCGGGCGCGGATGATCGGCGCGCTCGAGCAGAGCGGGAGCGCGTGGCTGCCGGCGATCTACCCCGAGGCGACGGTGGAGCGGGCGATCGCGTCGGCGCCGCGCGGCGCGCACTGCCTGCTCGACGGGGGGGGCGACTCGATGCCGGCGACGGAGATGATCGCGCCACTCTGCATCGCGGTCGGGCCCGAAGGGGGCGTCGACCCGGATGAACGTGAGCTTCTCGTAAAGGCTGGCTGGTTGCCCGTCGCGATCGGGCGAAGCACCTTACGTTTCGAGACGGCCGGCGTCGCCGCGCTGGCGATCGCGCGCGCGTCGCTCGACCGAGCGTAGTACAAAGCGCCCACCAATTCCCCCCGGAGCACGGTGGCTGAGAACTGCCTGTTCTGCCGCATCGTTCGCGGCGAGATCCCGGCGAAGATCGTCGCCGAGAATGCGCATTGTGTCGCCTTCCGCGACATCAATCCGCAGGCGCCGACGCACGTCGTCATCGTCCCCCGCGAGCACGTGGCATCGCTGAACGAGGCGAAGGACGCATCGATGATCGGCCAGCTCGCCCTGCTGGCGAGCGAGATCGCCCGGAGCGAGGGAATCGCCGAGCGCGGGTACCGCACCGTCTTCAACACCAACGCCGACGCCGGGCAGACGGTCTTCCACCTGCACCTGCACCTGATCGGCGGGCGACCGATGGGGTGGCCGCCGGGATGACTCGCGTCGGCGTCCTGGCGGCGCGGGGCGCGATCACCCGCTCCCTTGCGGGAGCGCTGCGCGGTGCGACGCTGTCCGCGGCATTCGCCACCGGCTGCCGGCCAGCGCAGACGCCGCCGATGGCCAGCTTCCCGGCGCAGGCGTCGCTCGAGTGCTTCGTCCCCACTCCCGAGGACTACGCGGTCACGATCGTCGTCCCCGACACGACCTTTCGGGACTCGGCGTGGCTCCGGCCAATTCTTGGCGACATCGGGCGCCACTGGCCGGTGTCACTCCCGCTGCCCAGGCACGCGGTCGACATCGCCTTCACGTTCCACCGGGACGGCACGTCGTCGAAGCCGCGCATCACGAAGCGGTCGAGCGCGGGGGCGTTCGACGACCGCGCGCTGCGGGCGGTGGCCGCCGCGGTGAGCGACACGTCACGCCGGCTGCCCGGTTCGTTCCACGGCGACTCGCTGCCGATGGTGGTGCGCTTCGGTTCGACCGACTTCACGGGGGCGCTCGTGCAGACATGGTACAGCGTCGCGCGACCGCCGAAGCCGCGCCGCGGCAACCCGCAGCCGGACTTCCCGAGGGAGCGGCAGCGCGGCGAGCAGGTGATCGCAGGGTTCACCGTCGACTCGCTGGGCAATGTCGACCCGTCGTCGATCGCGATCGTGTCGGCGACGAACGACGACTTCGCGAACGCTGTGGTGAACGTGCTGCCGAAGTGGAAGTTCACGCCATCGACGGTCAGGGGGTGCAGGGTGGCGAGGGCGATACGCTGGGAGTTCGGGGAGATGCCCTGACAGTAGGGCTCCTCTTGAGGGGGAGATGGTGGAACGGCTTGGGAATGGAAGGCTTGAAACGACAATGGGAATGGAAGTCTTGAAACGACAGGGGGAGTGGAAGGGTTGAAACGGCCTGGGAATGGAAGGCTTGAAACGGCTTGGGAATGGAACGGCTCAAGTGCAGCAAAGTGTGTAGATCGCTTCTGGGCGTTGGGGGATCAGGCAGCGCGACGACGAGTGCGTTTCACGGACGTGGTGGTGGGGAGTGGGGCGACTTGGACGATGTAGCGACGCTTGGCCCATTCGTCGTTGCGATCGACCGTGAGGGCAGAGGCGAGGCGCAGGTAGCTCGCTTCGTTGGGGACTGTCGGGAATTTTGTGTACGAG
>DASZNJ010000085.1:0-9522 GCA_035551575.1 Gemmatimonadaceae bacterium
CGAGACCATCTCGCCCCGCTTGCCCCCAATGCAGTTCAGGCCCCGGCGAACGGAAGCCCGCAGCCGCGCTGGCTCTCCTGGCCCTCCGCGCCTCCTGGAAAACACATCCGCCGTTCAACCGCAACAGCTCCCCACCTCCAGCGTTAGGCAGCGACGCGCTCATCGGGCGCCGGCGGCGATGTCGAAGCGATAGGAGCGCTCGACGAGGGTGCGGACGCGATGGCCGGAGACTTCGCCGGGGGTGAAGCGGGCCTGGCGGAGCGAGGCGATCACGGCGCGGGCGAACAGTTCGTGGCTCGACTCGATGACGCGCACGGACGCAAGCTCGGCGCGGCCAGTGGTATCGACGACGAAGCGCACGCGTACCCTGCCGCTGATGCCGGCGGCGCGCAGCGCTTCCGGATAGGCCGGCGCACGATCCGTGAGCGCGCGGAGAGGGACGTCGACGGTCGCGTCGGTGGCGACGCCGCTGCCGCCAGCCGCGACCCCAGGTCCGCTTCCCCCGCCACCGATCTCGGAGAGGAGGGCGGTGTCGGCAGTACCACCCCCGCGAGCGGGTGCAGTGCCGGGAAGTGTCGGGTCGAACGTCGGCATCGGGGTGTCGACGTCCGGCAACTGCGGAACGGTCGTGCGGGTGCCGGTGCTCCCCATCCGAGGGCGCCGAACGGGCCCGGACGGGATGCCGGACGGTGGCGGATCGATGAAGATGACGCGCGTGGTATCACGCGTGAACGTCGGCCCTGGCTCTCCCGTCGCGGTCGCGGCGACGGCAAGCACGATGATCGTGCTGTGGACGGCGACGCTCACCGCCCCGCCCCACGCCGACTTGTTCCGCCGCGCCCCTGATTCCAGCAGTCGATCGAGCATCGCTACCTCCGGTGAGTGGCATGTCAACCCTCACCGGCACGATAGGCGCGCCCGGTTAAGCCGCTGTGTCGCCCGGATTACGCGATGATGAACGAAACGTTAGGAAACGCCGGCCACGAAGACGCGACGGGCGGCGAAGCACCTGCTTCGCCGCCCGTCGCTGCAGTGCCGTCGAGATCAGATCTTGTCGTCGATCTTGCGCTGCGCTTCGCCGACCTTCTGCTGGACCTTGCCGGCCACGCGCTCGGCCTTGCCCTTGAGCTCCTGGCTCTCGTTCCCGGTGATGTCGCCGACGTTGTCGCGAACGACGCCCTTCGCCTCGCGCGCCTTGCCCTTCGCCTCATTCTCGATGCCGCGCTGGGTAAGATCCTTGTCGTTGTTCATCTGGCTTCTCCGTCAAGAGTCACGTGCGTGTCGTCGGTCACTCTGCAGCGCCCCCCGGCGCCGCTCTGTCCTCCCCTGGAAGGCAAGCGGCGTGCCGATGGACCGCGTTCCCGGGGCTACACCGGACCGGGCGGTGCGGTACATTTGGTGAGGCACGGCACGGCGTACGCGTTACCTGCTGCAGGGCCACGCGCCGGTTCGTGCCTTTGCGTTGGTGCCGGCAGTCCCGAGCAGTCTTCTTCATGAACAGTCAACCCGCCCGCCGCGCGAGCAGTCCAGCGGCGACGCCAGTGACCGATACAGCGACGACACCCGCAGCACCCGAGCCCGGACCGGCACCCGCAGCACCGGCGGCACCAGCCGCACCGCCATCGCCGGCCGGGGCGACGCCGCGAAGCACGTTCGCGCAGCGCCCGCACGTCGAGGGGCGGCCGACCGGCAAGCGGCTCGCGCTGCTAGGCCTAACGGCACTCGGCGTCGTCTACGGGGACATCGGCACGAGCCCGCTCTACGCGCTCCGCGAGTGCTTCAAGCCGGAGTACGGCCTGGCCGTGAACGAGGCGAACGTCCACGGGATCCTCTCGCTGATCGTCTGGTCGCTGATCCTCGTCGTCAGCGTCAAGTACATCGTCTTCATCATGAAGGCGGACAACCGGGGCGAGGGCGGGATCCTCGCCCTCCTCGCGCTGCTCCTCCAGCGGACGCACCGGACCGCCGATTCGAAGACGCGCTCGCTGCTCGTCGCCCTCGGATTGTTCGGCGCGGCGCTGCTCTACGGCGACGGGATCATCACGCCGGCGGTCTCGGTGCTGTCGGCGGTGGAGGGGATCGAGGTCGCCACCCCGGCCTTCGCGCACTGGGTGGTCCCGCTGACGCTGGTGATCCTGTTCGGGCTGTTCATGTTCCAGAAGCTCGGGACCGGTCGCGTCGGCGTGACCTTCGGGCCGGTGATGATGGTCTGGTTCGTTTCTATCGGTGCGCTCGGCCTGCGCGAGATCCTCAATGCGCCGGCCGTGCTGTCGGCGTTCAACCCGTGGTACGCGTTCGCCTTCTTCTTCGAGCACAACCTGCGCGCCTTCTTCGTGCTCGGCGCCGTCGTGCTCGCGGTGACCGGCGCCGAGGCGCTCTACGCGGACATGGGGCACTTCGGGAAGCGGCCGATCCGGTTCGCCTGGTTCGCGATCGCCCTCCCCTGCCTGCTCCTGAACTACTTCGGCCAGGGAGCGCTCGTCCTGCGCGGCGGGATCGAGGCGGCGGCGAACCCGTTCTACCTGCTGACACCGAAGCCCCTCCTCATCCCGATGGTCGTGCTGGCCACGATGGCGGCGATCATCGCGTCGCAGGCGCTGATCTCGGGCGCGTTCTCGCTGACGCAGCAGAGCGTGCAGCTCGGCTACTCGCCGCGCGTGCAGATCATCCACACGTCGCGCAAGGAAGTCGGGCAGGTCTACATCCCGGAGGTGAACTGGGCGCTCATGGTCGGGTGCCTTCTTCTCGTCCTCGCCTTCCGCAGCTCGAGCGGGCTGGCGGCGGCGTACGGCATCGCGGTCACCGGGACGATGGCGATCACCTCGATCCTCTACGCCGTGGTGGCAAGGTCACGCTGGGGCTGGTCGAAGCTGGCGGTGGGGGCGCTGACGGCGCTCTTCCTTCTCGTCGACGTCGCCTTCCTCGTCGCGAACGCGATCAAGATCGAATTCGGCGGCTGGGTGCCGCTGGCGATCGCGACGGTGATCTTCACCCTGATGAGCACCTGGAAGCGCGGCCGCGCGCAGCTCGGCGAGCTGCTGCAGCGGGGGTCGCTGCCGCTCAGCCTCTTCCTCGAGGACGTCGAGCGGCGGAAGCCGCCGCGCGTCCCCGGCACGGCGGTGTTCATGACGTCGTCGGCCGACGGCGCGCCGGTGGTCCTCCTCCATCACGTGAAGCACAACAAGGTGCTGCACCAGCAGGTGGTGCTCATGTCGGTGACCGCGGAGGAGGTTCCGGAGATTCCCGGCGACGAGCGCGTCACCCTCGAGGATCTCGGCCAGGGCTTCTTCCGCGTCCGCGCACGATACGGCTTCATGGAGTCGCCGGACGTGGAGGAGATCCTCGTCTGCGCCGCCGAGGCCGGGCTGCGCGCAAAGCCGCAGGAGACGAGCTTCTACCTCGGCCGCGAGCGGCTGATCCCGCGGGCGAAGGGCGGGATGATGCAGTGGCGGAAGAAGCTGTTCGTCCTGATGTCGCGCAACGCGCGCTCGGCGACGGAGTTCTTCAACATCCCGCCGAACCGCGTCGTCGAGCTCGGGACGCAGCTCGAGTTCTGACGGGACGCGCGATCCGCGGCGGCCGCGCAGCGTGTTGACGGCGCGGTAACGACGTTGCCGCGGGCGGCGGTGAGGGAAGCGTCGCTCGAGGCGCGCGAGATCGAGCCGGCGCCGGCTTCGCTGCGCGCCAGGCAGCGGCTCCCGGCCTCGACTCCGAGGGCGCGAAGCGCGGCAACCTCGTCATCGCCGGCCGCATCGCGGGCGGGCGCGGATGTCGAACGGGAAAAGGCCGACGTCACCGCATGCTGTGGACGTTAGGCGGGTGCGCTCAGCAGTCTCGCGCCGAGTGTGAGGGGGGCGCGCGGTTTCTCGGGGAAGATGGCGGCGACGGCGGGTCGAAGGGCGGTTGTTCAACAGAAGGCTCGGAGGGCGCGGAAAGCCCTGGACGGCAGCTTTCGTTGCGCCAGCGCTCAACTGGTTGGGGCAACCGGGAGAGATGCTCTCACCTGCCTGGCGCCAGCCTTTTTCACGTGCCGGCTTCTGGAGACTCGTGCGCGAATGGAGTGCCACGCGCCCGTCGAGCACCAACAGGTTGGGACCGCGTTTTCGCGGGTCTCCCGGATCACCGCGGATCGTTCCTGGTGGCGGCGGCGCTCGGCGTGGCCGCCCGAAGCCCGGGCAGGATCCGCGTACCCGCGTCGTCGCGAAATGGTCGTTCCCACCCAGTACGAACCGGATCAACCCGGGAGAGCGCCGGGAGCATCCCGCCCTGCGTGCCTCACGAGGCCCGGCGAAAAGGGCGGCCGTTGACCACCGTCGTGCTCGCCGACAGTTTGGGGCTCAACCTCTTTCCCTTCTCGAATGATTCGCACGTCGCTGCCGCCGCTCGTCGCTGCCGTGGTCTCGTTGTCGATCGCCGTGCCGGTGGCGGCGCAGCATGCGGTCGATCCGGATTCGATTCGCGATGACCGGAACTTCTCGTTCTACGCGCGCGGGCCGTATCGCCCGGGAATCCCGAGACCGGAGGCGATACTCGGCTACAGCGTCGGCGAGATGAACACCCAGTTCGGGCAGCAGGAGAAGGTGCTGCTCGCGATCGCCGATGCGGCGAAGGACCGGGTGCGCGTCGAGGAGATCGGGTCGAGCTACGAGCGGCGGACGATGCGGCTCTACCTCGTCTCGTCGCCGGAGAACATCGCGCGGCTCGACGCGATCCGGCAGGATCTCGACCGACTCGCCGACCCGCGTGGGGCGGCGCAGTCGGAGCTCGACGCGATCGCGGCGCGGACGCCGGCGGTGGTGATGATCAACGAGAGCGTGCACGGGAACGAATCGCCGGGGTTCGAGGCGGGGATGCAGACGCTGTATCAGCTCGCGGCGAGCACCGAGCCGGCGACGCTCGAGATGCTGAAGAACACCCTCGTCATCCTCAACCCGAGCACGAACCCGGACGGGCACGAGCGGTTCACCGTCTGGTACAACTCGATCGGCGTCGGCAGTCCCGATCCGTTCTCGATGGAGAAGGACGAGCCGTGGAGCATCCAGGGGCGGTTCAATCACTACCGCTTCGACATGAACCGCGACGTGATGACGACGACGCAGCGCGAGCCGCAGGCGCTCGTCCGGGCGATGCTGCGCTGGCACCCGATGGTCGCGATCGACCAGCACGGACAGGTCGGCACCTACTTCTTCCCGCCGACCGCGGCGCAGCTGAACCAGAACTTCGGAAAGAACTTCTCCGACTGGATGGAGGTGTACGGGAAGGCGAATGCCGCCGCGTTCGACAAGTACGGGTGGATGTACTACTCGCGCGACATCTTCGACTTCTTCGGCCCGTTCTACTGGGACAGCTGGCCCTCGCTCACCGGCGCGATCGGGATGACCTACGAGACCGACGGCGGCGGGTGGAAGGGAATTCTCTGGCGGCGCGACGACGGGTCGATCGTCTCCTTCCGCGACGGGATCGCCAAGCACTACACGACGGCGCTCGCCACGATCGAGACGACCGCCGCCCGGCACGCCGACCGCGTGCGCGACTACCTCGCTTTCCGGCAGCAGGCGATCGCCGCCGGTCGCACGGGGACGATGAAGCGCGTCGTCCTCGTGCCGGGGCGCGACCCCGGGCGCGCCGCCGAGCTGGTGGCGACGCTGCTGCGGAGCGGGATCGAGGTCCGGCGCGCGAAGAGCGGTTTCTCGTCGTCCACGGCGCATGCCTACGCCGACGACGCGACCGGCGCGCGGCGGTTCGACGCGGGCGCCTATGTCATCGACCTCGCCCAGCCGCAGGGGCGCGCGGCGAAGGCGGTGCTCGAGCCTGACGCCGGCTTCGACTCGGCGTTCGTGCGGGCGCAGCTCGCGCGCTACCAGCGGAACATCCGGCGCGGAGCGAACGCGTCGCGCGAGGGCTACGAGTTCTACGACGTCACCGCCTGGTCGCTTCCCGTCACCTTCGGCGTCGAGGCCTACTGGACGGAGGACGCGCCCAACGTCGACGGCGACCTGCTCCAGCTCCCGGCCGAGGAGCCGGCGCTGCCGCAGGCGCAGCAGACGGCGCGGCGGATCGGCGGCGAGCTGCTCCCGGTGGACATCACCCGCGGCGTCGTCAGCGGTTCGCATCCGCAGTCAGCCTACGTCTTCAGCCCGGCGCGGAACGGGGCGTCGCGCCTCGCCTGGCAGCTGCTCGCCGAGGGGTATCGCGTGAGCGTGGCGACGCAGCCGGTGGAGGCGGACGGGCGGACGTGGGAGCGTGGTACGTACATCGTACGTACGGCGCGGAACGACACGACTATCCACCGCCGCATCGACGCACTCGCCCGCGACGCCGGTGTCGACGTCACCGGGGTGAGCAGCGCGTTCAGCGTCCGCCAGCAGTACGGGATCGGATCGGAGAACGTGATCGACCTGAAGACGCCGCGGATCGCGCTCGTCGGCGACGAGGGGGTGAGCCAGACGAGCTACGGGGCTATCTGGTGGAGCTTCGAGCGGCGCTACGGGGTCCGGTTCACCCCGGTGTCGGTGCGCTGGCTGAGCTCCGGCGACCTGTCGGCGTTCAACGTCATCATCATCCCCGACGCGTCGAGCGGCGCGCTCAACCGGACGTTAGGCAAGGACGGCGCCGACCGCATCCGTGCCTGGATGCAGGCCGGGGGGACGCTCGTCACGATGGGCGGCGCCTCGGAGTGGGCAGCGCGCGACAACGTGAACCTGACCAGCTCACGGCTCGTCGGCGCCGGCGCCGACCGCGACACCACCGGCATTCCCCCGGCGACGATCGACACCGCGACGGCGAAGGCGCGGGCGCGCGAGAAGGCGAGCGACAAGTCGCAGGACGTGGACGACCTGCTGGCGACGACCAGTCCGAGCGCGTCCAACGCGAGGCCGATCGAGCTGGCGGGGAGCCACTTCGACGTCGTCCTCGACCGGACGCACTGGCTGACCGGCGGCTACGACAAGCCGCGCCTGACGGTGATGATGTCCGGCAGCAGCTTCTTCAAGCTGTCGAAGGAGGGCTCGAACGTCGCGGTGTTCGCGCCGACGGGGAAGCTCTATCGCGCCGGGTTCACCTGGCCGAACAACACCGAGCGGCTGCTCCGCGGGACGGCGTTCCTGATCGAGGAGCCGGTGGGCGGCGGGCACCTCGTGCTGTTCGCGAACGATCCGATGTTTCGCGGGTGGTGGCGGGCGCTCGACCGGCTGGTGCTCAACGCCGTCGTACTCGGGCCGGCATTCTGACGGCGAGTAGGGACGAGTGAGGTGTGAGGGTTCTCCGAGCAGGGACGAGTGAGGGTTCTCCGAGTAGAGACGAGTGAGGGTTCTCCGAGCAGGGACGAGTGAGGGTTGTCCGACTAGAGACGAGTGTGCGTTCTCCGAGCAGGGACGAGTGAGAGTTCTCCGAGCAGTGAGGCGTGAAAAAGCAAAGCCTGGGAGCTCAACGGGCAGCGTCGCGTGAGCGGCGCTGCCCGTTGGGGTCCGGGGTCCTGCCGCGGCGGCGTGTCCTGTCACACGGGCCGCGCCCCGGGCTGTTGCCTGACGTTCAGTAGGCGGCGAGCTGCAGGGTGAGCTGCTTGCCCTTGCGGAGGACGACCGCTTCGTGGGCAGCGTTGGCGGTGCTGATGCCGGTCTGCTTGACGCAGTCGCCGTCGAGGCTGAGGAGGACGTCGCCGGCGTGGAGAGCGGACCATGGGCCGCCCGACTCGAGGACGAGATAGCCGTCCTTGCTGGCCTCGCCGAGGTACTCGGCGAGATCGGCGGTGACCGGGGCGATGGCGAGACCGGGGATGCGGATCGTGCCGGAGCCGGTCGCTCCCCCGGCGGCTGCATTCCATGCGTCGGGGTTCCAGGTCGCGGCGATCGCCGGCGCGGTGCCGGCGAGGTTCGATGCACTGGAGACGATCGCGCGATCGGCGGCGCGCGCACGAGCAGCGGCGCGGGCTTCGGCGGCAGCGGCCCGCGATTCAGCGGCGGCGTCGGGCGCGATCTGGTCGTTCATGTCGAACGTCTGGACGCGGGCACGGGGCGCGTAGAAGCCCGGCATGGGCGGCATGGGCGGCATGGGTGGCATGGGTGGCATGGGCGCGATCATCGCGCGTGGAGTGCCGCCGGGGAGGAACATGTCGCCGTCAGGTGTCCAGATCATCGGGGCGCTGCCCATGCGGAAGCGGCGGCTCTGCGCCTTGTACAACTCGCTCGCCTTCGCCGCCGTCACCTGCACCGTCTTCGTCTGCCCGCCGCTCCAGACGCGAAGCTCGACCTTGTCGCCCGGCTTCACCGCCCGCATCGCGCGCTGGAAGCGCGAGACCATCGCGCCGCTCACCCAGTCGTCCCCGGCGTCGTCGTGCCGGACGCGGACGTCGGTCCCGTTCACCGAGATGACCCGGTCGCCCTCGACCAGCCCCGCCTTCTCGGCGGGTCCGTCTTCGTGAAGCGAGGCGATGAGGACGCCGAGGGTGTCGCGCTTCGAGCCGGTGGCCGAGAGCTCGAGGCCGAGCACCGCGCGGTCGTCGAGGTCGCCGCGACGCATGCGCACCGGCATGAGGCTGTCGGGGGACACCGTTTTCACCTTCACGTTCTTCCACTGGCCATCGGCGTAGACGCGGAGCTCGACGTCGGTGCCCGGCTCGACCTTCCCCAGTTCGCGGGTGAGGCGGCGCGCGGTGATCCCCTGCATGTCTTCCTGCCCTGCATCGGCGGCGGCGAGACGGAGGTTCACGCCGTTGATCGCAGCGATCCGGTTCCCCTCGACGATCCCCGCCTTCTCGGCGGGGCCGCCAGGGGTGACGCCGGTGACGAGGAGGCCGAGGGTGTCCCGCTCGCCGGTGGAGGAAGTGCTGACGCCGATCATCGACTTGGCGCCGAATTCGCCGCCGCGCATGAAGACGCGGACGTCAGGCGACCGCTCGATGATCCGGTCGGCGGAGGGAGGGGGTGCCTTGTCCTTCGACTTTTTCGAGTCCTGCGCGTTGAGCAGGCTCGCCGAGGCGAGCACCGCGGCGGTGAGCAGGGGGAGGGGTGAAGCTCGCATGGTTCCTCGAGAGAAGAAGTCCATCCAATGGGTAACCCACGAGGGGTACGCCCGAATAGACACGGCGCCCGGTGGAAAAGGTTTCCGACCCGTTGAAATCCGGAAATCAGCGTCGCATTTTGGGGAGCCATGTCACCATTCGACCCGAGGAGCTGGCAGCTCCGGCCGGTTGCGCCCGTGCGCCAGCTCGCGTCGGCCCGTCCCTACACGGCGGAAGCGAGCGTCCGCGAGTTCACGGACAGCAACGGGGTCCAGTGGACGGTGCGGGAGATCATCCCCGAGATGCGCGTCACGGAGCGGCGGACGATCCTCACCCGCCCTGGCTACGAGAACGGCTGGCTCTCCTTTCGCTGCGCGGAGCTGAGCTGCCGGATCGCCCCCTATCCGGCATCGTGGCGGACGATCTCGGAGTACGAGCTCGAGCGGTGGTGCATGAAGGCCCGCGACGCGGCGCGAGTGCGGGGGAAGAAAGGCAGCTGATCGCTGGCGGCTGGAGAGGGGTCG
>DASZNJ010000086.1:0-18618 GCA_035551575.1 Gemmatimonadaceae bacterium
GAGGCAGCTCCGGATTCTCATCCACTCGGTGCCAGAGCCTTCACGATCTCCTTCGCCGATTACGCAGATCATTCCCGGGGGGTGGCCCTCGACTCGCCCGGTCGAGAAGTCGTCCGTGAACATCCGTGAAAATCCCTGCAATCGCGGTTGATACTGTTCACGAGCCAGGAACGCCCCGTGGCAATCGACGCACGACGATGCCGCCTCCTTGCCCATGAGTTCGGCCGCGGTGCGAACAGCTCAGTCGTTCGGGCTGTCCTCTGCGCCCCTGCGCCCCCACCTCTCCGCAGCGCCGTTGCGGCTTGTTCTTGGTGCACCTCCGCGGCGCGGTTGGCGCGATGCCAGCTCCATCATCGTTCTTCGATGACTCTGGCCCCTCGAACGTGGCACTGCGGAGCGATGGACATGCTTCGGCACCAGCAGTAGAATCGCCGCATCCCTCTCGCCTTCGTCATCCCGGCCACGACCATGACGCTCCCCCGCATCGCCTCCGGCGCTCTTCTCGCCGCAGCGCTCCTCGCGCCCTCCTCGGCTTCCTCCCAGTCGAAGCAGAAGCGCGGCGTGCGCCCCGACGACATCTATCGCCTGCGCGAGGTGCGCGACCCGCACCGCTCCCCCGATGGGAAATGGGTGGTGTACACCGTCTCCGCGGCCGATACGGCCAGGGACAGGAACGATGCCGATATCTGGATGTCGAGCGCCGATGGAACGCAGCACATCCGCCTGACGACGACGAATGAAGGCGAGAACAGCGGCCGCTTCAGCCCTGACAACCGCTGGATCTCGTTCGTCTCCTCGCGGCAGGGACTCGACGGCGGTCAGATCTGGCTGATGGATCGCGCGGGAGGCGAGGCGCAGAAGCTGACCGACTTCAAGGGGGGCGTCGACTCCTACGAGTGGTCTCCGGACAGCAAGCGGATCGCTGTCGTCGTCGAGGACGATCCCGACACCGCGGCGGCGAAGAGCGACACCGGAAAGAAGAAGACTCCGAAGCCGATCGTCATCGACCGCTACAGCTTCAAGCGCGACATCGTCGGCTACCTCGGCGGGAAGCGCGAGCGCATCTACCTGTTCGACGTCGCCACGAAGAAGGCCGAGCTGCTCTCGTCGGGTCCGGCCTTCGACGAGTCGGACATCGTCTGGTCGCCTGACGGCCGGCGCATCGCCTTCGTCAGCAAGCGTGGCGAGACCGATCCCGATCGGACCCACAACACCGACATCTGGGTCGCCGACGCGAAGGGGGGTGCGACGCCGCGGAAGGTGACGACGTGGGAGGGGGAAGACAGCAATCCGGTCTGGAGTCCGGACAGTCGCATGATTGCCTATCTTCGTGGTGGCGAGGCGAAGTACTACGCCTACAGCATGGACCGTCTCGCCGTCGTGAAGGTCGACGGCTGCCCGGCGAAGGGGTGCGAGCCGAAGATCCTCACCGGTCCCCTCGACCGCGAGATCGAGAGCCCGCAGTGGAGCGCCGACGGATCGAAGATCTGGTTCGTGGTCGAGGACGATCGCACGCAATGGGTCGGACGCGTCAGCCCGGATGGCGGGGCCGTCGAGCGCGTGAACACGGGGATGCGCGTCGTTTCCGACCTCGACGCGCCCGACGCGAGCGGGAGCCTCGTCGCTCTGGTCTCGACCGACACGACGCCGGCGGAAGTCTTCGTCGTGGACGGAGCCAACCTCCGCCAGGTCAGCCACCAGAACGATCAGTGGCTCTCCGAAGTGCAGCTCGTTCCGGTGGAGGATTTCGCCAGCCGGAGCAAGGACGGCACCGACGTCCACAGCCTGCTCGCCCGGCCGTCAGGCTGGAAGAGCGGAAGGGTGCCGCTCCTCCTTCGCATCCACGGCGGGCCGAGCTCGCAGGACGACCATTCGTTCATGTTCGAGCGGCAGCTCTTCGCGGCCAACGGGTACGCGGTGCTCGCCGTGAACTATCGCGGCGGGAACGGTCGAGGCGAGGCATATCGCACTTCGATCTACGGGGACTGGGGGAACAAGGAGGTCGTCGACCTCCTCGGGGCGGTCGACGCGGCCGTCTCGCGCGGGATCGCCGATCCGGCCAGGCTCGGGATCGGCGGCTGGAGCTACGGCGGGATCCTCACCGACTACACCATCGCGACCGACACCCGCTTCAAGGGAGCGGTCTCCGGGGCGGGAAGCGCGCTGCAGATCGCGATGTATGGCATCGACCAGTACACGGTGCAGTACGAGACGGAGCTCGGCCTTCCATGGAAGAACCTCGAACCCTGGCTCAGGGTGTCGTATCCCTTCCTGCACGCCGACCGGATCAGGACACCAACGCTGTTCCTCGTCGGCGAGAAGGACTTCAACGTTCCGTCGGTCGGCAGCGAGCAGATGTACCAGGCGCTCCGCAGCCTCAACATCCCGACGGAGCTGGTCATCTATCCAGGGCAGCATCACGGAATCTCGGTGCCGAGCTACAAGGTGGACCGGCTGCAGCGCTATCTCGCCTGGTACGCGAAGTACGTGAAGGGCGATGGTGCAGTGGCGAGCGACAGGGCGCCGGCCACCGGATCGCGTTAGGCAGGTGACGCTGCCGACCCGCCGGCTCGGGCGCTCCGGTCCCGAGATTACCCGGCTCGGCTTCGGCTCCTGGGCGATCGGCGGCGCGGGCTGGGCGTCCTCGTGGGGCGCGCAGGACGACGGCGCGGCGGTCGCCGCGATGCGCCACGCAGTCGATCGCGGGATCAACTGGATCGACACCGCCGCCGTCTACGGCGTCGGACATTCGGAGGTGCTCGTCGGCCGTCTGCTGCGCGAGCTCCCGCGCGCGCAGCAGCCGATGGTGTTCACCAAGTGCGGGCTGGTGTGGGACGCTGCCGACCCGATGAAGCCGGCCTGGCGCGACCTCGAGCCACGGTCGATCCGCGCGCAGTGCGACGCATCGCTGAAGCGGCTCGGCGTCGAGACGATCGATCTCTTCCAGTTCCACCGCCCCGACACCGACACCGGCACCGCGGTCGAGGATTCGTGGGGCGAGCTCGGACGGTTGATCGGCGAGGGGAAGGTCCGCTGGGGCGGGCTCTCGAACTTCGACCTCGGCCTCCTCGAGCGGTGCGAGAGGATCCGCCACGTCGATTCCTTCCAGCCCGCCTTCTCGCTGATCCGCCGGCAGTCCGCCGAAGCGTGGATCCCGTGGTGCGTCGGGCACGGGACCGGGGTGATCGTCTACAGCCCGATGGGCGCCGGAATCTTCACCGACCGCTTCTCCCGCGAGCGCGTGAAATCGCTCCCTCCTGACGACTGGCGCACGCGCAACGCCGAGTTCCTCCCGCCTAACGTCGAGCGGAACATCGCGCTTCGCGACGCGCTCGAGCCGGTCGCCGCCAGGCACGGGGCGACAGTGGCCGAGGTGGCGGTGGCGTGGACGCTGCACTGGCCCGGGGTGACCGCCGCGATCGTCGGCGCGCGGAGCCCGGCACAGGTGGACGGCTGGGTCGGCGCCGCCGGTCTCTCCCTCGACGCCGCCGACCTCGAGACGATCAGCGCCGCGATCGAGCGCAGCGGCGCGGGACAGGGGCCCGTTCGCCCCGCCACCTGACGTCGCCTCCCATCACGCGCTGTCATCCCCGCGACAGGTTGGCCCGGTAGCTTTCCGGTTCACCACCCGCGAGGCACCGCTCTGTCGCTTCGATCATTGCTTGCCGCGGCATTCCTCGCCGCGGCGATCCCCGCGCTCGCGACGCCGCTGGCCGCTCAGCGCCTGACGTCCGACACTGCCGGACCCTCGCCGGCTACCGCCGCCCGTCGCTTCGCGACGCGCGGCACCGTCATCGCGCTCGCGACGCTCGCGGCGATGCCCTTCGACGTCCGCCTCGCCGAGGGGATGCGCGGCGGCGCGCTGCAGCACAATGGCGCGCTGCGGAGCACGGCGAAGGCATTCGATGCGGCCGGCGATCCGGGGGCGCTCGTCGCCTCGGCGCTCCTCTACGGCGCCGGTCTCACAACGCATTCGCCCCGGCTGACGCGCGTCGGGCTCCACGCCGGCGAAGCGGTCATCGTCGCCGGGGCGACGACGTCGGTGCTGAAGTTGGTGGCGGGGCGACAGCGCCCGTACGTGGCGCCCGGGGATGCCGACGACTTCACGCCCTTCCGCATCGCGAACGGGCACACGTCTTTTCCCTCGGGGCACACCACCGTCGCTTTCGCCTTCGCCTCGGCGGTCACCGCCGAGCTGGCGACCGGGAGCACCCGCGCCGCATGGATCGGCGGGTCGCTGCTCTACACGGGCGCCGGGCTGGTCGGTCTCGCCCGCATGTACGGCGACAAGCACTGGGCGAGCGACGTCGTGCTCGGTGCGGGGATCGGCACGCTCGCCGGCCTCGAGACCGTCGCCTTCTCGCGGGTGCACGCGCACAACCGCATCGAGCGGCTGCTCGGGACGCTCGCCGTCGTCCCGGGCGCGCACGGCGTCACCTTCGCCGTCAGGCGGCCCGCACGATGACGCTCCCGACGCCGCGCGCCCGGCAGCGACGCTGGCGCTTACCCGGCAGTTCGTCACCGGCGACCCGCGCTGCGGCACCCGCCCACCCCTGCACCGGAGAGACCATCATGAATGCCGTTCCGATCGCCGCCTGCACGTTAGGCATCGCTGCCTTCTGCGCCGCCGCCCCGGCGCCCGCGCAGGAGACGGCGCCGGGCTACCACGTCGCTTCCAGCGTGCGGCTCGGCCGCGAGGGAGGGTGGGA
The DNA here is from genome assembly GCA_035551575.1 of Gemmatimonadaceae bacterium. Lineage (GTDB taxonomy): Bacteria > Gemmatimonadota > Gemmatimonadetes > Gemmatimonadales > Gemmatimonadaceae > JABFXC01. The sequence continues at coordinate 4,710 of DASZNJ010000086.1, forward strand.
CTACCTGGTCGTCGACACCGTCGGCCATCGCGTCTTCATCTCACGGGGCACGCACACCCTCGTCGTCGATACGCGCACCGACTCGGTCATCGGCGACATCACGGACACCCCGGGAGTCCACGGCATCGCCGTCGCCTACGAGCTCGGGCGAGGCTACACCAGCAATGGCCGCGACTCGACCATCACCGCCTTCGACCTGAAGACCCTCGCGCCCGTCGCCCGCATCCACACCAGCGGCGTCAACCCCGACGCGATCACCTATGACGACGTTTCGCGCCGCGTCTTCGCCTTCAACGGCCGGAGCCAGGACGCGACCGCCATCGACGCCGTGACGAACACCGTCGCCGGCACCATCGCGTTAGGCGGCAAGCCGGAGTTCGCGGTGACCGACGGCAAGGGTATGCTCTGGGTGAACATCGAGGACAGGAGCGAGATCGTCCAGCTCGACACGAGGACCCTCGCCGTCACGGCGCGCTGGCCGCTCGCGCCCTGCGAGGAGCCGAGCGGGCTGGCGCTCGACCGCGCCACACGCCGGCTGTTCGCCGTTTGCTCCAACAGGCTGATGGTGATGGTCGGCGCCGATGACGGGAAGGTCATGGCGGCCCTCCCGATCGGCGAGGGTACCGACGGCGCCGCCTTCGACCCGGCTACGAAGCTCGCCTTCGCCTCGAACGGGGAAGGAACGCTGACGGTGGTGCACGAGGACTCGCCGGCCGCCGCGCACGTGGTGCAGACGGTGCAGACCCGGCGCGGCGCCCGCACCGTCGCCCTCGACCCGCGGACGCACGTCGTCTACACGGTGACCGCCGACTTCGGCCCCTCCCCCGCGCCCACCCCCGATCGCCCTCGCCCCCGCCCGTCGATGATCCCGGACAGCTTCACCCTGCTCGTCGTCGCGCCCTGACACTCAGTCGGGGGTGATGCGGCCGAGCGCGCAGTTGCGATCGACGATCTCCAGCACGAGGGGCCAGAGCGCGGGAATCCCCTTCTCGATCGGCGCCATGCGGCGCAGCACCTGCGCTTTCGTCACTCCGTGCTGCCGCCAGCTCCCTCCATCCGTGAGGTCGTTGAGGAGCAGCGGCAGCAGCCGGTCGAGGGCGATCGCGAACAGGGCGTTCGCGGTGCGCCCCTCCTCGAACTCGTCCCAGAGCGCGCGCAGCGCCCGTCCCTGGTCGGGGGGGAGCAGTCCGAAGATCCGGTCCGCGGCGAGCCTCTCCCGCTCGACACGTCCGAGGTTCGCGGCCACGTCGTAGGCGAATGTGTCGCCGGCGTCGATCTCGACGAGATCGTGGACGATCGCCAGCTGCAGCGCACGCGCGGCATCCACGTCGGCTCCCGCGTGCTCGGCGAGCGTCATCGCGGCGAGCGCGAGATGCCACGAATGCTCCGCGCTGTTCTCGTGGCGTCCGCCCCCGGTGACGAGCGTCCGTCGGAGGATGAGCTTCAGCCGGTCCGCCTCGACGATGAGGGCGAGTTGTCGCCGCAGGCGGTCGATCTGCTCGGGACTCGCGTCAGGGGTCACGCTCGGGTTGCCGGATGAGGATCGAAGCATGCGCCGCGGAGGCTCGCGGGGGAGGTCGTCGCGGACTAACATAATACACCTTCAACCGGACCGGCCCCCCATGTGGCGTGACTTCAAGTCGTTCCTCATCAAGCAGAACGCCCTCGCGCTCGCGATCGCCGTCGTCATCGGCGCCGCGCTGAACGACGTCGTGAAGTCGCTCGTGGACAACATCATCATGCCGATCGTCGGGTACGCGACCCCGGGGGGCAACTGGCGCGCGGCGACGCTCGATGTCGGGCCCGTGCGCTTCGGCGCAGGCGCGGTGGCCGGGGCCATCCTGAGCTTTCTCGTCGTCGGCTTCGTCGCCTGGCGCCTGAGCCTGATGCTCCTGCCGAAGGAAGGGGAGAAGCCGGCCACGAGGATGTGCACCTACTGCCGGATGGGCGACGTCGATCCCGCGGCGACGCGGTGCCCGCACTGCACGAGCCAGCTGGCCGCGTAGGGCGCGATGTCGGTCGTGCTGCGGACGGTGGGACTCCTCATCCTCTCGAACGTCTTCATGACGTTCGCGTGGTATGCGCACCTCAAGAACCTCTCTGGACGACCGTGGTACGTCGCGGCGATCATCAGCTGGGGGATCGCGCTCTTCGAGTACCTGCTGCAGGTGCCGGCCAACCGCATCGGGGCGGCGCAGCTCACGCTGCCGCAGCTCAAGATCATCCAGGAGGTGATCACGTTGTCGGTGTTCGCCCCGTTCGCGGTCTACTACATGAAACAGCCGTTGCGCCTCGACCATCTCTGGGCTTTTGTCTGCTTGATGGGCGCAGTGTACTTCGCGTTCCGCTCGCACGGCTGACGGCGGCGCGCGATCGTCAGGCAGATGCAGCCGCGCGTCGTGATACTCGGCGGGGGATTCGCCGGCCTTTACGCGGCGCGGGCGTTCGCGCACGCGCCGGTCGACCTCGTCGTCGTCGACCGCACCAACCACCATCTCTTCCAGCCGCTGCTCTACCAGGCGGCGACGGCGGTCCTCGCGCCGAGCGACATTGCCGCCCCGATCCGCTGGCTGCTCCGCAGGCAGCGCAACACCTCGGTCGTCCTCGGCGAGGTGACGCGCATCGACCTCGCCACGCGCACGATCGCCCTCGACGGCGAGCCAGGGACGCTGTCGTACGACTTTCTCCTCGTCGCGACCGGGGCGCGCCACGCCTATTTCGGCCACCCCGAGTGGGAGCGGGTCGCCCCCGGGCTGAAGACGATCGCCGACGCCCTCGAGATCCGCCGGCGCTTCCTCCTCGCCTTCGAGCGCGCGGAGTGGGCGCCGACAGCCGCCGAGCGCGACGCGCTGCTCACCTTCGTCGTGGTCGGCGGGGGCCCGACCGGCGTCGAGCTCGCCGGGATGATCCCGCCGACGTCGAGCCGCAACCTCTGGCGCGAGTTCCGCCACGCCGACACGCGGAAGACGCGGGTGATCCTTCTCGAAGGAGGCCCGCGGCTGCTCCCGGCGATGCCCGAGTCGCTGTCGGCCGAGACGAAGCGGGAGCTCGAGGCGTTAGGCGTCGAGGTCCGCCTCAACGCCCTCGTCACCGGCGTCGCCGGCGGCGAGGTCAGCATCGGCGACGAGCGGATCGCCGCCGGCACGATCTTCTGGGCCGCCGGCAACGCCGCCTCCCCGTTAGGCGCGCAGCTCGGAGTCCCCCTCGAGCGCGGCGGTCGCATCCGCCCCCATCCCGACCTCTCCCTGCCCGGGCACCCCGAGGTCTTCGTCGCCGGGGATCTCTGCATCGTCGACCAGGACGGCCGGACCGTCCCCGCCGTCGCGCCGGCGGCGATGCAGCAGGGCACGCGCGCCGCGCGCAACATCATCCGCTCCATCCTCGGCCAGCCGCGCGAGCCCTTCCACTACGTCGACAAGGGCGACCTGGCCACCATCGGCCGCCACCGCGCCGTCGCCTCGTTCCTCCAGGGCCGCGTCCGCATCCGCGGCTATCTCGCCTGGTGGTTCTGGCTCTTCCTCCACATCGTCTACCTCGCCGGCTTCCGCAACCGCGCCAGCGTCCTGTTGCAGTGGGGGTACGCCTACTTCACCTACCAGCGGGGGGCGAGAGTGCTCGGAGCCCAGCCGCCGTCGGGGGTGTCGGGTCAGGTGCCAGGCGCTGCGCCACCGCCGTAGCACAGCTTCACCACTGGAATCGAGAGCTCGAGCATCTCGGCCTGCTGGCGGTGGATGATCTCGTCACGCGTCCGTTGCGCGACGTCGGTGGTGTACACGGCGAGGCGGTCGAGGAGCATCGTCGCGGTCCACGTGTCCTCGCCGAGCGCCTCGGCGTCGGTCCCCGCCTGCGCGCCGTCCCGCGCGACGCGGCTCAGCACCTCGCGCGCCCCGTTCCCACGCGGTTCCCTCGATCGAGTCCAGGGCTGCGACGCCCCCCTTTGCGACCGCCGCGCCGCGACGGTGACCGGATCTGCCTCACGCGTCGCGCGCCCGGGACTTGGCAAGTGGCGCGTTCATTGACTATGTTCGCAGAACCTAACGGTCGGCCGCCGCCGAAGATGACAATGTTGTCATCCCACCGTTAGTCAGGCGCTTCGCGATTGCCGGCGAATTTGAAATCTGGTATTGACGTACGCGGAGCAGATGTAAGATTAGAGGAGCTTAATGTGCCACCCGTCGCGGCCGGACCCCCCGCCGTGACTCCTTCCTCGCCCCATTCCCCCTCGCCCAGTGCCAACCAGCAAGAGCACCCGCAAGCGCACCACCGCCGGCGCCTCCAGCCGTGGTGGCAGCCGCAAGACCGCGACGAAGTCCTCGTCGCGCAGCCGCACCGGTGGCGGAACCTCGCCGGCAAATCCGAGCTCGGGAATCAGCCGCATCGACCAGGAGTCGCGTCGCACGCATGGCTACTTCGTGCGCCTCGGCTACAAGATGACCGACGGCGGTTCGCGCCCGAGCGCGAGCGCTTACTTCGGCGACGCCTCGCATGGCGGCCGGAAGAAGGCGTGGGAAGCGGCCGAGGCATGGCTCAAGAAGGCCCGTCGCTCGATCGACAAGTAAGGCACTCCGCAGCACCCGCACCACCGAAGCCGCGGCCGGAAGATTCCCGGCCGCGGCTTCGCGTTCGCCCCCGCGCGGTCCTGTCCGGATCCTGACACGACCGTCACTGGCGAGCATCGGGTACTGATGCAACCTTCCCTGGCTGTACGCTGCCGGCGATCCCCACCACCCGCTCGCCCCGCTCCTCACCCGCACCTTCCCGACATGCTTCGCCGTTCTTCACGCGCCACCATCGCGGCGCTCGCCGTCGCGGCCTGCGCGCCGGCCCCGGCCACCACTCCCGTTCCGAGCGCTGCTCCCGCCGCGCGCCGTCCCGTGATCAGCGCCGCGGACCTCCGCACCCGGCTCTTCGCCTACGCCGATGATTCGATGCGCGGCCGTCAGGCAGGAACGGTCGACAACATCCGTTCGACGGCCTGGATCGCCGAGCAGGTGAAGCGGATCGGCCTGCAGCCCGCGGGCGACGACGGCACCTACTTCCAGAACGTCCCGCTCAGCCGCCGCGGGCTCGCCGCCGATGCGTCGCTCTCGGTCGACGGGACGCCTTACACTCTCTGGACCGATTTCGCCCCGGTCGACCTCGGTGGCGAGACGCCGTCGATCGACGGTGTCGGGACCGTCTTCGCCGGCCGGCTCGCCGATCCCGAGGGGATGGCGCCCCCATCGGCCGGGGCGGGGAAGATCGTGATCGTGCGCGCCGCGCCGGGGATGCCGATCTTCCTCGCGCACCAGCGCGTCGCCGCCCGCTACCCGAAGGCGGTCGCCGTCGCCTTCGCCAACCAGGACGCCATCGTCAGGCAGGTCGGGCGGTACTTCGCGTCGGGGCAGGTCTCGCTCAGGAAGGAGGAGACGCCGTCCGCGGCGAAGCCGCTCCTCCTCGTCCTCGGCGACCGCCTCACCGGCGCGCTCGTGCGCGGCGACCTCGAGACCCTCGCTGCCGGAACGCCCGGCAAGACGGTGCGCGGCAGCCTCGGCTACGTCGAGACCGTGGCCCCGGCCCGGAACGTCGTCGCCATCCTCCCCGGCACCGATCCGCTGCTCCGCGGGCAGTACGTCGCGTTAGGTGCGCACAGCGACCATATCGGCGTCAACAAGCACGGCGTCGATCACGACTCGCTCCGCGCCTTCAACCAGGCGCTGCACCGCCTCGGCGCCGCCGACCCGTTCACCGAGATCGATCCGGCGAAGCGGGCGAGCATCCGCGTCAACGTCGACAGCCTGCACCGCATCCGCCCAGCGGTGAGGGACTCGATCAACAACGGCGCCGACGACGACGGCTCCGGCTCGGTCGGCCTCATCGCGATCGCCGAAGCGTGGAAGAACTCGCAGGGCGCCGATCGCCCCCGCCGCTCGGTGATCTTCGTCTGGCACACCGCCGAGGAGCTCGGATTGTTCGGCTCCGAGTGGTTCACCGATCACCCGACGGTCCCGCGGGACTCGATCGTCGCCCAGGTGAACATCGACATGATCGGCCGCGGCAGCGCATCGGACATCGTCGGCGGCGGCCCGCGCTACGTCGAGCTGATCGGCCCGCGCCGCCTCTCGACCGAGTATGCGCGGCTCATCGAGCAGGTGAACGCCACCGAGCCGGTACCGTTCAACATCGACTACACCTTCGACGCCGACGGACACCCCGAGAACATCTACTGCCGGAGCGACCACGCGAGCTATGCGCGCTACGGGATCCCGGTCGCCTTCTTCTCGACCGGGCAGCACAGCGACTACCACCAGGTCTCCGACGAGCCGCAGTACATCGACTACGACCACTACGCATCGGTGGTCCGCCTCGTCTGGGACGTCGCCCGCACCGTCGCCAACCGCGACGCGCGGCTGGTCGTCGACAAGCCGAAGCCCGACCCGAAGGCGGAGTGCCGGCAATAGCATGCCGTTAGGCAGGGCGGTGCGCGGGGAGTGTCGGGGCGCCTGCCCCCCATCCCCCGACACTTTCCGTACACCGCCCGTGCGATCCACTGGCCACGACCGTCGCCGCGCGCCAATATCGTCGCATCACACCAGCAACCGCTCCTCCACTCCCCGGAGACCCGCCGATGGCGAGATCGCCACTAGCCTGTGCCCTGTCACTGATCGCTCGCGGGCTCATCCCCGCGCTCGGCATCCTCGCCGCGCCCCTCGCCGCGCAGAAGCCCGCCCCGCTCGCCCTCGACCGCTACGTCCTGCCTAACGGCCTCCAGGTCATCCTCGCCGAGGATCACACCGCCCCCGTCGTCGCCGTCGACGTCACCTACAACGTCGGCTCGCGCAACGAGTCGCCCGGACGCACCGGCTTCGCGCACCTCTTCGAGCACATGATGTTCGAGGGCTCGGCGCACGTGAAGAAGGGCGAGCACATGGGGATGCTCGAGATCGCCGGATCGGCCGGCTTCAACGGCAGCACCATCGAGGACCGCACGAACTACTACGAGCCGCTCCCCTCCAACCGGCTCAACCTCGGCCTCTGGCTCGAGGCCGACCGGATGCGCTCCCTCGACATCACCGACGAGAAGTTCCACAACCAGCGTGAGGCGGTGAAGGAAGAGCGCCGCCTCCGCGTCGACAACCAGCCGTACACGAAGGTCATCTTCGAGGAAGGCTACAAGGCGATCGACTCGGCGACGTGCTACCCGTACTCGCACTCGATCATCGGCTCGATGGCCGACCTCGACGCGGCGACCACCGCCGACGTCCAGCGGTTCTTCCGGACCTACTACGCCCCGAACAACGCGACGCTCGTCATCACCGGCGACTTCCAGCCCGCCGCGGCGAAGAAGCTCGTCGAGCAGTACTTCGGCGACATCCCGCGCGCCGCGCCGGCGCCGCTCGTCTCCTGCACCCAGAGCTTCAACGCCGGCGCGCGCCGCGAGCGCGTCCTCGACGCGAAGGCGACGCTCCCGGCGGTGATGAAGTACTACACCATCCCGTCGTACGACAGCCCGGACTACCCCGCGCTCGAGCTGCTGGCGACGATCCTCGGCCGCGGCCAGAGCTCGCGCCTCAACCGCGCCCTCGCCCGCGAGCAGAAGGTCGCGCTCGCGACGCAGGTGTTCGTGAACCCGTTCGGCCCGCGCCGCGGCCCAGGACCCTTCGTCTTCCTCGCCGTCACCAACAACGGCGTGTCGGTCGACACCCTCGACGCGAAGCTCACCGACCAGATCGCGCAGCTCGCCGCCTCCGGCGTCACCGACGACGAGCTGGTCAAGGCGAAGAACCTCTGGCGCGCGCAGGCGATCAACGAGCGCGCCCGGGCGATCTCGCTGGCGCAGGCGATCCAGCGCGCCAACCTGTTTCTCGGCTCGGCCGACCGGCTCGACTCGGACTTCGACCGTTATGGTGCCGTGACCGCGGCCGACGTCAAGCGTGTCGCGGCGACGTACCTGCGTCCGGACAACTCCTACACCTTCATCGACTCCGCGGAGCCCGCAAAGTGATGACCGCCCGCTCGCATCCCTCCGCCGGGCGTCGCCGCGTCCGGCGCCGCGCCGCCCTCGCGGTCGCCGTTGCGCTCGCCGCGGCACCCGTCGCCGCCGCCGCGCAGTTCCCGACGACACCGCCCCCCGCCGCCCCGATCCGTCCCGCCCAGCTGCCCCCGACCCGCGAGGCCACGCTCCCTAACGGCGTGCACCTGCTCGTCGTCGAGAGCCACAAGCTGCCCGTGCTCTCGATCAACATGGCCTTCCGTGCCGGCGACTTCACCGACCCGGACGGCAAGGAAGGCCTCGCCTCGCTCACCGCGACGCTCCTCACCAGGGGCGCCGGCGCCCGCACCGCCGAGCAGATCAGCGAGACGATCGAGGGCCTCGGGGGCAGCATCGGCGCCGGCACCGACGACGACGTCTTCAGCGTCGGCGCCAACGGCATGTCCACCGACAAGGAGCTGATCTTCTCGCTCCTCGGTGACGTCGTCGCCCGCCCGACCTTCGACCAGAAGGAAGTCGACCTCGCGAAGACGCAGCTCCTCTCCGCGCTGCGCCTCCAGAACTCGAATCCCGGCGCGATCGCCGCGCGCACCTTCAACCGCGCGCTCTACGGCTCGCTTCCCTACGGCAAGTCGGCGTCGCCGGCGAGCGTCCAGGCGATCACCCGCGACGACATCCTCGCCTTCCATCGCAGCCGGGTGAAGCCGCGGGGCGCGCTGCTCGTCGTCGCCGGGGACATCGACCTCGCCACCGCGGCGCGCCTCGCCACCGCGGCCTTCAACGGCTGGGCGGGAGCGCCCGCTCCCGTCCCCGCGTTAGGCACCCCGGCCGCGCCGGCGAAGACGAGGATCATCCTCGTCGATCGCCCGTCGTCGGTCCAGGCGAACATCCTCGTCGGATATCCGTCGTTCACCGCGACCGACCCGCGCCGCTATCCCCTCACCGTCGCCAACCGTGTCCTCGGCGGCGGCGCCCACGCGCGGCTCTTCACGATCCTCCGCGAGCAGAAGAGCTGGACATACGGCTCCTACTCGGCGATCGCCGACGTCCGCGGCGTCGGCGACCTCACCGCCAACGTCGAGGCCCGCAACGAGGTCGCCGACTCGGCGCTGGTCGAGCTCCTCGCCCAGCTGGCGCGCCTCCGCACCGAGCCGATCCCGGCGCAGGAGTTCGCCGACGCGAAGAACGCGATCACCGGCAGCTATCCGCTCGGCCTCGAGACCGCGCGCCAGCTCGCCCTCGCCCTCGCCAACGCCCGGCTCCTCGGGCTCCCTGCCAACTACGTCGCCACCTACCGCAACCGCATCGCCGCCGTCACTCCGGCCAGCGTCCAGGCGGCCGTGAAGCAGGTCGTCAGGCCTGACGGTGCGCTGGTCGTGGTCGTCGGCGACGCGGGCATCCTCCGCGACCGCCTCGCGAAGATCGCCCCGGTCACCGTCGTCGACCCGGAAGGCAATCCGGTCGCCGCGGCCGCCGCTGGGGCGTCGTCCCCGTCCTCCGCCCCGACGGTGGCGATCGACGGCTCGAAACTGGTTTCCGCCACCGACAGCTCGACGATCCTCCTCCAGGGCAACCCGTTCGGCAGCGCCGTGAAGCAGGTCGTCCGCTCCGCCGACGCGGTCACCATCACCCAGCGCGCGGCGCTCGGGTCGGTGATGAGCCAGACCACCACGATCATGCTCACCCCCGCCGGCCAGATGCGCTCGGTGATCCAGACCGGCAGCGTGCAGGGGGTCCCGACGAAGATCGAGGCGAACTACGCCAACGGCCGCGTGCGGGGGAGCGCGACCACCGCCAGCCAGGCCGGCCCGAAGAGCATCACCTTCGACACCACCGTTGCCCCCGGCACCGTCGACGACAACGCCGTCAGCGCGTTGATCCCCGCGCTTCCCTGGTCGAAGACCGCCTCGTTCAGCATCCCCGTCTTCGCCTCCGGGGAAGGGGTGGCGAGGACTTTCACGATGAAGGTCACCGGCACGCAGAGCGTCACCGTCCCCGCCGGGACCTTCGACAGCTACGTCGTCGAGCTGACCGGCGGCCAGGTCCCGCTCATGCTCTACGTCACGACCGCCCAGCCCTATCGCGTCGTCAAGTCCGCCCCCGTCGGCCCCCCGCTCGAGATCGTTTTGGTGAAGTAGCGCCCGGCGAGCTTGCGACACTGCTATGCATGGAAGCATCGAAGCTGCCTGACTCATGAAACAGCCCCGCCCCTCGAAACCCAGAGCGGCGGGGCTGTTTCATTGTCAGGCAGTTTCGAAACTGCCATTCCCAATGTCGTTTCGAGACTTCCACTGCCGAGTCGTTTCGAGACTTCCATTCCCAACACCCGTACAGGCGTACCCGTAGTACCCGCATGCGCCTTCCCCGCATTCTCGCCGCTTTCGCCGTCGCCCTCCCCGCCGCCCTCCCCGCGCAGGTCGGCTCCACGACGGACATCATCACCGGCCGCGTCGTCGGTCCCGATTCCATCCCCCTCGTCGGCGCGAAAGTCGACGTCACCTCCGCCGAGACTCAGGTCACCCGCAGCACCCGCACCAACGACCGCGGGCGCTACACCGTGGTCTTCCCCGACGGCGGCGGACAGTACGGCATCACCGTCAGCTACGTCGGCTTCGCGCCCTCGCGCGTCGTCGTCCAGCGCAACGCCGACGAGGACCGCCTCGTCGCCAACGCGCAGCTCTCCGTCAACCCGACGCAGCTCTCCGAGGTGACTGTTCGCGGCCGCCGGCAGCCTGACGGGCAGCGCGCCGAGGCCGGCGGCACCGGGCGTGGACTTCCCCCCGCGATCACCGACCGCCTTCCCGTCGACGCCGGCGATCTCGCCGCGCTCGCTGCACTGGTGCCCGGCGTCGTCCCCGTCCCGGGCACCGACTCGACACCGCTCTCCTTTTCCATCGCCGGCCAGCCCCCCGACCAGAACGCGATCACACTCGACGGGTTGACCTTCGGCGCCGGCTCGATCCCCTCCGACGCGGTGCGCAGCACCCGCGTCATCACCAACACCTACGACGTCGCGCGCGGACAATTCACCGGAGGACAGGTCGCATCGACGACGCGCGGGGGAACGAACAACCTCGCCGGCACCGTCAGCTACGTGATGCGAAATCCGTCGCTGCAGTTCTCGAACGTGAAGGGGGCGTTCAGCAACGAGATCGCGCAGAACCAGCTCAGCTTCGGGTTGGGCGGCCCGCTGGTGAAGAATCGCGCCTTCCTCTTCGCCAGCGGACAGCTCGGCCGGCGATCGAGTGGCTTGCCCTCGCTGGTCACCGCCGACCGCACCTCGCTCACCCGGCTCGGTGCCAGCGGCGATTCCGTCGCCCGCTTTCTCGGGCTGGTGGCCGGCAAGGGGCTCCCGATGGGATTCGCGAGCGACCGGGTCACCGACAACGCCAGTGCGATCGTACGTGGCGACGTCACCCTCCACGACGTGCACTCGCTGACGATGCGCCTCGACTGGCGGGGATCGAAGCAGGACAATGCGCGCCTCTCCACCCTCGCCGTGCCGCAGAGCGGGGGTGACGTGAACGGCTCGGGCGGGGGAGCGATGCTCACCGCGACCTCGCGGCTCGGGCAGTTCATCAACGAGGCCCGCGTCTACGGATCGATCGACAATCGCGTCAGCGATCCCTACCAGTCGCTCCCGGCCGGTCGCGTCGTCGTCGCCTCGACGCTCGCCGATGGGACGAACGCCGTCTCCACTCTGCAGTTCGGCGGCAATCCCTCGCTCCCGCAGCGTACGCGCGCGACGATGACCGAGGCGAGCGACGAGCTGTCGTGGATCTCCCCCGAGGCCGCGCACCGGGTGAAGCTCGGCGGGCTGCTCACCGTCGATCGGACGCGGCAGGGAAGCTTCGCCAACCAGTACGGCACCTTCACCTTCAACTCGCTCGCCGGCTTCGAGAACGATCGGCCCGTCTCCTTCACGCGCACGCTCTCATCGCGGACACGCGAGTCCGGCGCGGTCAGTGGGGCGGTCTGGCTCGGCGACGGTTGGCGCGTCTCCGACGCGCTGCAGGTCACGGTCGGCGCCCGTGCCGAGGGTACGCGCTATCCGACACGTCCCGAGTACAACCCCGCGATCGACGCAGCGTTCGGTCGCCGCACCGATGACCTGCCCTCCGAGCTCCACCTCTCCCCGCGCGCCGGCTTCACCTGGCAGGTCGGGCGCGGCGACAACAGGCCGCCGACCGTGATCCTCCGCGGCGGCGTCGGCGAGTTCCGCAGCCGTGCTCCCTCTGCCCTCGTCGCCGGCGCCCTCGACGCGACCGGGCTCGGGACCGGGCGGTCGGAGATCGTCTGCATCGGCGGCGACGTCCCCGTCCCCGACTGGACGGCCTATCGCGATGATCCCTCGGCGATCCCGGCCGACTGCGGCGTCTCCGGGGCAGTCGCCTCGCGCCGCAACGTCGTCGTCTTCGCCCCCGGCTTCGCCGCCCCGCGAGCCTGGCGCGGATCGTTAGGCCTGACGCGACGCATCCGCGACCGGTTCGCCCTCTCCGTCGATGCGACGTGGGCCCGCGGCGTCGCCCAGACCGGGGTCACCGACCTGAACCTGCGCGACGTCCCGCGCTTCGTCCTGCCCACCGAGGCCGGCCGTCCCGTTTACGTGCCGAGCGATTCCGTGGTAACCGCCAGCGGCCAGACGTCGCTGCTCGCGTCGCGCCGGGTCCGCGGCTTCGGCGCGGTCAACGAACTGCAGTCGGGGTCGCGGTCCGACACCAGGCAGATGACCGTGTCGCTCGGCGGCGTCGGGCTGCGCGGCGCCATGTTCCACACCGGCTACACCTACAGCCGCTCGCGCGACGAAGGCTTCGGCTTTGCGAGCGGCTTCTTCGGCGGGGGAAGCACGGCCGGCGATCCGAACCGGTCCGAGTGGGCGCGCAGCGATCGCGACATCCGGCACCAGCTCTTCGTGCAGCTGCTGTACCCGCTCACGACGGCGCTCGACGCGAGCCTCGTCGGCCGCGCGATGGCCGGCACGCCCTGGTCCCCGCTCGTCGCCGGCGACATCAATGGCGACGGCTCGCGCAACGACCGCGCCTTCGTCTATGATCCTCGCTCGGCGCCCGACACCGCGCTCGCCAACGGGATGACGCGCCTCCTCGCGACGACGTCGGGCACCGCGCGCGCATGTCTCGAGAGCCAGCTCGGCAGGATCGCCGGCCGCAACAGCTGCGATTCGCCGTGGACCGGCTCGCTCGACATGCAGCTCAACTGGCGCCCATCCTCGTTCGGGCTCGATCGGCGCCTGACGATCTCGCTGCAGGTGCTCAACCTCCTCACCGGCGCCGATCAACTCGTGCACGGTCCGAACGACATGCGCGGCTGGGGACAGCGCCAGTCCACCGACCGCACCCTCCTCTACGTTCGCGGGTTCGACGCGACTCCCGGTGGCGAGCGCTACCTGTACCAGGTGAACGAGCACTTCGGATCGGCGAACGATCGCGGGCGCGCCAGCGCGCCATTCCAGCTTGCGCTCACCGGCCGCTACCAGATCGGCTTCGACGATTCCCGCCGCGCGATGTTCAACGTCCTCGGTGGGGCGAACGGACAGCCGCTCGGCGCCGACCAGCTGAAGGCGCGCATGCGCCGCGGGATCACCAACCCCTTCTACCGCATCATCGCGCTCAACGACTCGCTGCAGCTCTCACTCACGGCGGATCAGCAGGCGCGGCTCAAGCTGTTCGGCGATTCACTGCAGGCGAAGATCGATCCGGCGATCGACGAGATCGCCGAGACCATCGCGAAGCAGGGAAGGAACGCTGATCCGCAGGCGCTGCGCGTGACCCTCGGCCGCAGGCTCGGCGAGGCTCGCGCGCTCGTGCAGCAGGCGCAGAGGGATGCACAGCAGACGCTCACCCCCGGGCAGTGGGCGAAGCTTCCCGCCGACGTGAAGTCTCCGGGAATGCGGCGTGGCGGCCCGGGCGGGAGCGGCGG
>DASZNJ010000087.1:0-5907 GCA_035551575.1 Gemmatimonadaceae bacterium
TCTCCAGCGGGTCGTGCTCCTCCAGCGCATCCGCCAGGTGCGCGGCTTCGGTCGCGCGTTCGTGCGCCTCGCGCTCCGTGCGGTAGCGGTTGTACCACTCCCGTGTCACCTCCCCGGCGAGCTCGCGGTTCCCGAGCCCGAACGCCAGCGCGCCGGCCAGCGCCACCGCGCCGAAGAGGATCGCGAACGCGGTCGTCACGATCTCGGTGGCGATCCCGAGCACCTGCAGCGCCATGAACACCGCGAGCACGATCACCCCCGCCCGCCCGATCCGCGACAGCGCCGTCCCGCCGTGCACCGCGCCGGCCGACGTCGCGATCAGGCTCCCGACGAACCCGCCGAGCACCGTCCCGAGCAGCAGGATCACCACCGCCGCGATCACGCTCGGGATGTAGCCGACCAGCTCGCCGACGACGTTCGCCAGCTCGTTCAACCCGAGCGCCGTCGCCGCGACGAGGATGACGGCGAACATGATCAGCCAGAAGGTGAGCCCGGCCAGCACGCGCGTCGCGTCGATCCGCGAGCCGCTCCGCTCGACCGCGCCCATCACCCCGCCCCGCTCGAGCAGGGTGTTCAGCTTCACGCGCCGCAGCAGCCGCAGCACCAGCCGCTCGACGACCTTGGCCAGCAGGTAGCCGGCGAAGAGGATGACGAGCGCGCCGAGCATCGCCGGCACCAGCTCGCCGAACACCTGCGTGAAGCTCGCCTGGAACCGCTCAGTGAAGGACATCGCCTCGAACGTTAGGTCTGGGGAATGCTCAGAACCGGACCTGCACCACGGAATGCATCCCCGGCGTCCGCGCCGCCGCCAGGACGAGCCCCATCGGCTCGACGCGCACCCGCATCGACGTCTGGCGGCCGGCGTCGTCGCGCGGCGGCATCAGCGCTTCCGCAAGCGCGAGTCCGCCGACCGCGCCTGCCGTCGCCGCCACGTACGGGGCCGTCGCTCCCTTCGCTGCCGCGCCATGGAAGAGAGTGTACGCTCCAGCGCCGACGAGCGCACCACCCGCCGCGCCGAATCCGAGCATTCCCGCCTCGTACGGCGTGTGGTCGAAGCGCCGGGCGAGGAGGAAGTCACCGGCCACCGCACCGACGACGAAACCGCCGGCCGCCGCCGAGTACACCGCGGTCTGGTGCTTGTCACGGTAGGCGCTCGTCCCCCGCGGTGTGCTCCCGTTGCGCACGACCGCGTGCGCGATCGTTCCCGCCGCCAGCCCGCCGACCGCACCCGTCGTCCACATCGCGCCGACGTCCCCCGGGGTCAGGTTGTACGACGCGCTCCGTGCCCACTGCAGCCCGAGCGGATAGCCGGCGATCACGCTCAGGGCGAGGGCGCCCGCCTCGCCGCGCGTCGGATAGTCGTTCGCGCGGTCATGCCCGGCGCGGGTCATGAGGTAGGTGGCGAGGGCGAGCGCGTCGCCCCCGAACTGCGCGCCGGCGATCTCGCTTTCCGTCAGCCGCGGGCTCGCCGCCAGCGCCGCCATCGTCCCCCCCACCCCGCCGACGAACGCCGCAGCCCCCTGCACGTTGCTGTTCCCGTGCGCCGCATAGGCGATCCCGAGCGCGGCTCCCGCGCCGTGGATCGCAGTCATCGTCGCGAACACCGTCTGTTCGGGGGTGATGTTCCGCGTCCGCGCCAGCTGGGTCGCGGCGTAGAACGTCCCGCCGGCGCCGAGCACGTAGGCCGCCACCCGACCCGGCGTCTCGTTCGACAGGGCGTAGGCGAACGCTGGCCCGTAGACGAGCGCCGCCAGCACTCCCTGGTGCATGACGAACGCGTCGTTGCGCGCGGCCGTCGTGATCTGCTGCCCGACACTGCTCAACCCGGCACCGACCCGCCCGACCTGCTCCTCGAACCCCGCCGGCAGCGTCGACGTCCGCGCCCGGAGGTATTCCCGGTCGGGCGCGGTGATCGCATAGCGCTCGACCGCGCCGTCGCGCCGCTCGACGACGATCACCCACCCCTGCGCGCCTAACGCGTAGAGCCGCGCCGCCGTGTAGTCCCCCGTGATCCGCCACGCCGGCGGCGAGAGCTGCAGCCGCGCCGCGACCGGCGGGGTGATGACCATGACGTGACCGGCGCTGTCGAACGCCTCCGGCACCTCGACGACCTGCGCCCGCGCGCTCGCCGCGACCGCGCTCATCGCGACCGCGAGAACGAAGAGAATCCGTTTCATTCGTGACTGTGATTGGACGGGCCGCGCGGACCGGGCGGTACGCCGCGGCGCGTTACGCGTGTCTAGAAGCTGGCACGCACTACCGAGAATGTACCTACCTTGCTCGTCGCCGCGAAGGCGGCACCGACCGGGTCGAATGTGACCTGCATCCGCCGCGCGGCCGGCTCATGAGCGCCCGCGCTCGACCCGTCGAGGAGCGCCGCACCCGGCGTCCGCGGCCCCCCGGAGAGCACCCGTCGACCCGCCGCGCGGGGGCGAATCGCTGCCTCCGTGGCGAGGGTGCCGAGGAGCGCGCCACCCACCGCCAGCGCCCACGCCGGCTGCACGCTCGCGTCGCCCAGGCGCGCGACCCCGCCTCCGAGGAACGCCCCCACCGCGGCGCCGGTCCAGAGCACAGTCGCCTCCGACGAGGTGTGGTCGCGCGGGCGGACCATCAGCCGGTCGCCGGCCAGCGCGCCGGCCAGCATCCCTCCCATCAGCGTCCCCGACAGCATGCGGCTGTCGGGCCGCCCGCCCCCGATGAAGGGGATCGCCGCCCCGGCGATGCCGATCGCCGAGGTCAGCGTCATCGCCCGCACGTCGCCGTCGGTGACGGTGTAGCGCGCCCGCCGCGGGTACATCGGCCCCAAGGCGTAGCCGGCGAGCATCGCCGAGGAGGCGATCAGCGCGGCCGGCCGCCCTCCCGATTCACGGCTCACCGCGCCGACGCTGCCGAGCGTGCCTAACGCCACGCCGGCCGCGAAGTCCGCGCCGTACGCCGACGACGCGGCCTCGGCGTCGGTCATGTTCCGCGCGAGGCGGAGCCCGAGCAGCGTGCCACCGACCGATCCGCCGAGCAGCCCGAGCGTGGCGGCCTGTTCGTTGATCGGAGACCCGCTCGCGGCGTAGACGAGGGCGTCGGCGATCGCCGCGCCATGCACCGCCGCGTGCGTCGACAGGCGGTTCTGGGCGGTCGTCACCGGCGGGAGCATGTTCCGCCGCGCCAGCGCCGCCGCGAACGCGCCCGTTGCGGTGATCAGCTCGATGGCCAGCGGCGCCGAGCTGCTCTTCGTCCCGCTGGCGACGACCGCCGCCGCCGCCGACGGGCCGTAGAGGACGAGCCCGAGCACCGCCTGGTTGCGCACGAACGCGTTCCCCGCCGGGTCCGACGCGACGGTCGTCTGCTCGCCGACCCCGGCCCCGGCACCGCTCGCCAGCGCGGTCGCGACCACGGTGCGCAGCCCCTCGGCCGCTTCCCCGGTCAGGTCATAACGGTCGAAGACCCCGTCCGGACGAACCACCACCAGCGTGTAGCCGCCGGTGCTCTTCGAGAACAGCTGGGCGCTGACGAAGCTGCCGAGCACCGGCCAGAGCGGAGGACCGAGGCGGAGGCGGCCGGCCAGCCGCGGGGTGATCGACGGCACGCGGCCGGCGCTGTCGAAGGGTACCAGGCGCTCGCTGACCTGCGCCGCGAGCGCCGACGGCGCGGCGGCGAGCGCGGCGGCGAGCACGGCGAGCGGGAACGTTAGGCAGCGGTGCTTCATCGGACGCGGACTGAAGAATGAGTGATCGTTCGAGCCGTCCCCGCCCGCGCTCCGGGGATGCTCACGTTCGCGTGCCGCGCCTGACGTCGAAGATCGCGCTCCGGCGGCAGTGCGGGCAGATCAGCCACTCGCGCTTGCGGGCGTAGCCAAGCCCGAACGAGCCGCCGCCGACGGGACGCGTCGTCATCCGGACCCCGCAGCGCGGACAGGCCGGATCCCCACCCGCCGCAACTGCGAGGCGGAGCGCCTTCTGCTCCTCCTCGGTAAACTGCGCACGATCGCGTTCCGTCACATTCCCTCGAGCGCTTTCCTCATCTCCGGGGATATCGGCATCGTCCGCCCCGCGCGGTAGTCGTAGGCAACCTGCACCGTCTCCCCTTCGGCGACCAGCCGGTCGTTCTCCTCCGGCGCGACGACGCGATAGCTGAAGGAGAACCCTTTCGTCCTGACCTCCTTCACCCCGATCTCGATCGCCAGCGGTACGCCGATGTTCGCCGGGCTCACGTATTTCACCCGCGCCTCGGCGACGATCAGCGGCGGGTCGGCGATGTCGGCGGCGGCGATCCCGGCCGCCGCCGCCACCTGCTGCCACGCCTGCACCCGCGACCACTCGAAGTAGGTCAGGTACACGGCGTTGTTGACGTGGCCCTTCGTGTCGTAGTCGGAGTAGCGGGTGGCGAGCGGAAAGCGCAGCATCGGGTCGCGGGTGGTGAACGTTAGGCAGGATCAGAGCGTGACGACGATCTTCCCGAACTGGCCGGCGTGCTCGAGGCGCTCGAACGCCTGGCGCCCCTCGTTCAGTTCGTAGACGCGATCGATCTCCGGGAACAGCCGCCCGGCCGACAGCTCGGCGGTGATCGTGTCGAACTCGGCGTCGTTCCCCATCGTCGAGCCGAGGATCGTCCACTGGTTCCAGAAGAGGCGGCGCACGTCGGTCTCGACGAGCGGGCCGCTCGTCGCCCCGCAGGTGACGAGCCGCCCCGCCCGGGCGAGCGCGCCGAGCGACTGCGCCCACGTCGCCTTGCCGACGCTGTCGATGACCACGTCGACGCCGCGCTTGTTCGTCCGCGCGCGCACTTCGCGCGCGACGTCGGTGCTCGTCGAGTCGATCGCCTCGTCGGCGCCGAGCGCCTGCGCACGGGCGAGCTTCTCGCCGCTGCGCGACGTCACCCACACCGTCGCGCCAAGCGACTTGCAGATGTGCAGCGCGGCGAGCGCGACACCGCCCCCGATCCCCTGGATCAGCACCTGGTCGCCGGCGCGGACCCGCGCCCGCGTGACCACCATCCGCCACGCGGTCAGCGTCGCCAGGGTGAAGGCGGCGGCGCTGATGTCGGTGATCTCGGGGGGAATGCGCCTTACGTTCGCCGCCGGCACGACGACGTACTCGGCGAGCGTCCCCGGGTGATGCTCGCCGAGGATCCCGAAGCGGAGGCAGAGCGGATGCTCGCCGGCGAGGCAGTACTCGCAGCTCCGGTCGCTGATCCCGGGGTTGATGATCACCCGGTCGCCGACCGAGACCTCGCGCACCGCGCTCCCGACCGACTCGATCTCTCCCATTCCGTCGGCGCCGAGGACCCACGGCGGCCTGATCGCGACGCCGGGGAGGCCGGCAAGGACGAAGAGGTCGAGATGGTTCAGCGCGGCGGCCCGGACGCGAACGCGGACGTCCGTCGGCTGGCGGAGCTCGGGTTCGGGAACGTCGTTGCGGTACTCGAGACGTTCCAGCCCCCCGTGGGCGTTGATGACGAGCGCTCGCACGTGGTGGTCGCGTTATATTGGGCGAAGAGGATGAATGCTATGCCCCGCGCCGCTCGAATACCAGCGCGCCAACCATTTCCGCATCGTTCACGGCACCCGCGCAATGATTTCGATCAAGGTCCCGCCGCTCGGAGAGTCGATCGTCGAGGCGACGGTCGCCCGCTGGCTGAAGAAGGACGGCGACGCCGTCACCGCCGGTGAGACGCTGGTCGAGCTCGAGACCGACAAGATCACGGTCGAAGTCCCTGCCCTGAAGGGCGGGGTCCTCGCCCGCCGCGCCGCGAACGAGGGCGACGTGGTGAAGGTCGACCAGCTGCTCGGCGAGATCGACGAGAACGCCAGCGCGGCGGCGACGCCAGCCGCGGCACCCGCTGGTGCCCCAGCGGGTGCCCCCGCCCCGCGCGCCGCGCCCCCGACCCCTGTCGCCGGCGGGGTCTCGCATGGCG
>DASZNJ010000088.1:0-17452 GCA_035551575.1 Gemmatimonadaceae bacterium
GCCTGACGAGCCGCCGCCTGACGAGCCGCCGCCTGACGAGCCGCCGGTTGACGAGCCGCCGCTCGACGAGCCGCCGCTCGACGAGCCGCCGCTCGACGAGCCGCCGCCGGGCGTGCCGGTGTTCGCTCCTGAGGATTGACCAGACCCTGACGATTCCGAGGCGCTTCCCGAAGCCGACCCGGTGCTACTCTTCGACTCGCCGGGGGAACCGCTGGTCCCCGCGCCGCTTCCGCTGTCAGGGGACGCCGCTTTCGGGCCCTTGGTCGCGTGCGCGTTCTTTCCGTAGTCCGTGAGGTAGAACCCCGACCCCTTGAACAGCAGCCCCGCGCCGCCGGACAGCTGGCGCGCGGCGACCGCGCCGCAGGTCGGGCAGTTCACCGACGCCGGGGCCCCGGAGATCGTGCGGAAGAACTTCTCGAACTCGTGCCCGTCAGGGCAGCGATATTCGTATGTTGGCATTCTGAGTCGACTTGTAGGGGAACGGAGCAGGGAATTTTAAGGGTGGCGGAGAGTCCGTTCAAGGCGACTGTTGAGTCTTGCGTACTCTCTCCCGCTGCTTCATTCTAGCGGATCGCCCCCAATGCGTATCGCTCATCCCCGCAAAAAGGGTATTTCCTCGTCGCGTCCCCGACCCGTCGGGCGGGGGGGCGCGGCTGTTCCATCACCCCGTCAGGAGGCAGGTCGATGAGACGACACTTGCTCAGTCGGAGCTCGGTCGCAGGACTCATCGCCGCGGCGTTTCTCGCCCCGGCGATGGCAGTGGCGCAAGGAACCGCGTCGATCACCGGGACGGTCACCGACTCGGCGTCGGGACGTCCGATTCCGTCGGTCCAGGTGGTGATCGTCGGCACGACGCGCGGAGCGCTGAGCGATGACGCGGGCCGCTTCGCGGTCCGCGGACTCGGCGCGGGCACGTGGACAGTGCGCGCGCAGCGCATCGGCTACCGCCCCGCGACCCAGACGATCAGCGTCGCCGACGGACAGTCCGTGACCGCGAGCTTCACGATGACTGAAGTGGCCCGTGTGCTCTCCGAGGTAGTGAGCACCGGGTATGGAACCGACACGCGGGCCATGGTCAGCACTGCCGTGACCACGGTGCGCGGTGAGGACGTCGCCAGCGTCCCTGTTCCCGGCGTCGACCAGGCGCTTCAAGGGAAGGCGGCTGGCGTCCAGGTGACGAGCAACGCCGGCAACCCCGGCAACGCGATCACCGTCCGCATCCGCGGCGCGGCCTCTCTTACGGCGAGCAACCAGCCGCTGTTCGTCGTCGACGGGATCCCGCTCAACAACGAGTCGGTGTCGCAGCTCGATGTCGGGGGCCAGGATATCAACGGCGTTACCGGGCTGAACCCCGACGAGATCGAGTCGATCACGGTCCTGAAGGATGCGGCCGCGGCGGCAATCTACGGCTCGCGCGGCTCCAACGGCGTCGTGATGGTGACCACGAAGCGCGGAAGCAGCGGCGCGGGGCGGATCAACGTCGACGCCTACACCGGCGTGCAGGACGTCGCCAAGAAGTGGGACATGCTGAACGGGAAGGAGTATCTGGAGTTCCGGAACGAGGCGTGGAAGAACGACCACCCGACCGACCCGAACTGGGCGACGCATTACGGCGACCCAAACTCGCCGAGCATCGCCAACACGGACTGGCAGGATGAGGTGTTCCGCACAGCACCGATCAGCAATACGACTGTTGGCGCGACGGGCGGGTCCGACCGGATTCAGTACTTCGTGTCCGGCTCGTACTTCGACCAGACCGGCGTTGTGCTCGGCTCGGGGTACCAGCGCGCCAGCGGCCGCGTGAATCTCGACTTCAACGCAACCTCGAAGCTCGCGGTCAAGACCTCGGTGAACGTCTCGCGCGAGAGCTGGTCGCGTTTCGAAAACGACAACACCATCGAGGGCGTGGTTACCAACGCGATCGCCGATGACCCGTTCCTCCCCGTCAAGCGGGCCGACGGCACCTACACCGGCGACGAGTTGGCCTATCCGAATCCGGTCGCGATCGCGCTCCTCAGCTCGATCAACTCGCGGTCGCTGCGTGCACTCGGGAACCTCGAAGCCACTTACAACTTCACCCCGACGCTGAAGCTCACCGGCCGTGCCGGCGCCGACGTCGGTAACCTGCGCGACCTGCGCTGGGAGTCGCCTAACGTCGAAGCGACGTACGCCGCGACGGTGAACGGCGTCGCCCGTCAGGGTAACAACACCTTCAATCGTTACGTGTTCGAGGGCTTCGCGAACTACGACGTGCCCTGGCTCGCCGACCGTGGACAGCAGCTCAGCCTCACCGCGGGATCGAGCGCCGAGTGGAACGGCCGTGAGTACGACTATCTTCGCGGCGAGGGTTTCGCCTCGGAGGGCTTCCGCTACCCCGGCGCCGCCACTCGCATCACGGTCTATGACGGCGGTTGGACAGGCAACAACCTCGCGTCGTTCTTCGGACGCGCGAACTACTCGCTGCTCGATCGCTACCTGGTGACGGCGAGCGTCCGCACCGATGGCTCGTCGCGGTTCGGAGCCAACAACCGCTGGGGTACGTTCCCCGCCGTCTCGCTCGGCTGGAAGCTCACCGACGAACCGTGGTTCAGCGGTATGCTCGGCGAGGGGAACTCGCTCAAGCTGCGTGGGAGCATGGGCACGACGGGGAACCAGGCACTGCCCCAGGATTTCGGGTCGTTCGAGCGCTATGCCCGAAAGAGTTATGGCGACGTGATCGGCATCGGCCAGGTCAGCCTCGCCAACCCGGACCTGCGCTGGGAAAGCACCCGCGAGTACGACGGTGGCTTCGACCTGTACCTGTTCAACACGCGGGTCGCCCTCATCGGCGACTATTACACCAAGCTCACGTCCAACCTGCTCGTGAACCGGCCGGTCAGCGCGACGACTGGCGTCAGCACCCAGCTGAGCAACGTCGGGAACATCAAGAACGCCGGCGTGGAGGCGCAGATCACCACGCGGAACTTCGTCTCCGCGGATGCGAAGGGCTTCACCTGGACGACGGACCTCAACGTCGCGGCAAACCGGAACAAGGTCGTCTCGCTGTACAACGGCGAGCCATTCTCGGCTGGGCTGTACAGCATGAGCCGCGTTCAGGTCGGTCACCCGCTCGGCGAGTTCCAGGCGCTGCGCTTCCTCGGCGTCGATCCGCAGACGGGCAACGCGCTCTACAGCGACACCGCCGAGTTCATCGGAACCCCGCACCCGAAGTACCAGGGTGGTTTCACCAGCGACATGAGCTGGATGGGCTTCGATCTCCACGGATTCGTCCAGTTCAGCCAGGGGAACAAGATCTTCAACGCGATCCGCGTCTTCGCCGATGACGCCGGGCGCTACCGCGACAACAAGTTCCGGGACGTGCTCCGCCGCTGGCAGAAGCCAGGCGACATCACCGACGAACCGCGGGCAAGCAACCGTGGGACATCGGACGCGGTCGAGATCTCCAGTCGGTACCTCGAGGATGGCTCATACGTCCGCATCGGCGATGTGACGTTAGGCTACACGGTGCCGAGCCGGTTCTCCGGGATGGCCGGGCTTCACTCGGCACGGCTGTACGTCTCGGGCCACAACCTGCACACCTTCACCAAGTACAAGGGCTACTCGCCGGACGTGAACAGCGCCGGCGCGGCGTCGAACATCGGGCTGGGAACGGACTTCTACGCCTACCCGGTTGCTCGTTCCTTCACCTTCGGCCTGAAGGCGGGCTTCTGATGCGCAGCCTCGCACCGGACCACAAAATCCCGATGAGACATCTCATGCGACTCAGACATTTCGGGGCGGTGGGGGCGTTCGCCTTCGCCACCGCCGCCTGCAACAGTTTCCTCGACGTCAAGCCGGTCGCCGAGCTGCCCCGCGAGCAGGCGCTCAGCGGTCCGACGAGCGCGCGCGCCGCGGTCGTCGGCATGTACGACGGCCTCCAGGACGAGACTGGCGGCAACTTCTACAGCGGCGACTACCTCTTCTTCCGCGACGTCTCGTCTGACGACGTCGACTGGACGGGTACTTTCACCAGCTTCGCCGACGCGGAGGACAACAATCTTCGCGCTGAAAACGGCGACGTGCGCGGGATGTGGAACGCGATGTACACGACGGTCGCCCGCGCCAACCTGGTCATCGCGCAGCTGCCCGGCGTCGGCGGCATCGACCCGTCCGAGAAGAACCAGCTGCTCGGCGAAGCGTACTTCGTCCGCGCGCTGGTGTTTCACGACCTCGTCATCACGTGGGGTGGGCGGAATCCCGGGGATCCTGGAATACCTCTGCCGTTGACCCCGGCCGCGGATGCGAGCGTCGGGGCGAAGGCGACCCGGGCAACGGTCGCCCAGACATACACGCAGATCCTCGCCGATCTCGACGCCGCCGAAGCGAAGATGGACCCGGGCGTCGACGACGTCACCCGCGGAACGTTAGGAGCGGTCCGGGCACTGCGGGCGCGCGTCCTCCTCTTCAAAAAGGATTATGCCGGCGCTGAAGCGGCGGCGACGACAGTGGAGGGTATGGGGTACCAGCTCGCGGACAACTACTCCGATCTCTTCACCGCCGAGGGCAAGACCACCCCGGAGGACATCTTCCGGTTGACCTTCACCGCCTCCGACGCCTCGCAGGAGGGCTACTACTACCTCGGACGCACGGAGACCGAGCCGTCCGCCGCGCTCGCACAGGCCTACCAGCCGTCGCTCGACATCAACCCGGCGAGCACGGGGTACCTCCTCAACTGGGCGCCCACGGACCTGCGCGCGCTGAACAACATCGTTGTCGATCGGTCCCAGGGGTATTGCGGGCTCGACCTCTGCGGCACGAAGTTCCCGACGACGGTCGGCGCCGAGGACATCCACATCATCCGGTTCGCCGAGGTGGTACTGACGCGGGCCGAGGCCATGGCTCGTCAGGGGGGCGCGGCGAAGCTCCTCGCGGCGGTGGGTGAAGTGAACCGTATCCGCCGCCGCGCCGGGCTCGATACGCTGGTATTCGGCGTCGATCTCAGCACGCAACAGCAGGTGATCGACGAGGTGATGCTGCAGCGCCGGCTCGAGCTGGCGATGGAGGGCTTCCGCTGGGCCGACCTGGTTCGTACCGGGGCGGTGGACAACTACCTCCTGGGGAAGGGCTCCGAGGTGTACCAGGCGCTCTACCCGATACCGTCGCGCGAGATCAGCGTCGCGCCGGGGCTCGTCCAGAATCCGGGTTACCGGTAGCCGCTCGACCGCCGGGAAGTGACGAAGCCCCTCCGCTGGTGCGGAGGGGCTTCGTGCTTCCCGAGATCGCCTCGCGCGCGACGCCTCCCTAACGTCCCGGCGTGTACCGCCCCCACACCCCGCCCAACGCGTCGGCGATCTCGCCTACCGACGCGCGCGCGCGTACCGCGTCGATGATCAGCGGCATCAGCGGCGCGCGCGGTCCAGGCGGCCGCGCGGTGCTCCCGGTCTGCACGACTGCCGCATACCCGCGCGCCGCCTCCACCAGCGCCGTGAGCGTCGCCTTCACCGCCCCGCCGTCGCGCGTCTCCTTCACCTCGCGCAGCCGCGCGGCCTGCTCCCGCTCGAGCGCCGAGAAGTCCGGCGCCGGAATCTTCAGCGGCTCGGCGGCGTCGCTGAACCGGTTGACGCCGACGATCACCGTCTCACCCGACTCGATCCGCAGCTGCTGCTCGTACGCGCTGCGGCCGATCTCCTCCTGGAAGAACCCGCCCTCGATCGCCGCCGCCGCACCGCCCATCTCCTCGACCTTCTCCATCAGCGCGAGCACGCGCACCTCGACCTCCGACGTCAGGCTCTCGACGTAATAGCTCCCCGCCAGCGGATCCGCCGTCTGCGCCGCCCCGCTCTCGTACGCGATGACCTGCTGCGTCCGCAGCGCCAGCGTCGCCGCCTCCGCCGTCGGCAGCGCGAGCGCTTCATCATAACCGTTCGTGTGCAATGACTGCGTCCCCCCGAGCACGGCGGACAGCGCCTGCACCGTCACCCGGACGACGTTGTTGAGCGGCTGCTGCGCCTGCAGCGTGACACCGCCCGTCTGCGTGTGGAAGCGCAGCCGCGCGCTCGCGTCGCTCGCCCCGAACCGCTCGCGCATCAACCGCGCGTAGATCCGCCGCGCCGCGCGGAACTTCGCGACCTCCTCGAACAAGTCGTTGTGCGCGGCGAAGAAGAACGACAGCCGCGGCGCGAACTCGTCGACCAGCAAACCGGCGGCGATCGCCGTCTTCACGTACTCCACCGCATTGGCGAAGGTGAACGCGACCTCCTGCACCGCCGTCGATCCCGCTTCCCGAATGTGGTAGCCGCTGATCGAGATCGGGTTCCAGCTCGGCACCTCCGCCGCGCAGAACCGAAAGAGCTCGGCGATCATCCCCAGGCTCGGCGCCGGCGGATAGATGTACGTTCCCCGGGCGATGTACTCCTTGAGGATGTCGTTCTGGATCGTCCCCGACAGCCTCGCCCGCGGAATTCCCCTTTCCTCGGCCACGACGATGTACATCGCGAGCAGCGTCGCCGCCGTCGCATTGATCGTCATCGAGGTCGACACGCTGTCGAGCGGCAGCTCCGCGAGCAGCGCATGCATGTCCTCGACGGTGTCGATCGCCACCCCGACCCGCCCGACCTCGCCTGACGCGCGCGGAGAATCGGAATCGATCCCCATCTGCGTGGGCAGGTCGAACGCCACCGAGAGCCCCGTCTGCCCCGCCGCGAGGAGGTGGCGAAAGCGCCGGTTCGTCTCCGCCGCCGTCCCGAACCCCGCATACTGCCGCATCGTCCAGAGCCGCCCCCGGTACATCGTCGGCTGGATCCCGCGGGTGAACGGGAACTTGCCTGGATCGGCGAGGTCGGTGGGATAGTCGAGATCGGCGTCAGGCGGACCGTAGACCGGCTTGACGGGAATTCCGGACGGCGTGCTGTCGGACATGGGGGGGTCAGGGGTCAGGGGTCAGGGTCTCGGACCCCGGCTTCGAGTCCCCAACTGTAGTGAATTGATGATCCGGGAAACGCGAGGGTGGCGCCGCCGTCAATCGCTGCGGATAGCGTTCCGCGCATGACGACGGGCGCCGCCGACTACCGAAATCTAGCTGTCTGGAAGCGCTCGCATGAGCTCGTGCTGCGCGTTTACGGAATCACTCGCCTCTTTCCTCGGGACGAACGCTTCGGGTTGACGGCGCAAGTCCGGCGTGCAGGTGTCTCGATTCCATCGAACATCGCGGAAGGCCGCTGTCGCATCGCACAGGGTTCGTACCGGGCGCTCGTGGACGTCGCACTGGGATCTGCGGGTGAAGTCGACTATCAGCTACTGCTAGCCCGCGACCTCGGCTACATGCACCATGACGAACACCGAGAACTTGCAGACGAGCTGGTAGAGATTCGCGGAATGCTTGCCGCGCTCTATCGTGCACTGGCGACGACCTGATCTCCGCGCTGCCTAACGCACCACTTCGAACCCAGAACAGAGACCCTGACCCCTGACCCCTGACACCCCTCCGGACCGCCGTCCGCTCGCGCATGAATGCCAGGCGACGAAATATTGCAGTCAGGCCGCTCCGACCGCCGCCGGCGCGCGCAGCGTCTCATGCGCCAGCTCCACCTCCGCCTTGCTGCCGATGTACAAGGGCGTGCGCTGGTGGAGCTCCGTCGGCTGGATGTCGAGGATGCGGGTCGTGCCGTCGCAGGCGGCGCCGCCGGCCTGTTCGACGATGAAGGCGAGGGGGTTCGCTTCGTAGAGGAGGCGGAGCTTGCCGTTGGGGCGGCGCGTGTTGCGCGGATAGCAGAAGACCCCGCCGCCGAGGAGGTTGCGGTGGAAGTCGGCAACGAGGGAGCCGACGTAGCGGACGCTCAGCGGCTTGCGATCGCCCTCGAGGCCGCGGTACTTGCGCATCAGCGACCGCACCGGCTCTTCCCACTGGCTCTCGTAGGCGTCGTTCACCGAGAGATAGCGCGGGTTGTTCGGGATGCGGATGTCAGGGTGCGAGAGGAGAAACTCGCCGATCGACGGGTCATAGGTGAAGCCATGCGCACCCTGTCCAGTCGTGTAGACGAGCATCGTGCTCGAGCCGTAGATCACGTAACCCGCGGCGACCTGGCGGCGGCCAGGCTGCAGCATGTCTTCCATCTCGCCGCGCGTGCCACGCGTGATCTTCCGGACGACGGAGAAGATCGTCCCGACCGGGACGTTGACGTCGATGTTCGAGGATCCGTCGAGCGGGTCGAAGAGGAGGCAATACTTGCCGCACTTGAAGCCGTCGGGAATCGGGATGATCCCCGGCTCTTCCTCGCTGGCCATCGCGCAGAGGCGGCCCCCGTGGTCCATCGCCTTGACGATGGTCTCGTTGGCGAACACGTCGAGCTTCTGCACATCCTCGCCCTGCACGTTGTCGAAGCCGGTCGCGCCGAGGATGTCGACGAGTCCCGCGCGGCGCACCTTGTTCGCGATCATCTTCGCGGCAAGGCACACGTCGTAAAGGATGCCCGAGAGCTCACCGGTCGCCTCGGGATAGAGGCGTTCCTGCTCGATGATGTATCGCTCGATCGTGACGACGGACGTAGCGGTATGCTGGACCACGGTCAGGCGTGCGTTGAAAGGTTGGCCGAACGCAGGCGTGCTTCGGCGAACGCCTGCGCCTCGTGCTCGTACTTGTTGCCGGAATAGCCCCGCCGAACGCTCTCCAGGAGATACCGCAGCGGAAACAGAATCGATCTCCCAAACTGCCTTACGTGGCCGAGCTCGTGCAAGAGCAATTCGGGACGCGGTGCAGCGCCGGGCGCGAGAAAGACGGTGCGCCAGAGCGTGATCGCCGCTACGGAGCTCCTGCCGAGAAACCAGCCGCCAACTCGCGGGGGAAGTCCTCCCCGCCGCCATCTCGCATCGCCGAGCTCCGGATAGCGTTCAACGAGACCCCGGGGGAGCTCGACGAGTTCGCCCACCAGCGCGCGGATCAACACCGATTCACCCGGCGCCCGCCAGCGACTGTCCGCTCGTTCCACGAAATCACGGGTCGACCTCCCATTCGCGCTGCTCAGTCTGCACGGAGAGGGCCACGCCGTCGGTGCGGATTACGATCGTCCCGAGCCGGTCCGTCCGTAGCGTCTGGACCCCAGCGGCGGCCAGCTCGCGCAACACTTCCGGCGCCGGATGACCGTAGCCGTTGCCCGCGCCGACCGAGATGAGCGCGAGCCGCGGATGGACCGCGCGGAGGAACGCAGGTGTCGTGCTCGTGATGCTGCCGTGGTGGCCGACCTTCAGGACCGTCGCGGCGAGGGCGAGGCTGTCGTGCGCGAGCATCCACGCTTCTTCCGGTCCCTCGGCGTCGCCGGTGAGGAGGAAGCTCACGTTCCCGAAGCGTGCGCGGATCACGCTGCTCGCCAGGTTCGCGTCGTCGAGGCTCGCGGTCCACGCGGAGTCGGGGGCGAGAAACTCCAGGGTCACGCCGTCGATCGACAGCGATTCGCCGGGGCGGATCCGCTCCCATCGCGCACCCGTCGTACGGGCGGCCGCGAGCGATTCGAGATAGCTCCCGCTCGCTCCGGGGAAGCCGGGGTCGAGATACAACCCGGGTCGCGACGCGCGGATCACGCTCGCCGCACCGCCGGCGTGGTCCATGTGCGGATGCGAGAGCACGAAGGCGACCACCTTTCCGCCGCGCGACCGGAGGTAGGGGATGACGGTGCTGCGACCCGCGTCGCCTCCAGCCCACCCGCGTCCCGCGTCGACGACGATCCAGCGGCCGCGCGGCGTGCGCAAGGCGAGCGCGTCCCCCTGCCCGACGTCGATCATGTGGAGCTCCATCCGGCCGGCAGGGCGCGGCACGACCGGCAGGAATGTGATCACCACTGCGCAGGCGAGCGCGCCGATCATGGGACGCCACGGATCGGCCGAGACACACGCAACGACGACCAGCATCGACGCGAGCGCGGCGGCGATGAGCGCGGCGTCGGTCGCGGCGACCTCGATCTGTGCGCCGGGAACAGCGGCCGAGGTGCGCGCGACCCACTCGAAAGCCGCCAGCGCGGGATGCGCCGCGCCGGCGACGAACCGCGCCCCCGCCGGCCACCAGCCGAGGACGAGGGCGAGGAAGAGGATCGGCTGGGCAACCGCCATGAGCGGTGCGGCCGCGACATTTGCGACGGGGGCGATCAGGCTCGCCCGCCCGAACCGCCATGCGACAAGAGGCCCGGTGACGAGCGAGGCGACCACCGAGGTCATCATCGCGAGCGCGAGGGCATGGCGCCAGCCCGTCAGGCGGCCGCGCAGCCACCGCCGGTCGAGGGCAGCGGCCGCGATCAGCGCGGTCATCCCGGCGACGCTGAGCTGGTATCCGATGTCCGCGACGAGCCGAGGGTCGGCGAGCGGAGCCGCCGCGCCGATCGCCAGCGCCGCCCACGGCGAGGTCGGGCGCTGGAGGGCGCGCGATGCCGCCGCGGCGGCGAGCATCGCCACCGCGCGCACCGCCGGGGCGGGGGCGCCGATGACGGCGACATAGACGGCGGTGAGCAGCACGCTCCCCCACCCCGCCCGCGCCGCCGGGAGCCCGAGCGCGCCTAACGCGATGGTGACGGCGAGGGCGATCAGCCCGACGTGGAGCCCGGAGATCGACAGCATGTGGACCAGGCCGGCCGCGGCAAACTGGTCGCGCACCTCGCGGGGGAGGGAGCGGGTGTCGGCGACGAGCAGCGCGCGGGCGAGCGGGGCGTCGCCGCCGAAGGCGGCATCGATGGTCCGGGCCGCCCGGTCACGCCAGCGGGCGAGCAGGCCGGGCGCGGCGGCGCGTGTCCCGAGGCGCACGCTGCCTAACGCGAGACCGCGCGGTCCGAGGCGGGGGACACCGCGCGCCCGCACCGTCGTGCCCGCGGAGGCGTGCCCGGCGACGACGCTCGCCCAGGCGCGGGCCGAGCACCCCGGCGCGAGGACCGTCACCTCGCCGCTCTCCCCCGCCCCGAGCTCGAGGGTCGGTACCACCAGCCACTCCGGTCGCGAGGCGATGACCACGGCGCAGGCGTGGTCGCGCCGTTCGGCTCCCCGGCCGACCGCGGCCCCGGCGGCGAGGAGCGCCGCGACGGACGCCAGCGTCGCGCTGCGGCGAAGGAGTGCGAACGTCCCGGTCGCGACGGCCGAGAGCGCCGCGCTGCCTGACGCTCCGGCGAGGCCGGCGAGCAGCCCCGCCCCGTATGACAGCAACGCGATCGCGACGAGCGGCATCGGGCTCCTGCCCGCGCCGCGGCGATCGCGCCGGCGATCAGGTCACGGCGGGAGTTCCGAGTGGTGGCGTCGGGTGGCGCGGACGCGACGCGACCATCTTCACCGCGTCCATCACCACCGAGATGAGCTGCGCCTGTCCCGTCTCCGATTGAATCTCGAGACGGGAAAGGACCGCCCCGCGCGGCGGATCGCCGGTCACGTAGCGCGGACGAACATGGTTGAGCGCGAGCGAGATCGCGTCATCCCGGCATTTCGCGCAGCCGCAGAAGTTCGCCACCTGCGGGCTGACCTGCTTGTAGACCTCGGCGATCGCTTCCTCGAAGAGATTCTTCATCCGGCCATGGGCAGTGGCAGCCGCTCGCGGACGACGGCGCCGGTGAAGGTCGAGCCGGTGGTCCCCGTCAGCTCGACAGTCAGGTACTGCCCGACGAGGCTCTCGCCGCCGGGCAGCAGGACGGTCTTGAAGTCGCGCGTGCGCGCCTGCACCAGCTCCGCGCCGCGACGAGCGGTCTTCTCGACGAGCACTTCGTGACGGCTGCCGAGGAGGGTCATGTTCCGCGCGCGCGACGCGGAGCGCACCGTCTCGATCAGCCGCGCCAGCCGCTCGGACGCGACCTCGTCCGGAATCGTCTCGCTCTCCGGCATCCGCGTCGCCGGGGTGCCGTCGCGTGGGGAGAACTTGAACGTGAACGCGTCCTCGAAGGCCAGCTCGCGCACCGCGCTCAGCGTCTCCTCGAATTCCGCGTCGCTCTCGCCCGGGAAGCCGACGATGACGTCCGTCGTCAGCGCGAGCCCGGGGATCGCCGCGCGCAGCCGCGCCACGCAGCCGAAGTACCCCTCGCGCGTGTAGCGGCGGAGCATGCGCTTCAGCACCCGCGTCGACCCGGACTGCATCGGCAGGTGGACGTGCTCGCAGCACGCATCCGTCTCCGCCATCGCGGCGATCACGCGGTCGCTGAAATCGTTCGGGTGCGGGCTCGTGAAGCGCAGGCGGCGGATCCCCGGCACCGCGCCGACCGCGCGCAGCAGGTCGGCGAAGTCGTGCGTCCCGTCGTTGTACGAGTTCACCGTCTGCCCGAGCAGGACGACCTCGGTCATCCCCGCGGCGACGACCTCGTGGGTCTCCCGCACGACCTCCTCGAGGCGACGCGACCGCTCCGGGCCGCGCGTCGTCGGGACGATGCAGTAGGTGCACCTGTAGTCGCACCCCCGCTGCACCGGGATCCATGCCTTCACCTTGTCGAAGCGGCGCGGCGCAAAATCCTCGTAGTGCTCCTCGAGGTCGAAGGTCGTCGCGATCGCGCGCTCGCCGTGGCGCGCGCCCTCGACCAGCGCCGGGAGCGCCCGGTATCCGTCGGGCCCGATCACGAGGCTGACGTGCTTCGCCTTGTCGAGCAGCTGCGCGCCGAGCCGCTGCGCCATGCACCCGGTGACGCCGACCACCGTCGACGGGCCCATGAACCGCTTCAACTCACCGAGGCGACCGATGACGCGCTGCTCGGCGTGGTCGCGGATCGCGCAGGTGTTGACGAGGATGACGTCGGCCCCGTCCGGCTTGTCCACGGCATCGTAGCCGCTGGCCGCGAGCTTCCCGAGCATCAGCTCGGAGTCGCTCACGTTCATCTGGCAGCCGTAGGTCTCGATGTAGACGGTGGGACGGGTGCGGAGCGGCATGATCGGGGTGGCGCGTGACGTCAGGTGCAAACATCCAAATATAGCGTCGGCAGCCGGTTGGCGCGATGCGTCGAGCGCCGATCGAGGGGGTTTACGGGCGATCCCCGTAACCCGCGCCGCGCTGGTGCGTCCGTTTTACAGACAACCGGTGAGGGCTGTGCTTCGGATGATCCGCGAAGTGACGCGCACTCGCCACCCGACGTGGCTGTCGAGCGAAGCTACGCTGCTCCTCCTTCTCGAGGTCCATCCATGCGATCAAACCTGGTACGCTCCACACTCTTCGCCGGTGCACTGCTCGGCGCTGCGCTTCCCGCCGGCGCGCAGGGCTTCATCGAGCTCGGTGGCTTCGGCTCGGCCGCGAAGTTCGACGCGACGCTTCCTTTCGGCACGCTCAACGCGGGCGGCGGACGCCTGACGCTGGCTTCAGGCTCGGGCCGCGCGACCTTCATGCTCGAGGGTGACGCGTCGTTCTACAAGTACAGCCTCGGCGGTACGCTCGGCGACATGCAGGTGGTCCCGGTCCACGTCCGCTACGCGTACGCTCCGCAGTTCGGGAATTTCTCGCTGATCTTCGCCGGCGGGGGCGTCCGCAACGAGTACATCACCAAGAGCCCGATCGATCCGCGGACGCACGAATTCGGCTACAGCGGGCTGGTTGGCGTTCGCGCCGCGGTCGGGAACTATATGTCGGTCCGCGTCGATGGTGTCCTCGACTACATCACCCACCCGATCGCCAGCACTTCACCGCGCAACACGAACCGCTCGGTGCAGGCCGGGCTGAGCTTCCCGCTCTGGATCGGGCACGCGAAGCCGGCACCGGTCGCTCCGGCGCCGGTCGCTGCTCCGACCCCGGTCGCGCCCCCGGCCGATGCCGACAATGACGGTGTCCCCGACACGCGCGACCAGTGCGCGGCGACCGCTGCCGGTGCGACGGTGGACAATGCCGGCTGCGCGGTCTACCGCGACAGCGACAGCGATGGCGTGATCGACCAGAAGGACGTCTGCGCGGCGACCATTGCCGGGACCGCGGTCGACGGCCACGGCTGCCCGCTCGCCGCGGACGGCGACAACGACGGCGTGCCTGACGTTCGCGACCGCTGCCCGACCACGCCGGCTGGCGTCGCGGTGAACTCGATCGGTTGCGCGGTGCCGGTTGCCCCTGTCGTTGAAGCCGATGGCGACAAGGACGGCGTGCCCGATTCGCGCGACCAGTGCCTCGCCTCGCCGGCCGGATCGGCGGTGAACTCGATCGGCTGCCCGGTTCCGCTCTTCAAGGCGAACGAGCGGACGGTCACGCTGCGCGGCGTGAACTTCGAGCCGAACAAGGACGACCTTCTCCCCGGCTCGATGGGGATCCTCGACGAAGTGGCGCGGCAGCTGATCGCCGCGCCGACGGTGAAGGTCGAGGTGGGCGGCCACACCGACTCGCACGGGAAGTACACCACCAACGTGCGCCTGTCGGTGCAGCGCGCCGAAGCGGTGCGCGCGTACCTGATCATGCGCGGCGTCGACGCCGATCGCCTGATCGCCCGCGGCTACGGCCCGGACAAGCCGATCTCCGGCAACGGCAACGCCGCCGGCCGCGCGATGAACCGCCGGGTGGAGCTGAAGAGAATCGACTGACCGACTGCGCCACGGAGCAGGCAACGGGGGGGAGCGCGGCCATCGCGCTCCCCTTCGTCACATCACAAACCTGTGAGGGGTCAGAGTCGTTGAAAATCGATGATGCGCGTCATCGAGGTGCGCAGCATCGCCCTCGAACGACTCTGACCCCTGGATGGCCTCGATGGCCCGCGACGCGACGCGACGCGCCGCGCCGCGCCGCCCGAACGGCCACCCGCAATGAGCCACGGCCGAGCTACAGCCCCGTCCGGACGACCGCGGTCAGCGCGGGCGGGGTCAGGGGGAGCCAGAAGTGGAACGCGCTTCCCCGCCCTTCCTCGCTCTGCACCCAGATCCGGCCGCCGTGGGCCTCGACGGCGAGCTTGCAGAAGGCGAGGCCGAGGCCGGAGCTGCGGACACGCGGAGCGTTAGGCGTGCGCACCTGCTCGAACTTGCGGAAGATCAGCTCCTGGTACTCCTTCGGGATCCCGGGACCGTTGTCGGCGACGGTGAACAGCACCCCGTTGCTGTCGGCGCGCGCCAGCAGCTGCAGCTCGACGGCGCGGGCGGTGTGCGTCACCGCGTTCTGGATCAGGTTCGCGAAGACGCGGCGGAGGAGCGTCGGGTCGGCCTCGAACACCTGCACGTCGTCGGCGACGTCGACGTGGCAGACGATCCCCTCCTGCTGGAACCGGAGCCGCCACTCGTGGACGATCTCCTGGAGCAGCGCCGCCGGCGCCGTCGGCGCGACCTGGAGGGTGATCGTCGTCTCCTCGAGGCGGGCTACCTCGAGCAGGTCCTCGATCAGCGAGAGCAGGTCCTCGGCCTTCGACTCGGCGTCGCCTAACGCGCGGCGGACCTCCGGGCCGATCGCCCCGAAGTCCCCGTCGGTCACCATCTCCAGGGTCGCCAGCACCGTCGTCAACGGGCTCTTCAGGTCGTGGACGATCATCTTCATCAGGTCGTCGCGGACCTTCTCCAGCTCCCGCATCTTGCGGAACGACTCCTCGAGCGCGTCGGTCGCCGCCTTCAGCTTGATCAGCGAGCGGACGCGGGCCCCGAGCACGAGCCGGTTGTGCGGCTTGGTGAGGAAGTCGTCGCCGCCGGCCTCGATCGCCCGCACCCGGTCGGTGGTGTCGTTGAGGGCGGTGACGAAGATGACGGGGATGCGCGCGCTGCGCGGGTCGCGCTTGATGCGGCGGCAGACCTCGAAGCCGGTCGAGCGATCGTCGATCCCGAGGTCGCCGGCCGGCATCGAGACGTCGAGGATGCACAGCTCGGGGCGGAACTCGAAGCATGCCGCGAGCGCGCTCGGCCCATCGTGGGCCGAGATCGTCCGGTAGCCGAGGGTGTGGAGCTGGTCGAACAACAACTCGACGTTGGCTGGAACGTCGTCGGCGACGAGGATCAGTGGTGCGAGCGTCTCGGCGCTTTCGGTCATGCGCTCAGGGTCGAATCGAAACGCCGACGCCGATCGTGAAGCTCTTCTCCGCCGCGACGCTGCGAAGCGCGCGCTGTCCGTACACCTGGATCAGCGCGCGGTCGTAGGCGAACGGCGCGCTCAGCCCGAGCCCGATCGAGTTCTCGCGCACCTGCTCGAAGCTCGTCGGCACCCCGGCGGTCATCGCGGTCGGCGCGTCGTACGCGAGCGCGCGGTGGCGGAAGCCCCCGCGCACGGTCAGGGCCCGGCCGGCGAAGCGGGGGCCGGGGGTCTCGATGCCGATCGACAGCCCCAACGCGTCCTGCGGCTTGGAGCGGGTGCTGAACGCCGCGAGCGAGCTCCATCCCGTCCAGTCGGCGCCGCCCGCAACGATGGTGCGTGGCGCCAGCTCCCACGCGAGGCCGACCCCGACCCGGTCGGGAACGCGGGCCGTGGCCAGCGCCGTGTCTCGCCGCGTGAGCTTCACCGACTCGCCGCGCCGCGCCGAAAGCGCGAGGGAAACGCCACGGTACGGACGGATCGCCGCCCCGAGCGAGAGCGCGCTTCCCGAGAAGCGGATGTCGGCCGACTGCCCGTACGGGCTGAACTCCGTGCTCGCGGTCGCCGTCGTCCGCGGATCGGTCCGCGAGAGAAGGACGGTCTGGTTGAAGCGATCGAGCCCGACGATCGCGTGTGCCCCGATTCCGAGATCGAGCCAGTTGCCGACGCGGAAGGCGCCGGCGACGCGGATGTCGTTCATCCCCCCGTCCGACGACGAGATCTCGGTCACGTACAGCGACTCGGCACCGACGAGCCGCCGGTCGACCACGTCCGTTGACCAGGTGCGATCGAGCAGCGACGAGAGCGAGAGCGCGACCACTGCCCGCGAACCGATCGGAAGGGCCGCGAGGACGACCGGTACGCGATTGATCGCGGTGCGAATCGTCGAGCCCCCCGCCTCGGTCGTGCGGAACTCCGGCTCGTACTGGAAGTGCAGCCCCGCGTTGCGCCACCCGAGCAGCGCGGCGGGGTTGAGCGGGGTCGTCTCGTCGAACTCCGTGAAGGCTCCGACCGACGCCGCTGCCCGGGACCCCAGCTGCGCCGTCGGGTATCCGAACCCCTGCGACGCGGCCGTTCCCTGTGCGCCGGCTGGACGCGCGACGGCGATCGCGAACAGGGCGAGCGACGCCGGGATCAGCGCGGCGCGCACGCGACCGCCGGGAACGTTGGAAGACGTGAACATCACGGGATACCCGGCGCGTTGCGCGGCACGTAGGTGATCTGGAGCGACGGGCGCAGGTTGGCGGCCGCTTCGAGCGACGAGAAGCGAAGCTCGACTGTCGAGGTCCCTTCGGTGGGCAGGGCGAGCACGATGGAATGCGGCTGCCTGGCCGCGTCGATTCCCGACCACTGGCGAAGAATCGGCGCGACCTCGATCGAACGCGTGGCCGAGGTGTCGGCCTTCAGCTTGACCGCGCGCAGCCCGGCGATCGATCCGAAGTAGAGCCGCCGCTGGCTGTCGAACCCGACCGGCTCGTGAAAGAGCGCGCGCTTCGTCAGGTCGGTGACCGTGCTGAGCGC
>DASZNJ010000089.1:0-7468 GCA_035551575.1 Gemmatimonadaceae bacterium
ACCTCGAGCGCGCGCCGCTCGCCGGCTACGACGTGCTGCACTTCGCGACGCACGCGCTCGTCGACGACCGAGCCGCGACCCGCAACGCGCTCGCCCTCACCCCGGGGGGACGGGACGGCGATGGCTTCGTCACCGCCGCCGATCTCGCCGCGCTCCGGCTCGACGCGGGG
The DNA here is from genome assembly GCA_035551575.1 of Gemmatimonadaceae bacterium. Lineage (GTDB taxonomy): Bacteria > Gemmatimonadota > Gemmatimonadetes > Gemmatimonadales > Gemmatimonadaceae > JABFXC01. The sequence goes on from DASZNJ010000089.1 coordinate 171, forward strand.
CTGGTCGTGCTGTCGGCCTGCCGCTCGGCGGGCGGTGTCGTCGTCGACGGGGAGGGGGTGCAGGGGCTGACCGCGCCGCTGCTGGCCGCCGGCGCGCGCTCGGTGGTGGCGACCGCGTGGCGGATCAGCGACCGCGCGACGGTGCCCTTCGTCAAGGCGTTCTACTCGGCGATGGCGCGCGGGCTGCCGGTGGCCGAAGCGCTCCGCGCCGCCAGGCTCGATGGGCTTCGCCGCGGCGGACCGCCGCGCGACTGGGCCGCGTTCACCGCCGTCGGCGATCCGTTCACGACGGTCGCGCTGCACGAGCCGGCGCGGAGCTGGTACTGGTGGGCGCTGGTGCTCGGCGGGCTGGTGGTCGTCGCCGCCGCGCTCTGGCTCGCCGCCGGCACGCGCCGCGAAATGGCATCGGGGCGGGCTGCCTAACGGCTGACGCGGAGCCGCCGGGTGGCCGAGCGGTACTCGCCGCCGTCGAGCTGTGCGCGTACGGACCAGCGATAGTCGCCGGGGCCGAGCTCCGCGGCGCCGAGTGCCGCGGTGGTGTCGGTGGTCGTGCGGCTCGCGCGCAGCGAGCCGCCGGGCGCGACCACCTCGAGCACGTAGCGCCGTGCTCCGGGCACGCGGTGCCAGGTGAAGGCGAGCGGGCCGCTCACCGCCGCGTCGGCGGCGGGGGCGATCACGGCGACCTCCGTACCGCCGCCGCGGAGAACGTCCGGCGCGCTGCGCGCCTCACGGTTCTGCCACGGGCCGAGCACGGCGAAGACGACGAGCGCCGCGGCGAGCGTCGTAGTGAGAGCGATGCCGACCGGACGGCGCCAGCGGATGTGAGCGACGGCGTCGCCAGCGTCGGTGCGTCGCCCGGTCTCGATCGCGCGGAGGAGCTCGAAGTCGCGGCGGCAGTCGGCACAGCTCATCACGTGGTCGAGCGCCGTCAGGCGCGCCTGTTCGCGTCCCTCGCGGCGGACGAGCGCGAGCAGCGCGTCCGGGGCGGGGCAGGCGGCGCGGCTCGGGTCGCGCGGCGTCTCGGTCACGCGTGCGTAGAGCGCGCGGAGCTGCTCGTCGGTCAGGTGGGCGGCCATGTGATCCCCATCTTGTTCAGTCGCTGCCGCAGGTCGTCGAGCCCGCGATAGAGCAGGTTGCGCGTCTTCGCCTCGGTCCAGCCGAGCAGCTCGGCGATCTCCTCGCGCTCGTAGCCGCCGAGATACATGCGGACCACCGTTCGCCGCGAGAGCGGGAGGGCGTCGAGCGCGGCGAGCACCTGGCGTTCCAGGTCGTGTGCGTCAGCGTCATCGTCAGCGCCTGCGCCGGCAGCGAGCCGCTCGGAGTGCTCGTCCACGGAATCGGTGATGTCGGCGCCGCGCGATCGTCGCCGGCGCAGCAGGTCGAGCGCCGCCGTCGTGGCGGCCCTGTACACGTAAGACGTACCGAGCCGCTCGATCTGCTCAGTCGTCGTGCACGAGCGCCAGAGCCGGATGCGGACGTCCTGGACGACGTCGTCGAGGTCGGCCTCCGACAGCCCGTGCCGCGCGCCGACGCTGCGGACCATCCGGACGCAGCGCGCGAGCACCGCGTCGAGCGCTGCAGATACTGGATCGCTGACCGGAGAGCTCACGCGGCGAAAGTACGCGAGGGGCAGCGAGGTGCAACAGCAGTGGGGGCCAGGGGCCCGGCACGGCGGCGCGCCGTCAAGATTGCGACCCCGATCCTGAAACGCGAAAGGGGACGATGCGGAGCTCCGTGACACACATCACAGCTGCCCGCGGCGTCTTCACGGTCGGAGGCCGATGGGTCGATGGAGGAGGAAGAGCACGGTGACGGCAGGATGGCGGACTCGTCTGATAAAGGTTCGCGCTCGCCGCGCAGCTAATTCTGCCGAGCTAACGCCCGGAAACCCGCTGAGCTTCCCTCATGCCGAGAAAACCCAGTACCAGCCACTTCCTCGCTGCGGCCGTGATGTGCGCGAGCCTCCCCCTCCAGGTCGCGGCGCAGAGCGCCAGCGGGCGCCCTCTCCCCAGCCGAGGGTGGACGGGCCAGCCGACGGTCGCTGTGGACGAAGAGTTCGACGGCAATGTCTTCCTTCTAAGCGACGCGAGGAAGACGAAGCTGGACGGCAGCGCCGCGGCCGGCACGCACTACGCCGACATGGTGAGCGCGAGCGACGCGATCACGACGCTACGGATGGAATTCGCCGCCGCCGGCCCGGGCATACGGGGCAAGCGCGTGCGTATCACCCCCGAGCTCGAGTACGTGCATTACGCGCGTAACACCGAGCGCACGGGCTTCCGATACGGCGTCCGCGCCGACCAGAAAATGGGTAATGGCGGGCTCCTCCGACTGAAGCTCGCGATGCAGCCCCATACCTTCTTCAAGAACTATCTCGTCGACGCGGTCGATCGCGACCTCAGCGGGTCGATCACTACCGACGAGCGCCTCTACGCGCCGGCCAGGCAGGGCGAGACCGCTCTCGACGGCGACTACACGCTCCGCCTGCGCAAGCCGTCCCACCACCGCATCCTCGGCGCGTCGCTGCGCCTCGCCGGCGGTTGGTACTCGCGGAGCTACGGCTCCGCATTCGCCGCTCGTGACCTCAAGGGTCCGAGCGCCGGGACCACCCTCCTTCTGCACACTTCTTCGGGAGTGCGGCTCGACCTCGGGTATGCGCTCGCGGCGCTGGCCGCACCGCGGATGCGCACGGTGATGCTGCTCGACGAAACGCAATTCGATCGCGACTTCAACGGCAACGGCACCATCACGGATGTCGCGGCGCGGGCCGAGGAGATGGTGGATCGCTCGCGAAGCGAGCAGGAGTTCAGCGCCGCCTTCGGGAGCGACCTCGGGCGGGCCGATGTGGAGCTCGAGTACGCGCGTCGCGCGCGAAGCTTCGGTTCGAAGGAGCCCTATGACGTTGGCAACAACGGCCGGCGCGACGCCCGTACGACGGTCGGCGCCAGCCTGCGATACGACCTGGCCGACGCGGTCCGTGTGCGCCTCACCACGCGCCGCGGCGCGCAGACGTTGAACCGGGTGGACGCCGGCGCCGGCACTGGGGACGTCGCGGACTACACGCGCGTCCGGACGTCGCTCGGCCTCGAGTACCGCTTCTAACCACCGACGTTCCATCCGAACCGAGAATCATGCTGATCCTCATCACGCTCTTGGCGCTTGGCGCCGAGTTCCCGCCCGCCGATCCACTGGCGCCTGTCGACGGCCCACGCGTAGTCCAGTGTACGGCGCACAACACAGAGGCGGGGAAGGACCGCAAGTGTCACGTGAAAATACCGCGCGGCTCGTCGGTCCGGCCCTGTGGGGCGACGGACAAGCTCGCCGGCCGCTGCGCCCTCGACGCGCGAGTGGTAGCCTGGACAGCAGCCGAGAACGGCGCGCGATGCAAGGTCTCGAAGAAGAAGACCGACTGGAAGACACGCGTGACAGTGAAAGTCGCGAAGACGACGAAGCCCGGCGCGGGGCGGTGCACGCTGTTCGTGGGGGTGCAATGAGGCGCCGCGCGACCGCCCCGAAGCGGGTGCTTTTTTCGGGGTACGCCCCGGTTCATTTCGTCTGCTTCCAGCCGCTCTACGAGCGCCTGAAGCGGCGGCGCGACATCGAGATCGTGCTTTCCGGAGGGCGCGAGGCATCGACCGAAGGCGGGCCGGCGCTCACCGCGAAGCAGCTGTACGCCCCCTTCCGCGTTCCCCCGTCGAGCGTGAAATCGCTCGACAAGGTCCAGCGTGAGCGCTTCGACATGGTGTTCTGTGCGCATGTCTCCGGCTACTTCCCGCGCGAGGACCGTGACCGCATCCAGCTCTTTCACGGCGTTTCCTTCCGTAACATGGCGGTGCGCCGCGACGTGCTGGTCTACGATCACCTCTTCGTGGTTGGTCCGTACATGCGCCGCCTGTTCACCGAAAACCAACTGCTCAGGGAAGACGATCCGCGCCTCCTGCCGATCGGTTTCCCGAAGCTCGACCGACTGACAGACGGCACGCTCGACCGGCGGCGGATCCTCGACCGCCTGAAGCTCGGTGGCCGGCGCCCGGTAGTGCTTTACGCACCCACCGGACAGGCGCAGAACTCACTCGAGATCGGGGTTGGCGAGGCGATGATCGAGCGGCTGAAGCGGACAGGCAAGTACGACATCCTGATCAAACTGCACGACCACCCGCGCGACCGGCTTACCGACTGGCCGGAGCGGCTGAAGCCCCTTCTCGACGCCCATACGAGGCTCGTGCACGACTACGACGTCGTGCCCTATCTCTTCGTCGCGGATCTTTTGGTGACGGACGCATCGTCCGTATCGAACGAGTACGCACTGATGAACCGACCCATGGTTTTTCTCGACGTGCCACAGATGCTGAGCGCCATGGAGAGGAAGGGCGTGGCCCTGGATCTCGACACGTGGGGACGGAAGGGCGGAGCGACGGTGCGGTGGCCGGACGAGGCGGTCGAGGCGATCGAATGGTCGCTGGCGCACCCGCGGAGGGGAAGTGCGCTCCGCAGGGCGATGGCACGAGATCTCTTCTACAATCCGGGTCGTGCGGCCGAGGTGGCAGAACGCTGGGTCCTGGACCGCCTCGGGATCGTGCCCTCACGCCGGCTCGTCGCGTAGCCATCGTGCCGCGCCGCGGGACGCTACAGCTCCGGCGCATCATCGCCCTGCTCCGGCCGCATGCGGTCGGGGAAGGGCGGAAGCTCGCGCTCGGAGGCTGGCTTGGGGTCGCGGTTGTCGGGCTCCACATCATCAGGCCATGGCCGCTGAAGTGGTTGCTCGACCTGCTCACGAGCCGCCACCGGCACGCGCCGATCGTGGCTTGGGCAGCGAACGATGGGGTCACCGGCGCGATCGCATTGAGCGCGGCTTTCGTGGCCCTCTCGGCCCTCTTCGCGCTGGCCGAGTATGCGCAGCGGACGGTGCTCAATGGCGTCGCGAACCGCATGGCGTATCGGCTCCGGACAGCGCTCTTCGAGCAGATCCTCCAGAAGCCGCTCGACTTCCATGAGTCGCACGAGTCGGGTGAGCTGCTGACCCGAATCGTCTACGACACGACGCGCCTGCGCCGTGGGGTCGCGGGAATTCTGCTGCACGTCTTCCAGACTCTGTTCCTCCTCGCCGCCACATCGGTCGTGCTGTTCTGGATCGCGCCACTGCTCGCCATCCTGGTCGCGGCTGGCGGGGGCGCCGCGTTGATGCTTATCCAGCACCGCGGGCGGCGGATCGCCGCGGGAGCCCATCGGCAGCGGCGCAAGGAGGGGCGTATCGCGGCGCTGGTGGCCGCGGAGCTCGACGGAGTGCGCGAGATGCAGGCCCTCGGCACACGGGGGAGCGCGGCCGCGACGCGGTTTCGCCGCAAGAGCGCGCACAGCCTGGGGAGCGAACAGCAGGTGAGCCGCCTCTCGGCCCGAATGGGCCTCCAGGTGGAGCTGCTGTTCGCCAGCACGGTTGCCATCGTGATGGCGGCGGGTGCCTACGCAGTCGCGCGCGAGCGCTTCTCGGCGGGAGACCTGGTGCTCTTCGTGACCTACGTGCTGGCGCTGCGCGAGCCATTCGCGCAGTTCGCGCGACAGGCCTCGCGGCTTGGCCGCACTGCGGCCTGCGCGGACCGTCTCGCTGCGCTCGCGCGTGTCGCTCACCCCGTCGCGGAAGCCACTGCCGCACCGCCGCTGCGCGGGGCGATCCGGCTCGATGGCATCTCGGTGAAGGCGCCGAAGAAGACCCGGGGCGCGCGAAAATGGGCGCTCGACGGGGTTTCGTGCGCCATCGCCCCCGGGGAGCGGATAGCGGTGATTGGTCGGAACGGAGCCGGGAAGTCGACGCTGCTGCGCGTAGTGCTCGGAATTCTCCCACCCACGCGCGGCGATGTGACCGTCGATGGACATGAGATGGCGCGGCTCGAACCAGGGTCACTTCGCGAGCAGCTGAGCGTGGTCTTTCAGGACACCCCCCTCTTCGGGGCGACAGTCGGGGAGAACATCGGACTCGGTCGTGCGGACGCCAGCGCGGCCGAGATCGCGCGCGCGGCCGAAGAGGCCCATGTGTCGCGGCTCATCGATCAGCTGCCGGCCGGTTACGACACCCCCGTGCGCCGTCGCGGCGCGCTCTTCTCCGCGGGGGAGCGCCAGCGCATCGCGATCGCACGTGCGCTCCTCCGCAACGGCCGCGTGTGGCTGCTGGACGAACCGACCGCCGGACTCGATGGCGAGCTTGCGGCGCAGCTGGTGGACACCCTGCTGGAGCGAACGCGCGGGCGCACGACGCTCTGGGCGACCCACGATCGCAGCCTCATACCCCGCCTCGACCGCGTCCTCGTCCTCGCCAAGGGGCAGGTCGCCTTTCTCGGCGATCCGCGTGAGTACGAGCGATGGTCCGGGCGCCCTCTGTCGAACTCTGGTACGATGGCCGTTCCTCAGCTCCAGGAGAGTTGAACATGCAGGCAATCATTCTCGCCGCCGGCGTCGGCAGTCGGCTTCGCTCCCTGAGCGGCGACAAGCCGAAGTGTCTGGTCGAAATCGGTGGCAGGCCACTGATTCTCCATCAACTGCAGGCGCTGGCCGACCATGGCGTGGGGCCGGTGACCTGCGTACTCGGATATCAGGCGGACACGGTCCGCAACGTGATCGGCGATCGGGCTGACGTCGTCATCAACACGCGGTACGAGGAAACCAACAGCCTCTACTCGCTCTGGCTGGCGCGGGATCGCGTCAAGGAGGCGTTCGTCCTCCTGAACTGCGACCTGGTGTTCGATCCCGACATCCTCGCCCACCTCCTGGAGGAGGATGGCAATGTGCTGGCCTACGATTCGACGTCCTCGCAGGGGCGCGAGCAGACCAAGGTCGCGATCAAGCAGCGGAGGGTGGTGGACCTCGGGAAGGATCTCCCAGCCGGCTCGGCGCGCGGAGAGAGCCTCGGGCTCCTCAAGTTCGACGCCGAGGGCGCGACCGCGATGTTGCAGATGGCCGATTTCCTCATACAGGATGGCCACGAAAAGGCATGGGTGATCGAGGCGACCCGGGCAGTGTGCCAGATGGTACCGATCTATGGAGTGAATGTCGCCGGGAAAGCGTGGACCGAGATCGACTTTCCCTACGATCTGGATGTCGCTCGGCGCGAAGTATGGCCGGCGATCCACAAGGGCAGGTGGCGGCAGTATGCGCGGTGGCGCCGCACGCGATGGGGAGTGCTCGCGGCGTCCCTGGCTGTCTTCGCTTCGACCGGGTGGCTCGCCAACACCGAGATGGGACCGGCCAGCGTCGAGTGGGAGTCGATTCCGGTCGCCGGCGGGGAGATGGTGCCGGTGACAAAGCGC
>DASZNJ010000090.1:0-7373 GCA_035551575.1 Gemmatimonadaceae bacterium
TCACCGGCCGCGAGCCGGTCGTCCAGGGGCTGACCGAGATCGGCGAGTCGCTGCTGCGCGAGACCGATGCGATCGTCGACGAAGTCGTCGCCCGCCTCCGCCGCGAGGCGTCGATGCCCGCCGCGAAGTCGCTCCGCTTCACCCAGCTCGCCGACCACACGACGACGCTGGTCGCCGACATCGCCGGTGCCCTCGTCATCCTCGAGGACGTTCACGGCGAGCCGTCGCCGCTCCTCGTCGACACCGCCGAGATCCAGCGCTTCGTGGCCGAGCGTCATGGCGTCCAGCGGGCGCGCCTCGGCTGGACCCCCGACGCGCTGGCGCGCGAGTTCGAGATCATCCGCGAAGAGATCGAGTTCGCCGTCGAGCGGTCATTCCCCGGGGAGAGCGCCGGCCGGGTCAGCGAGGCGATCGCGCTCGTCACCCGGCAGCTCGAGCAGGCCCGCGAGTCGAGCACCCGCGCTCTCGAGCGCACGCTGCAGGACGGCGACGCGCAGCACCCCCGAACGAGCGGGCCGCAACCTCACGCTGACTTTCCCTCGTGAACACCGACACTCCCGCCACGAAAGGCGCGCTGCTCCCCGGCGTGCTGCTGTGCATCGCCATCGCCGCCGTCGCGTCGCTCGTGCAGTACGCGGAGGAGCGCGTCGTCGGCCACGCGATCATCGAGGCCATCGTCGTCGCGATCCTCCTCGGGATGGCCGTGCGGACGATCCGCGCCCCCGCGCCGGCCTACGAGCCGGGGATCGCGTTCTCGGCGAAGCAGGTGCTCGAGTTCGCGGTCTTCCTGCTCGGCGCCTCGGTCGACCTTCCCGAGCTCCTTCGCGCCGGGCCGGCGCTGCTCGGCGGGATCGTCATCATCGTCGCCCTCGCCCTCGCCTTCGGCTTCGCCGTCGGCAGAGCGTTAGGCCTGACGGCGAAGCTGGCGATCCTCGTCGCCTGCGGCAACGCCATCTGCGGCAACTCGGCGATCGCCGCGGTCGCCCCGGTGATCGGCGCCGACCCCGATGACATCGCCTCGTCGATTGCGTTCACCGCGGTGCTCGGGGTGGTGATGGTCCTCGCGCTCCCCCTCCTGATCGCCCCGCTCGCGCTGTCCCACTACCAGTACGGGGTGGTCGCCGGGATGAGCGTGTATGCGGTGCCCCAGGTGCTGGCGGCGACCTTTCCGGTCAGCGCGCTCTCCGGGGAGGTCGGCACGCTGGTCAAGCTCGTCCGCGTGCTGATGCTCGGACCGGTCGTCCTCGTCTTCAGCGTCCTGTCGCGGCGGCGGGCGCGCGCGCGGGGCAGCGCGCAGCGGCTGGCGATCGGCAAGCTGGTCCCCTGGTTCATCGTCGGGTTCATCGCGCTCGCCGTGCTCCGCTCGAGCGGGATCATCCCGGTCGCGGTGGCGGCACCGGTGCGCGAGGCGTCGCGGCTGCTGACGATCGTCGCGATGGCGGCGCTCGGGCTCGGCGTCGACGTCCGTTCGGTTGCCCGAGCCGGCTCGCGCGTGTCGCTGACGGTGGTGCTGTCGCTCGCCGCGATGCTGCTGATGAGCATCGGGATGATCGCCCTGCTCGGAATCCGCTAGCGGCGGTAGATTTCCGGCATGCCCATCGTCCCCTTCGAGTCCCTCCCCGACGACGCCCGCGTCTGGGTGTTCGGCACCGACCGCGCGCTGACCGCCGGCGAGGCGGCGCGCCTGCTCGGCGTCGTCGACGCGTATCTCTCCGGCTGGGCGGCGCACGGCACCCCGCTCACCTCCGCCCGCGACTGGCGCGACGACCACTTCCTGACGATCGCCGTCGACCAGCGCGCTGCCGGCGCGTCCGGCTGCTCGATCGACGGGCTCTTCCGCCAGCTGCAGGAGCTCGAGCGCACGTCCGGGATCGCGATCGTCGGCGGCGGCCGCGTCTTCCACCGCGACGCGCGCGGCGCGGTGCAGGCGACCGATCGCGCGACGTTCATCGATCTTGCCGGGCGCGGAGCGATTTCGGCCGCGACCCGGGTGTTCGATCCGACCGTCACGACGTCAGGCGCCTGGCGCTCCGGCTTCGAGCGGCCGGCGAGTGAATCCTGGCACGCGCAACTGATGCCGGCGGTGGCGACGCAGCGTTAGGCGGGTCGGAGCGCTGCCGACATGCCAGAGGGCAGCGGCTCGGACGACCCGAACGGAACAGCGGCCCCGCGCGATCGAGCGGCGGTGCTCGGACTCAGCCCGTCTTGTCGCCGCCCGCGGCCGGGGTGGGATGCGCCGCGTCGAAGGCGGCGGCGGCTTCCTCGGCGCCCTTGAAGCCGATCCTGCTGTGGGTGCCGTCGCAGAAGGGCTTCTTCGACGAGGCGCCGCAACGGCAGAGCGTCATCGGCTTGCCCGGCTTCGGCGTGTAGGGGATCGGGTTCCCCTCGTGATCGATCAGCGTGAACTCGCCGTCGATCGCATACGGGCCATCCTTGCGAACCTTGATCGTGATCGACATCCAGTGACTCCGGTGGTGTGCGTCAGGCCGGCTCAGGCGCGGAGGAAGTCGGCCTGCCAGCTGGTGATCGCCTTCTTCACGTCTTCGCTCGTCTTCAATTCCCCCGCGAGGCAGCGCTCGACGAGCGGGGCCAGCTCGGCGTCGGATGCGAAGCGGAGCCCGATCAGCTGTGAGAGATTGAGCTCGACGATCCGGCTGCGCAGGCGATCGGGAAGCAGCGCGACGAGCCGGAGCCGCTGCTCGAGCCGGATCACCCGGTTCTGCACGATGAGGACCATCGTCCGCGAGGCGAGCACCCCGCTCGCCACCCCGACCGCGAAGACGAACGACCAGATCGTCCCCGCGTTCGGCGCACGAAAGGCGAGGAACGCCGTGTAGACGACGTTCAGCGAGACGATCGGGAGGGCGACGTAATGGTAGAGCGCGAAGAAGCGGCGATGATTGGCATATGTCTGCGTCCGGTCGGCGCTCATGTCGTCCTGTTGGGAGAGGGGGCGCCTGTCGAGCTCAGGAGCGCGACGCGACGGCGTCGGCCGCGTGTCGCTTCAGCCGGTGCACCATCGCGCTCAGCCCCGTCTCGCGCGCGGCGAGGCCGATCCCGTCCATCACCTGCCGCGCGAAGTCGTCGGGGATCGCCAGCGTCGTCTCCGGCGGCTGCCCGTTGACCGCGCTGAAGAGAATCGAGAGAAAGGCGGCGATGGTCGGACTCTTTCGTGGATCGAGATCGGCGTAGAACGACAGCTTGCCGTCGCGCACCTCCGGGAACACGTCCACCCGGGTCTGGCATTCAGGTACCGTGAACGCCGCGCGGTCGAGATCGCGAAAGCGCTCCGGGAGCGGCTCGAGCTTCTTCGCGTACGAGAGCAGCGCCTGCATCTTCTCCTCGCGCTCCATGGCGCGGAAGTGGCGGATGACCCGTTCGACCGGGGCCGGCAGCGACGTCATACGAAGAAGTTATCAGCCGGAGACGAAGCCGGCACCATTACCACGAACGAGGAACAGCGGAATGCCAACACGGAATGCATCGGCGGTCTGGAGCGGCGGGCTGAAGACGGGGAAGGGGGAGTTCAGCGGCGAGAGCGGGGTGATCAAGGGCGCATACAACTTCAACACCCGCTTCGGCGAGGAGAAGGGCACGAACCCTGAAGAGCTCCTCGCCGCCGCCGAAGCCGCGTGCTTCAGCATGGCGCTCAGCCTGGGCCTCGAGCAGAACGGAACCCCGCCACAGCGCATCGAGACGAAGGCCGCCTGCACCGTCGCCCCGCAGCAGGCCGGCGGCTTCAAGATCACCACGATCAAGCTCGACGTCCGCGCCACCGTCCCGAACATCGACGCCGCGAAGTTCAAGGAGATCGCCGAGAACACCAGGAAGAACTGCCCGGTGTCGGTCGCGCTGGCCGGGGTGGATATCCAACTCAACGCGGCGCTCAGCTAGGGGTCAGAGGTCAGGGCCGTACGGGGAATACTATGTTGTGTGGCCCGGCCGGCGGCTTTTCAGATCCGGGCTGCCTGACGCGCGGCGCGATGTCCTCGCCGCCTGACCCTGACCCCTGACACCCGGCCCCATCTCTACCGCGGAATCGGCGGCAACCGGTACAGCGTCGCCGGGCTCACCTTCTCGCTCCGGAAGCGCTGCAGGACGGCGAAGTTGATCGACTGCTGCACGTTCATGTGCGTCAGGTAGTCCGGAGTCGTGACGTAGTAGACCACCTCGTACTCGAGCGACGAGTCGCCGATCTTCTTCAGGTGGGCGCGGTCGAAGCGGACCGGCTCCTGGTGCTCGACGATCTCCTGCAGCATCCCGGGAACGCGCATCGCCAGCGCGGGATCGGTCTCGTGGGGGAGGCCGAACGTGAGCACCACCCGCCGCTCGGCGAGGCGGCGATAGTTGCGGATGCGGCTCTTCAGCAGGTCGGCGTTGGCGACGATCACCTGCTCGCCGCCGACGCTGCGCACCCGCGTCGTCTTGAGCCCGACATGCTCGACCGTCCCCTCGATGTTGTCGACCGCGATCGCGTCGCCGATCACGAACGGCTTGTCGAGGACGATCGCCAGCGCGGCAAAGAGGTCGCCGAGCACGTTCTGCACGGCGAGGGCGATCGCGATGCCGGTGATCCCGAGCCCGGCGACGAAGGTCGTCACCTTGACGCCGAGGAAGTCGAGCGTCGCGACGATGAGGATCGCGCCCAACGCGATCCGGCCGAGGAAGGCGAAGCCCTGCACCGTCGCCACGCTCGTCCCGTCGCCGCCGCGGGTCTGCCGGTAGTGCGTGACCCAGAACTTGATCGCGCCGTTCCCCCAGATCGCGACCTGGAGCATGATGCCGATGACGAGCGCGCCATGGAGGATCGACGCGACGCCGGTGTGCAGCACCACCACCCCTTTCAGCGCGACCGACAGCGCGACGACGACGATGAACCAGTCCTTCGTCCGCCGCACGAGGTCCACCAGCAGGTCGTCGACCCAGGTCGCCGTCCGCGCCGCCGCCGCGCTCAGCCTCCGCACCACCACCCACCGCATCAGCCCGAGCACGAACGCCGCCCCCACGAACAGGGCGAGCCCGGTCAGCCACGCGCTGAGCGCGTTGCCCTGCCAGGTCCAGCCGAGAATGTCGTTCATGGGGGACAATCTAAAGCCGGGGTGTGAGGGGTCAGGGGCCAGGTGTCAGGCACTGCGGGAGTCGTCCCTGACACCGGACACCTGACGCCTGACCCCTCCCTCACCCCGCCTGCCTAACGGCGCCGGCGCCGTGCCCGGTCTCCCAGGCATCGAGGCCGTCGCAGGCGCCGCAGTTGCGGCAGCGCCAGTCCGGGTCGACGTCGGTCTCGCCGAAGTACTCGAGGATGAACCGCGTGTAGCAGCGGGCGGTCTGGCAGTACGAGACCATCGCGTCGAGCTTGCGGCGGTCGAGGACGCGGCGCTCCTCGTAGTCGGTCAGGTCTGCGCTCAGGTTCACCTTGAGCAATCCGGTCTGCAGCCGCTCCCAGGTGTTGCCACGATGCTCGCGGAGCACTCCGTGCCGCTTCAGCAGCGTGAGGACGATGCGCACCTTGCGCCGCGCGACCCCCGACTGGTCGGCGATGTCGGTCAGCGCGACCGGCGTCCGCTCCGGATGCGATTCCATCACCAGCGCGACCTTCGCCGCCTCCTCGATCTCCGGATACTTCCCGCCGAGGAAGTACGACTGGATCCGCTTGTCCTCGACGCGGTAGAGCAGCGTGCACGTCGCCGGCTCGCCGTCACGCCCGGCGCGTCCCGCTTCCTGGTAGTACGCCTCGATCGAGCCGGGGAGGTGGTAGTGCACGACGAAGCGGATGTCCGGCTTGTCGATGCCGAGCCCGAACGCGTTGGTCGCGATCATCGCCCGCATCTCGTCGTTCATGAAGCGGTCCTGCGACTCGCGCCGCTCGGGGGCGCCGAGCTTCCCGTGATACAACCCGACCGGGTAGCGCTCCTTGAGCTGCGCGTGCAGCCGCTCCGCCTCGCGCACCGTCGCGACGTAGATGACGCCCGTTCCCGTCGCCGCGTCGAGGATCTCCTCGACGGTCCTGTCCTTCATCCCGTCGTTGACGGTGCGCCGCACCTCGAAGCGCAGGTTCGGCCGGGCGAAGCCGGTGATCGTCACGTGCGGGTCGCGCATCCTGAGCTGGCGCGCGATGTCCTGCCGCACCTCCTCGGTCGCGGTCGCGGTCAGCGCGAGCACCGGCGGGCGGCCAAGGCGCTCGACGATCGACCCGAGCGAGATGTAGTCGGGGCGGAAGTCGTGCCCCCACTGGCTGACGCAGTGCGCCTCGTCCACGACGAACAGGCTGACGGTGCGCGTGAGCAGCCGGTCGAAGAAGTCGCGATCCTTGAACCGCTCGGGGGTGAGGTAGAGGATCTCCCCCTCGCCCTCGAGCACCTGGCGTCCGGTCTCGCGCGCTTCGGCGGTGCTGAGGTGCGAGTGCATCGCCAGCGCGTCGACGCCGGTCGCGCGCAGCTTGTCCTGCTGGTCCTTCATCAGCGCGATCAGGGGACTGACGACGATCGTCAGGCCGGGGAGCATCAGCGCCGGGAGCTGGTAGATCAGCGACTTGCCCGCGCCGGTCGGCATCACGACCAGTGCGTCGCGCTTCTCGAGGACGGCCCGGATGGGCTCCCACTGGCCTGCCTGAAATGCATCATGGCCGAAGCGCTCACGCAGGATGGCGAGCGCTGCGGCTCGGGTCGTCGACCGAGTCATGGGCTCGTCCGAAAGCAGAAATCGTTCCGGCGCCGCGCCCGCCTCGAACCGGGCTTCCCCGCTACCTTTCAACGTGATCAAGAACACCACGAACCCCTGCCTGACGCTCCGGGCGCCCCGGAGCGACTCCTGATGCTCGAGATCTACCTTGTCTGCACCCCCGGTCTCGAGACCCTGCTCGGCGCCGAGGCGCGAGCGTTAGGCCTGCGCGTTCGCGGCGCCGAGGCCGGGGGGGTGACGGTGGATGGCGGCCTCGCCGACGTCGTCCGGGCGAACATCGGGCTTCGCACCGCGAGCCGCGTCCTCGTCCGCATCGCCTCGTTCAAGGCGACCGCGTTCCATGAGCTCGAGCGCGGCGCGCGCCGCATCGCGTGGGACCGCTTCATCGGCGCCACCCCGGTCCGCGTCCGCGCCACCTGCCGCAAGTCGAAGCTCTATCACTCCGACGCGGTCGCCGAGCGCGTGCTCGGCGCGATCGAGCGGACGACCGGGGTCGGCGACGCGATGAGCCTCGTCGCCACGCCCGCGGCACCGGCCGGGGCTGCGAAGGCGAGGACCGCGAAGGAGCCGAAGCGCGCCGGCGGCGAGTCGCGCTCGTTCATCCCCGCCAAGCCGGGCGCGGGGATGAAGACCGCCGCTGCCCGCGCGGCGGCGAAGAAGACGATCGCCGCCGCCGCCGGGAAGGCGGCGGC
>DASZNJ010000091.1:0-2359 GCA_035551575.1 Gemmatimonadaceae bacterium
TCCCGACGCGAAGCCCCCCGCGCGCGCCGACGTGACGCCGGCCGCGCCGGTATTGCCCCCGAAGACCGCGGTCGCGACGAAGAAGCGGACGCCGCCTCCGCCGGCGACGCCGGTCCCGATCCCGCCGAAGACGAAGCCGCAGTCCGCACCGCCGCAGCAGGCGGGCGGCGGCGCGACCGGCGGTCGCGGCACCGACGTGGCCACCGTCCGCACCGAGGGGATCGAGTTCCCCTATCCCGGGTACCTCAACAACATCGTCAGGCAGATCGCGTTGCGCTTCGACCCGCCCACCCGCAACACCGCGCTTCGCGCCGAAGTGACCTTCCTCATCCATCGCGACGGTTCGGTCTCGAACGTGCGGTTCCTCACCCGATCCGGCGTGTACGGCTTCGACCTCGAGGCGCAGGGCGCCGTCGAGGCAGCCGCCGGCGCGAAAGCCTTCGGCCCGCTGCCGGCCGGTTTCTCCGATGACGTGCTTCCGGTCATCTTCAGCTTCGACCCATCGCTTCTCCGTTGATGAAATTCGGCTTCGCCCCCTCGCGCGCCGTCGCCGCGACATCGCTCCTGTTCGCCACCCTCCTCGCCCTGCCTAACGTTGCCGGAGCGCAGGACACCACCGCGCAGCGCGGCGTCCGGATCGGCCTGAGCTATGCCCTCGGCTCGAAGCCGGGTGTCTACGTCGCGCCCGTCTCCGGCCTGAACGGCGACTCGGTCCGGGCGATCATCCAGCGAGACCTGGACTTCGGCGATCGCGTGACGCTCATCGGGATCGACAGCGCCGGGATCGCGCTCGCCCCGCTGCTCGGAAATGGGCGCCCGAGCTACGACGTGTTCTCGCGCCTCGGCGCGGCCGCACTGGTCGTCCCGGTCATCAGCCCGACCGGCGTGCGCGTCACGCTGCACGACGTCGGCGCGAAGAAGGTCGTCGAGACGCAGGACTTTCGGCTCACCGGGGCCCCCAGGTCGCGACAGTGGCGGGCGTCGCTGCACGCGGTCAGCGACGCGGTCGAGGAGTGGGTCACCGGTGTCCGGGGCATCGCCGCGACGCGCATCGCGTACGTCCGGGCGGGCCGCATCTACGTCGTCGACAGCGATGGCGCGGCGGAGACCCTCGCCAGCGCGCTCAGTCCGGTCCTGTCGCCGGCGTGGAGCCCCGATGGCAGCCACGTCGCCTACTCCGAACTCTCGAGCACGGGCTCGCGCATCGGCGTGATCGACCTCGCGAGCGGGTCGAGCCGGACGCTCGTCTCGCGAGGTGGGCTCAACATCACCCCCGCGTTCTCGCCCGACGGATCGACGATCATCTTCTCGAGCGGCGCCGACGATGGCACCGACCTCTGGACGATCCCGGCGCAGGGGGGAGCGGCGCACCGGGTCACCGTCGGCCGGGGGACCGACAACGTCTCCCCGTCCTACAGCCCCGACGGCAGGCGGGTCGCGTTCACATCGGGTCGCTCCGGCCATCCCGAGGTATATATTATGGACGCCGATGGTACCGGGGCTGAATTGCTGACCCCGTTCGCCTTCGGCGACCAGTACTACCGGTCGAATCCAGACTGGTCGCCTGACGGTCGGAACGTGGCGTTCCAGTCACAGATCGCCGGGCAGTTCCAGATCATGACCATCTCGCTCCGCGATCGCGGCGTGAAGCAGCACACGAGCGAGTCCACGAACGAAGATCCCTCGTGGGCGCCGGATGGACGGCACATCGTGTTCACGTCGACGCGGACGGGAGTGAAGCAGCTCTGGGTGCTGGACACCGAGTCGGGGCGCGTCAGGCAGCTGACGCGGAGCGGAGGTGCGCGGCTCGCCGCGTGGTCGCCGCGGCTCGCGAATCGGTAAGCGGTTTCCTGTCACGCCGTTCCATTCCACCGGAGAACCACATGAAAGTCTCGTCCCGCCTCGTCCTGATCGCTGTTGCTGCCACCGCCACCATCGCCGCCGGCGCCTGCAAGAAGAAGCCGACCCCCGCGCCGGTGCCGGTCGTGAACCAGGACAGCATCAACGCCGAGAATGCGCGCCGCGATTCGATCGCGCGCGCCGACCAGATGCGCCGCGACTCCCTCGCCCGTGAGCAGGCCCGCGCCGACAGCATCGCGCGCGACCGCCAGAGCCGCGAGCAGGCGATGACCGACGCGCGCAACACCATCACGAGCCCGGTCTATTTCGAGTTCGATCGCTCGGAGCTGAACAGCGACGACATCGCGAAGCTCGACGCGAAGATCCCGCTGCTCAACGCGAATCCCGACCTCCGCATCCGCATCTCGGGCCACACCGACAGCCGCGGCTCGGACGAGTACAACATGGCGCTCGGCCAGCGTCGCGCCGCCTCGGCGAAGCGCTACCTGACGCAGCACGG
>DASZNJ010000092.1:0-8189 GCA_035551575.1 Gemmatimonadaceae bacterium
CGCGGAGCTTCGACTTCATGGCGCGGCGGAACTCGTATGCGGTGGGATCCTGCTGCAGCCTGCGACGCGCGACCGCGGGAAGCTCGACGCCGTGCACCCGGCCGGCCATCACGATGTCCTGCGCCGCGGCGCGCTCGGCGAGCGCGAACGTGGCGAGCGCAGCCACGGAGACCGCGGCAAGACGCAAATAGCGGGTCATTGCTCGGCTCCTCAACGGATGTGGACGACGGCGCCGACCACGCTGACGCGGTCGCGGAGGTCGTTGAACGTACGCGCGCCGATGAACGAGTCCGACGCGTGCGTGAGCACCACGTCGTGGCCCGACCCGGCCTGCCGCGCGAGGTAGCCGAGCCGCATGTAGAGCTGGCGCGCCTGCACGTTCGTCGGTCCGCTGGTGACGAAGCCCAGAACCGCGCCGCTCGGCTGCTGCAGGTCGAGGTACTCACCCCGCGTGTAGATCACGCTGACGATCCCGGCACCCGACGGGATGTTGTTGGTGACCTTCTCGCGCACCGCGCCGCGCACTTCCCCGCTCAGCCCGGTCGTCCCGGCGATCATGCTCACCCAGATCGTGTCGCCGACCGACACCGTGTCGCGCATCGGCAGCAGGAAGAGCGAGCGCGTCGTGTCGACCGTCGCGTACACGCTCTGCGCGATCGAGTTGGTCGTCGCCTTCACTTCCTGCCTGACGGTGCCGCTGCCGAGCGTCCACGCGGTCCGGGCAACGCCGTTGTTGTCGGTGGTGACCGTCGCGCTGGCGACGGTGCCCGCCCCGCGGGTTACGGTGAAGTCGACCGGCTTGCCGGCGACCGGGTTCCCCTGCGCGTTAGTCACGCGGACGGCGATCGGCGCCGCCAGCGGGGTGCCGGGCATCCCGACCTGGTTGTCGCCGCTGCTGATCGCGATCGCTGCCGGCGTTCCGTTGGAGCCCCCCTTCGTGGGGCTGTCCGAACAGGCGGCGACGGCGAGCAGCGCGAACGTCGTGGCCACCACTGATGGCCGAAACGCACCAAAGCTGTGCACGATTCGTTGGGAGAAGGGTCCTTCGCGCGGCGCTCGCCATCCGCACCGCCGGCCGCGCGATGTGCGCGACCCTGATACACCTGAAACTATGATTCAGGCATCCGGCCGCAACGGCGCGGGAGGGCCCGCTTCCGGGCCACTTTGACCGATCATTCAACCCCCCCGGGAACTTTTCGCCGGGGGCGTTGCCCGCCGCTCAGCCGAGGAAGGATTCCAACGCTCGCGCCCGGCTCACGTGGCGCAGCCGGGAGAGCGCCTTTTCCTTGATCTGGCGCACTCGCTCGCGGGTGATGCTCAGCAGCGCCCCGATCTCCTCGAGCGTCATCGGCTCCTCCCCGTCGAGCCCGAAGTAGAGGCGCAGGATGCGCGACTCGCGCTCCTTGAGGTGCGACAGCGCTTCCTCGATCGACTCGGTCAGCGCCTTGACGAACATCTCCTCGTCCGGGGTCGCGTTCACCGTGTCGGCGAGATAGTCCAGCAGGCGGTTGTCCTCGCCGGGCGTGAGCGGCGCGTCGAGGGAGAGGTGGGTCTGCGAGATCAACATCGTCTTCGCGACCTCTTCCTCCGTGATGTCCATCCCGTTCGCGATCTCGGCGTGTGTCGCCTCGCGGCCGAGCTCCTGGAGGAGCGTGCTCGCCCGCTTGCCGATGCGGTGCAGCGTCCCCGCGCGGTTGAGCGGAACGCGCACGATGCGCGACTGCTCGGCCAGCGCCTGCAGGATCGCCTGGCGGATCCACCAGACCGCGTACGAGATGAACTTGATTCCCTTCGTCTCGTCGAATTTGTGCGCGGCGCGAATCAGCCCGAGGTTCCCCTCGTTGATCAGGTCGGAGAGCGACACCCCCTGATTCTGGTACTTCTTCGCGACCGACACCACGAAGCGGAGGTTCGACCGGACGAGCGTGTCCAGCGCCTCCTGGTCCCCCTTCCTGATGCGCTGCGCGAGCGCGACCTCGTCTTCCCGCGTGATCAGCGGATAGATGCTGATGTCACGGAGATACTGGTCGAGCGAGCCTTCATCCGACGTGGACTTCTTGTTCGACGAGCTAGCGGCCATACGACCAACCCGGGCGATGAGGGAGGTGCCTTCCGACTGTATCGCTTCAGCGCACCCGCTCGCCGAAGCGTCCCCAGCGAACGCTGGAGAGCCAGGGCGCGGGCTCCGCGCTGTCTGGTGCGTAGCTGTAATACACGACCAGCGGCCGCCCGCGAACGTTCTCGGCGGGGACGAAGCCCCAGTAGCGGCTGTCCTCCGAGTTGTCGCGGTTGTCGCCGAGCGCGAAGTACTTCCCTGCTGGGACGATCAGCGGTCCCCAGTTGTTACGGGTCGGATGATCGCCGAACCCCGCCGCCTCCGCCGTGCGGACGAGATAATGGCGCTGCCACCCGAACTGGTCGTTCCCCGGATCGAGGTCGGGATCGGAGTGCACCACGTACGGCTCCCTGAGCGCGACGCCGTTCCGCACCAGCGTCCCCTCCCTCATCGACAAGGTATCCCCGGGAAGCCCGACGAGGCGCTTGACGTACGTCTTCGTCTCGTCGAGCGGGTACTGGAAGACGATGATGTCGCCGCGCTGCGGCGTCCGATAGCCCGGGACCCGGAGCGAGGTGAACGGGACCTCGGCGCCGTACGCAAGCTTGTCGACGAGGAGGAAATCCCCCGGCAGCAGCGTCCGCTCCATGCTCCCCGAGGGGATCTTGAACGCCTCGACGAAGAAGGCGCGGACGAAGAAGAAGACCAGCACCGCGATGATGAATGTCTGCATCCACTGCCAGAGCACCCCGAGCGGCGAGGCACGCCTGTTCACGCGGCGAAGCGCAGCCCGCTTGCTCTCCGCGCTGATGCGCGGGGAGCCGGACGGCGGGGTCATCGACGGGACCACCATCAGCGCGCGTCCCCGCTGACGATGCTGAGCCGGGCGCCTAACGCGCGGACGGCCGCCTCGAGCGCCGGGCGCGCCTCGCTCGTGATCTCGAGCGTCGCGACGTGATGGAGGCCGGCGGCGGCGATCCCGATCGCGCCGACGGCGACACCGTCCCGCCCCAGCGCGGCGCGCAGCCGTGACGCGAGATCGGGGAGCGAGCGGGCGGTGACCGCGGCGACGAGCATCGGAGCCCCGTTCGCCCGCGCATCCGCGGCCGGCGCGCCGGCGGAACGCGCGTCGAGTGCGGCCATCACGCTCCCGACCGCGGCATCGACCGCCGCGCGCGACACGCCCCGCCCGGCGACGCGCTGCGCCACACGGTCTGCAACCGTTCGCCGGAGATCTTCAGGACGCGAAGGCACGATCAGGAAATAGAATCCGCATGTCGACACCAAATCAAGCGCTCGCTCCCCTGAGCATGACGCCCCCGGCGGGACCGCGCAACGGCGCGGGAGGTCCATCCCGCCGCGCCCCCCTTCCCGGGACGGTCAGCTCGGAGTGCCGAGGTAGTTGTCGATCTGGGCGCGCTGCAGCTTCCCCGAGAAATCGACGTAGCCGACCTTCGTCTCCGAGTAGAACTCGTACACCTCCCACCCTCCCTCGCGGTGGCCGTTGCCGGTCTGCTTTACACCGCCGAATGGCAGGTGTGCCTCGGCCCCGATCGTCGGCGCGTTCACGTAGGTGATGCCGTTGTCCAGCTCGTTCATCGCCCGGAAGGAGATCTCCACGTTCGTCGTGTAGATGGACGAGGAGAGCCCGTACTTCACGTCGTTGTTCACGGCGAATGCCTCATCGGCGTCGTTGACGCGAATCACCGACAGCACCGGGCCGAAGATCTCTTCCTGCTCGAGCCGCTGGCCGGCCTCTACCCGGGCGAAGATCGTCGGCTCGAAGAAGTACCCGTTCTCCAGCCCCTTCCCCGTCGCGCGCTTTCCCCCGCACAGCAGGTCGTTCCCCTGCGCCTGCCCGATGTCGACGTAGCGCTCGGCCTTCTGCACCGCGCTCTCGTTGATCATCGGCCCGACATCGGTTCCCGCCTTGCGGCCGTCGCCGAGCTTGAGCCCCTTGACCTTGTCCACGAGGAGGCCGAGGAAGTTGTCGTGAATTCCCTTTTGCAGGATGAGACGGCTCGTCGCCGTGCACCGCTGCCCGGTGGTCCCGAACGCCCCCCAGAGCACTCCCTCGAGCGCGAGCTCCAGGTTCGCGTCGTCGAGCACGATCTGGGCGTTCTTTCCCCCCATCTCGAGGGAAAGCCGCTTGTGCATGCGGCCCGCGGTCTCGCCGACGATGCGTCCGGTTTCCGTCGAGCCTGTGAAGGACAGGAGCGGGATGTCCGGATGCTCGACGATCGCCTTGCCGCACGTCTCCCCGACGCCGTGCACGAGCTGGATCACCTCCGGGGGCAGCCCGGCTTCGAGCAGTATCTCGACGAACACTGTCCCGGTGTGCGGCACGTCCTCGGCCGGCTTGAAGATGCACGCGTTCCCGCAGACGAGTGCGGGAAACATCTTCCACGTCGGGATCGCAAGCGGAAAGTTGAACGGAGTGATGATCCCGGCGACGCCGACCGGCCGGCGGAAGCTCATCGCCCACTTGTTGCGCATCTCCGAGGGGACGGTGTGGCCGAACAGCCGCCGCCCCTCGCTCCCCGCGTAGAACGCGGTGTCGATTCCCTCCTGCACGTCGCCGCGGGTCTCGGCGAGCGGCTTCCCCATCTCGCGCGTCATCAGCTCCGCGATCTCGTCCTTGCGGGCTGACATGATCTCGCCGGCGCGCCGCATCACGTCGCCGCGCGCCGGCGCCGGAGTCCGGCTCCACTCGCGGAACCCGCGCTTCGCGCTCTGCACCGCGCGCTCGACATCCTCCGCGCCGGAGAGCGGGAACCGGCCGATGACGTCGGAGGTGTCGGCGGGATTCCGGTTCTCGAAGTGCTCGCCGGAGGACGGGGCGACCCATTCGCCGCCGATGAAGTTCTTGAACGTTTTCATTGCGAAACGGTGTGGGGTGGCGCGCCTCGCGGCGCGCGGGTGCTGCACGTCAGGCATCGTCGGGGCGCGGCGTGCGGCCGCGCACCTCGCAATCTAAGCGGTCGCCCTCGCGCCTCTCACTGGCAGTACCACGCGGCCGGGTGCTGCGGCGTCGGCACCGCGTAGCCCACCCGGGGCAGGACCTCCTGTGCGCCAAGTATCATCCCCCAGAGGACGAGCAGGAGCGACAGGACGTGCGCGCGGCCGGCGCGGTGGCGGAAGGTCCAGACCGCGCTCCAGACCCCGCTCGCGACCACCACCGTCACCGCGCCCAGGTAGGCGGCGAGTCCCACCCCGCAGCGCGAGCCGTAGGGCCAGAAGACGATTCCCACTCCGAGCGCAACCGAGAGCAGCAGCCGTGCGAACACCCCGAACGTCGACGTTTCCGCACGAGCTCGCGCGATGTCACCGGTGTCCGCCGCCGCCGGGGTCTTCGCGCGGCCCACGAGCTGGTCGTCGGAGATCGACTCGAGCTTCTTGTCGATGCTGGCCATCTTGCGATCCCAGTCAGACATCCTGGCGGCTCCCGGTTGGATTGGATGGTGCCGATCCCGCGTCGCTGCGCATTGCGTGCCTCACGCCTCGCGAACGAGCGCGTATCGCTCGATCTTCTTGTAGAGGTTGGAGCGCGGCATGTCGAGGGCGCGCGCGGTTTCGCTCACGTTCCAGTCGAACTCGCGGAGCTTCGACAGGAGGAACGCGCGCTCGGCGGCATCCTTGAACTCCTCGAAGGTACGGATCGACCCGAGCGCGCCGAGCCCTGACGGCTCACTCGCCGCGCGCCCGACGAGGCGCTCGATGTCCTGCGCCGTGACGCGCGAGCCGGAGGCGAGGATGAGCAGGCGCTCGACCGTGTTGCGCAGCTCGCGCACGTTGCCGGGCCACTCCATCCGGGTGAGCGCGTCGATCGCCTCCTGGTCGAAGGCGCGCGGGGTGACACCTTCGCGCGCCGAGAGCTGGGCCACGAAGTGCGCGACCAGCGACGGGATGTCCTCGCGCCGCTCGCGGAGCGGGGGGACCGTCAGCGGCACGACGTTGAGGCGGTAGTAGAGGTCCTCGCGAAAGCGGCCGGCGGCGATCTCCTCCTCGAGGTTCTTGTTCGTCGCGGCAATCACGCGCACGTCCACCGACACCGGCTTGCTCCCGCCGATGCGCGTGACGACACCATCCTGGAGGACGCGCAGCACCTTCGCCTGGGCGCTCAGGCTCATGTCCCCGATCTCGTCGAGGAAGAGCGTCCCGCCGTCCGCCTGCTCGAACTTCCCGGGGCGATCGCTGACCGCCCCGGTGAAGGATCCCTTCATGTGCCCGAACAGCTCGCTCTCTATCAGCTCGCCCGGGATCGCCGCGCAGTTCACCTCGACGAGGGGCTTCTTCGCCCGCGGGCTCTGGGTGTGGATCGCCCGGGCGACGAGCTCCTTGCCCGTCCCGTTCTCCCCGCTGATCAGCACCCGCGCCGGCGTCCCCGCCACCTTCTCGATGCGATCGGTGAGCGCGCGAATCGCGTAGGAGCCGCCGACGATCTCGAATCGCGACTGGACCTGCTGCTTGAGCGAGAGGTTCTCGTCGCGGAGGTCGAGGTGCTGCAGGGCGTTCCGCAGCGTGACGAGGATGCGGTCGGTGTCGAGCGGCTTCTCGAGGAAGTCGTAGGCGCCGAGCTGGGTCGCCTCGACCGCGGTCTGGATCGTCCCGTGCCCGCTGATCATGACCACGATCGCCCGCGGATCCTGCTCGCGGAGCCGCTTCAGCGCCTCGAGCCCGTCGATCCCCGCCATCTTCACGTCCATGAAGACGAGGTCGGGGGTGAACTTCGCGTACTCGCTCAGCGCGTCCACCGCGTTGCTCGCCTGCCTGACGACGTAGCCCTCGTACTCGAGCAGCTGCGACAGCGCCGCGCGAATCCCCGGCTCGTCGTCGACGATCAGGATCTTCCGGCTCATCTCGCGGTCGCTCGCGCGGAGGGGCTGCGCATCATGGGGTGCTCTTGTAGAGCGTGATCTTTCCCGGCTCGGTGCGGACGTCGCCGATGTAGGGTGGAACCACCAGCGGGAGCCCGTCCTCGGATACCCCCGCCGGACGCGCCCCGTGCCCGATCCGTTTCAGGAGGCGGGGGATCGCACCGCTCGGGACGGGGAATTCGCGGAACCGGATCTCCTGCACGCGGAACTCGGCGAGCGCGGGCCTGATGATGTGGAAGGCGCCGCCGAACTGCATCCGCTCGCGGTCGGACAGGAAGCCCGAGAGGGGCCCGAGGACGTCACCCCCCCCGAAGTCCGACGGCTTCACCGACGCGCGGATGTACATGCGATCGCCGAACGCCGCCGCTTCGACGCTGTCGGCGGATGGGGGGAGCTGCTTCGCGAGCTGCTCGTAGACATAGCTCGCCAGGTCGGCCGGCTTGACGCTCACGAACACCGGCCCGCTCGGCTTCTGCAGGCTGGTGAGCGCGGCGCGCATCCGTGCCGCGCCCTCGGGGGTGAGCCGTTCCCACGACGTTGCCGCCGTGACTTCGGCGGGGCGCGTGCCGGTGAAGAACCGGTCGCGCAGCATCCATCCGGCCAGCGCGCCGATGAGGAGCACGACGAGACATCCGATCTTTCTCATGTCACTGGTGTCGGACCGCTGCCGCGAGCGGCGATGAGTGAAGGAGCCGGTAGCGAGGACCGTCAGGCGCGAGCTCGCTCGCCATCAGGTCGACGCTCGACGCGTCGATGACTTCGGAATAGCGCACGGCACGCGCTGCCCGCGACAGCGCGCGCAACTGCCCTTCATCGACGCCGGGCGGGACGCGCGCGATCGTGACATGCGGGCGAAAGGGCCGTCCCTCGTGCTCCATGCCTGACGCGACGCAGGCGGACTCGATGTCGTGGTGCAGCATCTCCAGCCTCGGGTCGGGCGCGACGCCGATCCAGACGATGCGCGCCCGCCGGAAGTTCGGGAAGGCGCCGACGCCGCCGATCGCCAGCGGGGCCTCGGGGTGGCGCGACGTGGCCGCGTCTACCGCGTCGCGGATCGCGCCAAGCCGCTCGAGCGGCTGCTCCCCGATGAACCTGACGGTGAGATGCCACTTCGCGGGCGGGATCCACCGCAGCGCCGGGGCCGCGGCGCGCAGCGCGGCCGCTTCGTGGTCGATCGCCGCGACCACCGGCGAGGGCAGGTTAATCGCCAGGAAGAGCCGCATCACGCCGGAGCGCAGGTTGCCGCTCGCGGACTG
>DASZNJ010000093.1:0-15215 GCA_035551575.1 Gemmatimonadaceae bacterium
GTCGCCGGCCGCGGCCCGGCGCGCGCGGTCTGGACGAAGGCGCGGGCGAATGCGTGGGCCGACTCCACCGGATGGCTGGTCGGCAGCAACTACGTGCCGAGCACGGCGATCAACCAGCTCGAGATGTGGCAGCCGGCGACGTGGGACCCGTCAACGATCGACCGTGAGCTCGGGCTCGCCGAATCGCTAGGCTTCAACACGATGCGCGTCTTCCTGCACGACCTGCTCTGGAAGCAGGACTCGGCCGGCTTCCTCGTGCGGGTGGACCAGTTCCTGACGATCGCCGACAAGCACCACATCCGCCCGATGTTCGTGCTCTTCGACGCGGTGTGGGACCCGATGCCGCACCTCGGGGCGCAGCGGGCGCCGATTCCGCACCTGCACAACTCGGGGTGGGTGCAGAGCCCGGGCGCGGCGGTGCTCTCGGACACGACGCGCTGGGAGTCGCTCCGCCCATACGTGCAGGGCGTGGTCGGGCGGTTCGCCAACGACCGGCGGGTGATCGCGTGGGACATCTTCAACGAGCCGGACAACGTCAACCGTCCGGCGTACGTCGCCTACGAACCGCTCGACAAGGGCGAACGCGCGTTCCAGCTGATGCGGAAGGCGTTCACCTGGGCGCGGGAGATGAACCCGTCGCAGCCGCTGACCGCGGGACCTTGGAAGGGCGACTACCAGGACGCGTCGCGGGTCCCGCCGCTGGTGGCGTACATGCTCGACAGCTCGGACGTCATAACGTTCCACAGCTACGACGACAGCGCGAGCGTCGAGCGGGAGATCACCGCGCTCGAGCGCTACGGCCGGCCGATCATCTGCACCGAGTACATGGCCCGTCCGCGGGGAAGCACCTTCCAGGCGATCCTGCCGATCTTCGCGCGGCGGCGCGTCGGCGCGATCAACTGGGGGTTCGTCTCCGGGAAGTCGCAGACGATCTACCCGTGGGACTCCTGGTACAGCGAGTACACCGCTGAGCCGAAAGTCTGGTTCCACGACATCTTCCGCGGCGACGGCACGCCGTACGACGCGAGCGAGACGGCGTTCATCCGGTCGCTGACGGCGGCGGCGGTGAAGCGTTAGGCGGTGAACAGGTCGTTTGGCGCCATCGCTGATCGGGTCGTGTCGCTGCACCAGAGTCTAACTGCTTGGGGGCAGGTGGGTGAGACGATCTCGCCCCGCTTGCCCCCAGGTTGTTCCGGCTCGTAACAGTGGAAACGACGATTACGCGGATTTCGCGGATCGTTCCTGGCGGCGGGTGAGCTCCGCGTGGCCGCTCGAAGCAGTATCCGCGTCATCCGCGTCATCCGCGAAACTGTCGTTCCACCTGTTAGTGCTCGAAGCGCGCCGAGCACCCGATCCGCGCGCCAGTCTTCCAACAGGACTTGATGACGACTTGGGGCAGGCAGGCGAGATGGTCTCGCCCCGCCTGCCCCAAAGTCGCTCGGGCCAGGCCGAACCGCCCACCGATCCCGCGGTTGCTCCGCTCACACGGCCGCCGGCCACTCGCCGCGGGCGATCGCCGGGAAGTCGATCCGCATCTCGCTGGTCGGCAGGTAGCCTAACGCTTCGTAGAGGGGACGGCTGTCCCCGCTGGCATGGAGGGCGATGGCGCCGGGGCCGCGGTCACGGGCCCACTGGTGCAGCGCCTCGGGGGGGTCGCCCGGGCGAGGCCGGGCCGGCGGTGGGCCGGGTCGACGTAGACGTTGTAGATGAAGCCGAGCCCACCGTGCGGGTCGCGCGGGGAGGGTGGCCAGTCGAGGAGGAGCACGCCGGCGCTGCGCGACGAGATCGAGGTTCTGCGCCGAGCCGAACTCCTCGAACATCGAACGGCGGTGGCGCGCGATGATCGCGGTTTCGTCGCGCGTCGCGCGGTGGATCGTGCAGCCGGCGAGGGGAGACCGGTCGCGCTGCGGGGCGCCGAGCGCGGCGCGTTCGCGCCGGGTCCAGTCGGTCATGACGCTCCATCGTGCGCGCGCGATCGCCGCGAGGCCAGCGCGAGCGCGAGGGGCGCTACGTCAAGCGACGTATGTCGCCGCGAGTGTCCGGGCGGCAACCTTCGGGATCGTCGATCATCCCGCCCCTCTCGAAGGTTCCTCCATGCAAAGCATCATGCGCCCGTTCGCCCTCGCGGTGAGCCTGCTCACGGGGCTCTCCGCCTCGGCCGCTGCCCAGGAGAGCGCCGCGCGCACCTTCGTCCTCCCGTACCTCGGCTCCGCGCCGGAAACGGGAATCCAGTATGGCGCGACGGCGTTCCGCGTGCGGCTGCCGTCCGACAGCGCGACCCGGCCCTCGACGGCGCAGCTGTTCGCCAGCTACACGGGGAAGCGTCAGGCGCGCGTCTTCGCTGAGGTCGATCGCTGGAGCGCTGGCAGCGTCTGGCGCCTCACCGGACATCTCGAGTGGAAGCGCTTCCCCCTTCCCTTCCATGGCTTCGGCGACGCCGCGCCTGACGCCGCCGAGGAGTTCTACACGCCGACGGGGGTTCTCGGGTCGATGATCGTGCAGCGCCGCGTGCGCGGGCCGCTCTACCTGGTCGGCGGCTACGGATACCAGGATTTCCGCATCACTCCGTCCGCCGCCGACGGCGCGCTGGCGAGCGACGCGATCCTCGGGAACCGGGGAGGCCGGGTCGGGCAGCTGCAGCTCGGCGCGCTCTGGGACGATCGCGACGATGTCTTCGCTTCGCGGCGCGGATCGTTCCTCCAGGCGACAGGATCGAATGCGGCGCGACCGTTCGGATCCGAGTACGCGTTCCGCCGGCTTGTCGTCGATGGGCGTCACTTCGTTCCGCTCGGTGCCGGCCGCGTTCTCGCGCTGCAGGCGGTCACCGAGATGACGGGAGGCGAGGCGCCATTCGATCAGCTCTCGCTCGTCGGGAACTCCAATTACCTGCGCGGTTATGCGCACGGCCGCTATCGCGACCTCGATCTCGCCGCTGCACAGGCCGAGTACCGCGCTCGTCTCTGGCGGAGGCTCGGCTGGGCCGCGTTCGCCGGTGCGGGGCGCATTGCGCCGCGCCCCGCCCGTCTCCTTGCGAGCGGCGCGCGTACGCTTCCGTCGTACGGGATCGGGCTGCGTCACACCCTGTTCGCCAACTCGCGCAGCAACATCCGGGTCGATTACGCGCGCGGCGGACGCGGACAATCCGGACTCTATGTCGCGCTCAACGAAGCGTTCTAGCAGTTCGGTCGAGGGCGTCGAGCGCGGGAAGCTGCGGCGGGGAACGAAGAGAACGAGGTCCACGGATGCCGCCGCGCCGGATCATGGAGAATCCGTGGCCGGCCGAGCGGGCGTCAGCCGGCGCGCGAACGCTGCGCGACCTCGGCGGCCATCTCCGTCGGGCGCCAGCCGGCGTGCGCCGCCGCAGGCGCGGCGGCCGGCGACGACACGCTTTCGTACAGCACCGACGGATTCGTCGGGTGCGGCGTGAAGGTGAAGGTCGTCGAGCTCAGTCGCCCGATCGTCCACGCTTCAGCGGCGAGGCGCTCGTAGATGCGGCCAACGGTCGCCGGATCGGTGTCGCGCAACTCGAGGCAGAGCACGTACTGCCCGGGCAGGTCCTCGTGCGCGGGCTCGCAGGGGGCGTGCGTGATCGTCGCACCGATGCGCGACGGCTCGAATCGGACGATCCGCTTCGCGGTCTCGATGAATCGGGTCGCCGTGAAGAGGGCATCGCGGCGCCGGTCGTGCGCGGTGGTGGCGGCGCGGCGGCAGGTCCCCTGAACGACGATGGTCCACCGCCACACGCGGCCGGAGCTCGCGCCCCGGGATGCGTCCGCGCCTTCCC
The DNA here is from genome assembly GCA_035551575.1 of Gemmatimonadaceae bacterium. Taxonomy (GTDB): domain Bacteria; phylum Gemmatimonadota; class Gemmatimonadetes; order Gemmatimonadales; family Gemmatimonadaceae; genus JABFXC01. The sequence goes on from DASZNJ010000093.1 coordinate 3,785, forward strand.
GCGAGAGGGCATGCGCGATCCGCGGATACTTCTGCCTTCCGAGATCTGCTGGCGTCACGTCAGCCAACGGGACGATGACGGCGTTGACCAGGGCGTCGCGGCCGTTCGCGTCCATCTCGCTGACGCCGGCATCGGCGTCGTTGTACAGCGGCTCCATTTCAGCTCCGTCGCCGAAAAGGGTGCGTGCCCGGGAGTCAGTCCCCCGGGCGTCCTTCGCAACCTGTCACCACTTTCCCGGAAGCGCAAGGCGAACGCATGCACGATGGCGCACAAAGCCGAAAATGCCCCGCGATCCCTGTTTCATCGGGCGGCGCCACCGGCCACCCCCTCCTTCGCCGCCCGTTCGAGGGCGCGGACGAAGGAATCCTCGTCAGCCCAGGCGCCGTCATAGCGCTCGCCATTGATGAAGAAGGTGGGCGTCCCGTTCACCCCCGAGCGGATCCCGCTGCGGAAATCCTCGCGGACGCGGGCGGTGTAGGTCCCCTCCTCGAGGGCGCGAGCGATCCGCTCGGCATCGATCCGGAGCCGGCGCGCGGTCGCGACGAGCTCCTCGTCCGCGAGCTGCGTCTGGTTCTCGAAGATGGCGTCGTGCATCTGCCAGAATCTTCCCTGGTCGGCGGCGGCTTCCGCCGCTTCGGCCGCGTGCCGCGCGTGCGGATGCGCCTCGCCAAGGGGGAAGTTGCGGAAGACGAAGCGAAGCTTCCTGCCGAGCCGGTGCTGGATCGACTTCACGATCGGGTGAGCATGACCGCAATGCGGGCATTCGTAATCCCCGTACTCGACGAGCGTGACCGGCGCCGCCGCATCGCCTTCGGCGTGATCGCGCCCGGAGACCTCGGGCGTCAGCCGCGCACCCCCGAGATTCCCGCTCACCGCACCGCCGCGGCGTTGCCGCCAGTCGCCGGCGGTGCCTCCGCGTCGCGGCTGCCTGACGGCGCAGGGGAGGACGCAGCCGGCTGCACACCACGCTGCTCCGGGGTGAGGCGCTCGAGCGCGGCGAGGATCCCGTCTGCCCCCGGATTCACTCCCATCGGCGAGAGGTAGCTCCACCGGATGACGCCCGCCGCGTCGATCACGAACAGCGCGCGCTGGCTGACGCCCGTGTCGGCGTACGCGCCATACGCGCGCGATACCGCGCCCTTCGGCTCGAAGTCGGCGAGCAGCGGGAAGCGCAGCTTGCGCGCATCGGAGAACGCCTTGTGGCACCACGCCCCATCCACCGAGACGCCGAGCAGCTCGGCGCCCTGTTCGCGGAACTCGGGAAGCATCTCGTTGTAAAGCGCCATCTGGTCGCCGCAGACCGGACTCCAGTCGGCGGGATAGAAGGCGAGCACCACCGGCTTCCCGCGAAGCTCGGCGAGCGTCATGCTGCGATCGGGCGCGGCCTTCAGGGTGAAGTTCGGCGCCGCGGTGCCGGCGGGAAGAATGGACACGGCGGCGCTTCGATCGGCGCCGCTGGAGCTGTCCGTTGCTCGTTGCTCAACCATTGGGAATCCTCGTCGGGGTCGCGTTCAGCTGAACGCCGGGTATTCGATAGCGGTTTCCGCGCCATCGCCGCGGCCGCCCGCGATGCGCCGGCAGCGTTGAGGGCGATGGCGCGGCCGGCCCGCCGTTCGGCGGCGCGGTCAGGGTGCTATTCTTGTAGGGAGCGCACCGCTGCCGCTCGTGCAGCGGCCGCTGGGCTGCGGGCCCGTCGCCCCCGGCCCGACACCGCCGACGCTACCTGATGGCCGAGCCCGCACCACAGGCGAAGGAGAGTTGGATGCCCGTGCGCCTGACGTGATCGCCGGGCACTTCGGCGTGGCGATGGCCGCGCGCGCGCGATGGAGCCGGCTTCCGCTGCTCGTTCTCGTGATCGCGGCGGTCTTTCCCGACATCATCGACTTCGCCACCGCCGCGGTGCACGTCTGCGGGCCGAACGGGCTCTACTCGCACTCCCTCCCGGCGATTGCGGTTCAGTCAGCGGTGCTCGGCACGGGGGTGATGCTCTGGCGGCGGTCGCCGGCCGCGGGGGCGATGGTGGTGGCGATGATCGTCCTCCACCTCGCCGCCGATTTCATCACGGGACTCAAGGTGCTGTGGGCGGGAGGGCCGGTGGTCGGGTTCGACCTCTATTCGCACCCGGCCTGGGACTTCCTTCTCGAGGCGGTGGTGACGATCGGCGGGTGGCGGCTCCTTCGGAGGTCGCCGGCGCGCGACCGGTGGTCGGCGGCACCGATGGCGCTGGCAGTGCTCCTCGCCGCGCAGGCCGCGCTCGACACCGCGTCCTACGTGGTCGGGCCGGTGAAGCCTAACGGCTGCCCGACGACGCCTCCCGTCCGACCGTCTCCTCAGTCTGGATCTGGAAGATGATGGTGCGGAAGGGGACCGGGTCGTCGGCGGTTCCCGTCTCGGGAATCAGCGTGCGCAGCAGCTCGACGCCGCGCGCCCAGGCGTCGGCCTCCGCACCGGGCACGTCGGGGGAAACGGTATAGAACGCGCCGCGCACCACCACGCTCCGCCAGTCGAAGATCCCGTCGATCTCGTCGACCTCGGCGGCCATCCAGTGGCTGTGGGCGAGCGTCGTCAGCTTCGAGCCGGGCGAGGTCCGGCCGAACATCCAGCCCTTCTCGTAGACGTAGTGCACCGGCTCGATGTCGACACGATCGTGGAAGGAGAAGGCGAGGCGCGCGACGTGATTGCGCGAGAGGACCTTCTCGCATTCCGCCGGCGTCAGCGCGCGGAAGGACGGCGCTGACGGCGTGTGCGGCGTGTGCGGCGTGTGCGCGGACTTCGCGGCGCGCGACCTGGCGTCATGGCTCATGAGACCTGTCCCTTGGTCAGCGGAAGAACGACCTGCACGATGGTGCCCGTTGCTGGTCCGCTTTCGATGGAAAAGGTACCACCGGCGAGCGACGCGCGCTCCTGCATCATGAACAGGCCGATCCCGGGCTCGGCCCCGGCGGCCTGGACGTCGAAGCCCCGCCCGTCATCGCTGACGATGAGCCGCACCGCGTCCGCAGCGGCCGACAGGCGGATGCAGACGTGCTCCGCGCACCCGTGGCTGACGGCGTTGTTCACCGCCTCCTCCGCGACGCGGTAGAACATCGCCGCCGCCGCATCGGGAACGCGTGCCGCACCGATGTCGGCGGAGACGTCGACCTCCACCGACGATGCCTGGCGCACGCGCCGCGCGAATCCCTTGATCGCGACCACCAGCCCGAGATCGTCGAGCACTCGCGGATGAACGGTCTGGGCGAGCATCCCGACATGCTCGAGCGCCTCGGAGGTCAGGGCGCGAATCGTCTCGAGGCGCGCCTTCACGCCGGGATCGCTCGTCCCCGACGCGAGCGCACTCGTCTCGAAGGCGAGTGCGGCGAGGACCTGTGCCGTCGATTCGTTCAGCTCGCGCCCGATGAGCGCGCGCTGCCGGTCGCCCGCCCGAATCACCTCGGTCGCGAGCCGCCGCGCCCGCGCCCGGTCGGCGATCAGGTTGTCGAGGACGTCGTTGAAGGTGCGCCCGATGCGCGCGATGTTACGGTCGGCCAGCGCCGACGACGGCACGCGCGCCCCGAGGTCGCCGCTGGACACGTGCAGCGCCGCCTGCTCGAGGTAGCGCAGGGGGCGCAGCGCGGCGAGCACGAGCCCGACGCTCACGACGAGGCTGAGCCCGAGCGCGATGGCCATCAGCAGGAGCAGCTTCCCATCCTCCGGCTCCGGGCGGTGCGTGTACAGCGCGGCACCCATCGCGGCGATCACGATCGTCAGGTTCGCGCCGGCGAGCTTCGCGCTCAGCGGAACGGCCAGGAAGCGGGCGACCCAGTCGGGCAACGCGTCAGGCAGCGCGCGCTGCCACATGCGCCGTCCGCTTCGCACGGGCGGCCACATGGCAAGCGCGCCGCGCGCCGCGGCGAGCGCCGACGCGCGGGCGTGCCTCGCCTCGGGGCTGGTCATCGTGCTCATGATGCTGCGCTGCAGCGAGTCGGCCGTCTGTTCACACCCGAACAGTGGATTCCTCGGGGAGGGGAATCTGTCGGGATAGGCCGGAAGTCGTGTGGGAAGATTCCTGACTCGACTCGCCCCGCGGGGCGCGGCTGGTGCGCAGCGCGTTCACGATCACCGCGACGTCGATCGCCTCCTGGAGCAGGGCACCCGGAACCGGCTCGATCATTCCGACCGCGGCCGCCGCCATCGCGACGCCGCTCAACCCGAGGCCGACCCATATGCTCTGCTTCGCGATGCGCAGGGTGCGCCGCGCGATGCGGATCGCGTCGGCGACGCGGGTGACGTCGCTGCCGAGGACGACGATGTCGGCCGCCTCGGCGACGATCCCGCCCCCATGGCCGGCGAGCGCGATACCGACGTCCGCGGTCGTGAGCGCGGGCGCGTCGTTGGTGCCGTCGCCGACCATCACCACCTTCGCGCCGCTCCCGGCCAGCTCGCCGACGACCGTGACCTTGTCGCCGGGGAGAAGGTCGCCGCGCGCCTCGGTGATCCCGACGTCTTCGGCGACCTCCCGGGTGTGCGCGACCGAGTCGCCGGAGAGCAGGACCAGGCGCTCGATGCCAAGGCCGCGCAGCTCGTCGAAGAATGCGGCGAGCCCCGGCCGCAGCTGGTCGGCGTACTCGATGATCCCCGCCGCCTCGCCGCCGATCACGACGAACGATCGAAGGCCACCGCCGGAGTCCGCCGCGTGAAAGGCGGTCATCGCCGCGGGTGCGTGCTCCTCGACGAGGCCGCGCGAGCCGACGATCACCTCGCGTCCCCCGATCGTCCCGAGGACTCCCCGCCCGGCGCTCTCCCTGACGTCATGGGCGGGGGTGAGCGCGACCCCCGACGACGATGCCGCGCGCGCGACCGAGCGTGCGAGCAGGTGCCCCGATCCCTCCTCGACGCTGGCCGCCAGCCCGAGCACATCGCCGGCGGCCCGCCCGCCTAACGGCAGGACGCGGCGCACCTCGGGAGAGCCGACGGTCAGCGTCCCCGTCTTGTCGAAGACGGCGACCGACACCGATGCCAGCTGCTCGAGCGCCCCCCCATGCCTGACGACGACGAGCTGGCGCGCGGCCCGGTTGATCCCGCCGATGATCGCCACCGGCGTCGCGAGGATGAGGGGGCACGGCGTGGCGACGACGAGCACGGCGAGGACGCGCTGCGCGTCGCCGCTCGACAGCCAGGCGACCGCGCAGACGACGAGGGTGAGCGGGGTGAACCAGACCGCGTAGCGATCGGCCAGCCGCTGCAGCGGCGCCTTGCTCTCCTGCGCCGACCGGACGAGGCTGACGATGCGCGCGTACTGGCTCTCCCCGGCGACCGCGGTCGCGCGAATGGTGAGTGGTCCGTCGATGTTGAGGCTTCCGCTGAGCAGCTCGACCCCTGCGCCGGCGGTGACCGGGATCGGCTCGCCGGTCAGCCGCGAGGTATCGACGTGCGAGCGGCCGCTGGCCACGACCGCGTCACAGGGTACCATCTCCCCGGGACGAACGAGCAGGAGGTCGCCGGCGACGATCGCGTCGACGACGATGTCCTCGGGCGCCTCCCCCGCGCCGCGCAGGCGGTGGGCGATGCGCGGCGCGTCCTGCTCGAGGGCGCGCACCGCCGCCGACGCCCGCCCTTCGGCGTAGCGCTCGAGTGCCTCGCCACCGGATTGCATGAGCACGACGACGAGGCCGGCCACCGGTTCGGCGAGGAGGACGGCCCCGACGATGGCGAGCGTCGCGACGATGTCGGACGCGAACTGGCCCCGCGCGATCCCGCGCAGGGTCCGCCAGACGAGCGGCGCGCCGGCGAGGACCAGCCCGGCGAGCCAGATGCCGGCGGCGAGCGCGCGATCGCCGCCGGCGCGCACGGCCAGGCCGGCAGCGATCACCACCACCGCGAAGAGCGCGATCAGGGGCACGTCGAAACCGTCAGGCCTGACGTGCCCCTGCGACGTCACTGGTGGCAGCCTCGCTGCAGGTCGATGAATGCCTGCTCCTCCCGCGACCGGGTCGGCGCGGCGCGCGGGCGGAGCAGCTCGGTGATGAGCGCCGCCGGGTCGCGCGGCGACGGCGGTGGCGATGGTGCGTTAGGCGGCCGCGTGTAGCGCGGCGGCGCGCCCGGCGGGGCTTTCTCCCCGGTCGCCATGATGGCCTCAGTCGAGGAAGGTGACCAGCGTCTGCGAGCGCCCGCTCAGTATCCGCAGCGTCCGCTCGGGACCTTCAGCCCCGGCGACGATCGAGATGTCGTCGGCCCGGGGAATCGACCGGGTGAGATGGCGCGTGTGGTTCTGCGGATCGCCCAGCATCACGTCCACCCGCTTGTCGTGGTGGTCGTACGTGGCGCCGAGCAGCGCGAATCCCGACTGCTGAACCTGGGCACCCAGGTCCGGGTCATCGACCTCGAGCTTCACCCGGCGCCCATCGTTGCGCGCCGAGAACTTCTCGAGGACCGTCGCCCACTCCTCCGGCTTGACGACATTCGCCGTCCCCTGCAATCGCAGCGAGAGCCGTGCCGCCTCAGCGGGCTCGGGCGCCGGCGCGACCAGCACGCTCCGCCCAGCGTGACGGAGCACCTCGGTCGCGACGCTGCCGATGAAGAACCGCTCGATCGCACCGGGGCCATGCGTGCCCACCGCGATGAGGTGCGCACCCGTCTCGTCGGCGACGGCGAGCAGCTGATCGAGGACGACGCCCGACCTCGTCTGCGTCTCGATCGTGACCCCCTTCGGCGCGTACTGCCGCAGCTCCTCGCGGAGGCGCGCGAAGAGCGCGGCCGTCTCCCTGTCCGACTTCGCGCGCCAGTTCTCGAGCAGCGCCTCGTAGCTCTCGCGCGAGTGCTCCTTCGTCGCGTACAACGGGAGGAGGTCGATCAGGGGCCGGACGTGGACCAGCACGAGCAGTCCGTCCTCGGCGATCGTCATCAGCGCGGCCCGCGCCGCCCTCACGCTCGCCGCGCTGAAGTCCATCCCGACGACCGCGGTCCTCGGCAGGGCGACCGCGTCCGGCGCGACCGCGAGCACCGGGCGATCCACGCTGCGCAGGACGTGCAGCGCGCGCTCCCCTCCGGGGAGCCTGGCGAGGCGATCGTGCCTGCCGAGGCCGACGACCACCATTGTCGAGTCGTGCTCGCGGGCGACGGTGGAGATCGTCCGCGCCGGGTCACCGTAGAAGATCGTGACCGGCCACTTCTCCGCATCCGGACCGAGCGCCTCGAGGCGGCGCTCGATCGCGCGGCGGATGACGTCGCGCTGGATCGTCTCGAAATCGGGAGGATACCTCGGCGGCTGCTCGCCGAAGAGGAGCACAGGATACGGCTCGAGGACGCCGGCGACCTCGACGCCGACGTTGAACCGCTCCGCCAGCGCGCTGGCGAGGAAGTACGTCGCGTTGGTCGCGCCCCGTCCCGCGCTCGCCAGGAGGATCGGCCCGCGTACGGGTGGATCGTACGTGCGGGACAGCGGCTCCAGGTTCGTGGAGAGATCGGCCCGCGGCTGGCGCGGCGGGCTCTCGATCGTGGCGTTAGGCATGGGACCTCCCGGTTGGGCCCGCTCTCCCCGTGAATGCGGCGCGAGCAGCGGGATTGGCGCATGTGGATAGTGCCGTGAGCCGGCGTGCTTCGCAGTCGGGGATACGACCGAGTCGGTGTCGGCCGCTCCCTGACAGCGCGCACCCGCATGCCCGACGCTGCGCGCGCGGTTCCGGACATATGCTTCAGCATCACGTGCTTTCGCACACCCGCTGGAGGTCTCCATGGCTACCACGACCACCCCTGAACGCGCAGTCTCCTTCGCCGACGCGACCACCGGAACGATGCGGGCGAACGTCTTCGTCGCGCCGAACAGGCTCGAGGTCCGCGAGGTGCCGCGGCCGCACGCCGGCGCTGGCGAAGCGATCATCCGCTTGACGCTGACCACGATCTGCGGCACCGACATCCACATCCTTCGCGGCGAATACCCGGTGCGCCCGGGACTCGTCATCGGTCACGAAGCCGTCGGTGTCATCGCCGAGCTCGGGGCCGGCGTCACCGGATACGAGATCGGCGATCGCGTGCTCGTCGGCGCGATCACTCCCTGCGGGCAGTGCCACGGCTGCCTCTCCGGGCATCAGGCGCAGTGCGGTCACGGCACAGGCTACGAGGCGGTCGGCGGCTGGCGCTTCGGCAACACGATCGACGGCGCGCAGGCGGAGTACCTCCGCGTGCCGTACGCGCAGGCGAACCTCGCGAAGATCCCCGGCGACCTGCGCGACGAGCAGGTCGTGCTCCTCGCCGACATCGCGTCGACGGGATTCAGCGGCGCCGAGTCGGGGGGCGTGAAGCCCGGCGACAGCGTGGTGGTGTTCGGGCAGGGACCGATCGGCCTCTGCGCGACGGTCGGCGCGCGGCTGATGGGCGCGGCACTCGTGATCGGCGTCGAGCCCGACGCCAACCGCCGCGAGGTCGCGAAGCGGATGGGTGCCGACGTCGTGATCGACCCGACGGCGGTGGATGCCGCCGCCGAAGTGAAGCGGGCGACCGGGGGCGGTGCCGACGTCGCGATCGAAGCGTTAGGCACGCAGCAGACCTTCGAGGCCGGTCTTCGCTCGCTGCGCCCGGGGGGAACGCTGTCGAGCCTCGGCGTCTACTCGGGGAAGCTCGGCGTCCCCTACGATGCGTTCGCCGCCGGGCTCGGGGACATCCGGATCGTGACGACGCTCTGTCCGGGCGGGAAGGAGCGGATGCGCCGGCTGATGGAGCTCGTCCGGCATGGCCGCGTCGACCTCACTCCGCTCCTGACGCACCGCTATCCGCTCGAGCGGATCGGGGAGGCGTACGAGCTGTTCGGCGACCACCGCGACGGGGTGCTGAAGGTCGCGATCATCTTCTGAACCCGCCTCTGCACACCCGCTGGCGCGCAACTGGCGAAGAAGGCCGCGGCGCGTTCCCTTCCCGGGACGCGCCGCGGTTTCGCGTTCTGGTCCACCCTTCACCAGGAGAGAGCCCGATGTCGAACCCGGAGGCTGGGCGCCTGTCGGAGATTCTCGCCCGTCCCGCCACCCGCCGCGACTTCCTGTCGCGCGCGTCCGCGCTGTCGCTCGCGATCCCCGCGGTCGGCGCCGCGCTGACCTCGTGCGCGCCTAACGGCACGGAGCGGGCCGACAGCGGCACCGCCGCGGCGGGGGGCGCGGCCGGCGCTCCCCCGCCCGCGAGCCAGGGCTCCCTCCTCCACCACAACTCCGACAGCCGCCTCGACTCGGCGGTGCTCAAGGGCGGGCACGCGACAGCGACGTCGGCCACGCCCGAGGCCACCGCGCGCGCCGCAGAGACCAGGTATCACCGCTTCGACCCGGTGCTTCCCCCGCTTCCGCCCGGCAACCGGCTCCAGCTCCATTTTCGGGCCCGCGAGGCGCCGATTCGTGTGTCCGACGACCTCGTCGTCGCTGGATGGACCTTCGACGGCGACATTCCCGGCCCGATCGTGCACTGCCGGGTGGGCGACACCGTCGAGTTCACCCTGACGAACGAATCGGACATCCCCCACTCGATGGACTTCCACTCCGCGCAGATCGACCCGAAGGTCGCCTTCCGCTCCGTCATCAAGGGGCAGTCGGTGAGCTACACCTTCAAGCCGAAGTGGGCCGGGATCTTCATGTACCACTGCGGCACCGCGCCGGTCCTCATGCACATCGGTTCGGGGATGTACGGCGCGATCGTCGTCTCCCCGCGCGAGCCCCTCGCGCCGGCGAAGGAGTTCGTCCTCGTCCAGGGGGAGTACTATCTCGGCGATACCGTGAACGGCGCGCGCGCCTTCGACTTCCAGAAGATGCTGTCGACGGTCCCCGACTTCGTCGCCTTCAACGGCCGGCCGAACCAGTACATCAGGGAGCCGCTGCGCGTGAGGGTCGGCGACCGCGTCCGCTTCTGGGTGGCGAGCGCCGGGCCACAGCATCCATGCAGCTTCCACGTCGTCGGCGAGCAGTTCGATACGGTCTACCTCGGCGCGCCGCCGGGATCGCCGATCCGCGGAGTGCAGACCTTCGCCGTCCCGGCGGGGGGCGGAATGTGCTTCGAGCTGCTCTGCGACATCCCTGGCGAGTTTCCCTTCGTGAACCACGCCTTCGGCCACGGGCAGAAGGGAGCGATCGGGATCCTGTCGGTCGAGGGGTAGCCGCCTGACGCCGGGCGGCGGTCGCGGCTGTGCGGGCGGCTGCCGGGCAGACAGTCCATGCCAGGATTCCCCCGCGCTACGTGTTCGCGCGTTCATCGGGCGGGACCACCAGCATCGGGCGACTGCCGTCGCGCGCGATGTCGGTCGTCACGCTGCCGAGGATCCACCGCTCGACACGCCCATGGCGCATGCTGCCTAACGCGAGCATCTCGATCCGCGCACCGTCGGCATACGAGAGCAGCACCTCGGCGACGCGAGCGGTCGTCCAGCGGCGCAGCTTGACCTGCTCCACCGGCGCGTCCGGTGCGCGGCCGAGCTCCCCGCGGAACCACTTGAACGCCGCGTCGACCCCGAGCTCATGGATCACCCGCTCGCCATTGTCGGGGACGTCCACCTCGGCCGGCGCGACGTAGGCGAGGACGAGGGTGCCGTTCCGCCCGACGAGATGGTCGGCGGCGCGCGCCGCCTCGAGGCTCGCCCGGCTGAAGTCCACCGCGACGAGCACGCGTCGCGGCAACCCGGCGAGTGGTTCGGTCGCGCCGATCACGGGGCACGGCGCCGCCCGCATCACGTGCAGCGTCGTCTCGTCGCCGGCCGCGCGCTGCACCGCGCTGTGCCGGCGGAGGCCGAGCACGATGAAATCGGCGTCGAGCCGTCGCGCCTCGCGCACGATCGCGTAGGAGGGAACGCCGAGCGCGACGCTCGCCGGCCAGTCGACCGACTGGCCGAGTGTCGCCGAGATCGCGGTGCGGAGCTCCTTCTCGCGCTGATCGCGGAAGGCGTCGCCATACGTCGCGTCGGCGAAGGAGATCGCGGCCTCGAGCGGTGGAGGCATCGGCACCGAGCGCGTGTCGACGACGTGCAGCGCGTGAACCGCTGCGCCTCCCTCCGCCAGCGCGAGCGCGACGCGCAGTGCGGGTGCGGAGGCCGGCGTGTCGTCGGTCGCCACGAGCACGATTCGGCCGGGTGCGGCCATCACCAGCGCGCCGGCGCCGGGCCGCTCCGTCGGTGTGTCGCGCGTATCGGTTGCCATCTGCTACCTCGGAGGCCAGGGTTCATGCCGCACGTTTGCCGCGGGCGGAGGAAATCGCAGTCGGGAGACCCCCGACAGCACGTCGCCGGGAGGCGTACGACCTTCGAGGACCTCGTGCGGAGGCACAGATCGGTGGCTGAATCGCTTCACGCCAGTGCACAGGCGCCGGTGGTGCCCGGTTCATCGGTCCCCGGCCAGCACGCCGACTGGCACGCGAGGCCTGGCGAGGAGGTGCTGCGCGCGTGGGCCGCATCGCCTAACGGTCTGGACGGCGGGGAGGCGTCGGCCCGCCT
>DASZNJ010000094.1:0-5412 GCA_035551575.1 Gemmatimonadaceae bacterium
GACAAGCGATGAGCAGTGAGCGAACGGCGCCGGGGGAAACCTCGGCGCCGTTCGTCGCTCGCGCGGTATTTGCTTCTTTCGCCCGGGTGAGCGATCAGTTCCCACTGTTCGGCGGCGAGCCAGAGCGGCCGCCGCTCCCCGAGGGGTTCCGCTACCAGCGGGAGCTGATCTCCCGCGACGTCGAGCGATCGGTAGTCGCGCAGCTCCGCGAGCTCCCCCTGCGGGAGTTCGAGTTCCATGGGTACACCGGGAAGCGGCGGGTCGTCTCCTTCGGCTGGCGCTACGACTTCAGCGACCGGGTGTTGCACCGGACCGAGGACATCCCGCCATTCCTCCTTTGTTTGCGCGAGGTCGCCGCTTCCTTCGCCGGGCTCGCGCCGAACGCGCTGCAGCACGTGCTCGTCACGGAGTACAGCGAGGGTGCCGCGATCGGGTGGCACCGCGACAAGGACGTCTTCGGCGACATCGTCGGGATCTCGCTCCTCTCGCGGTGCACCTTCCGCCTGCGCCGGAAGCAGGGCGCGAAGTGGAAGCGCGCCTCGATCATCGCCGAGCCGCGCTCGGCCTACCTGCTGCGCGGTCCATCGCGCACCGAATGGGAGCACAGCATCCCGGGCGTCGAGGCGCTGCGGTACTCGATCACCTTCCGGAACCTGAGGGAAGGGATCGGCGGCCGATAGCCAGCCGCCTTTTCAAGGGGTCAGAGTCGTTGAACGGCGAGGATGCCCGCGGCCGTTCGATGAGCCCCGTTGAGAGGGGTCGGAGTCGTTGAACGACGCCTGGTTGCCACGGCGCGCTGCGCACCGGGCCCGGGAGCGCCGCGTCGCGCGGGGGTGCGTCGCGGCTGAGGGGCATCAACAAGGGGGAACGACGATTACGCGGATTTCGCGGATCGCTCCCGTTGGTGTACGCCGCTGCTCGCGGCGGCACGGGGCAGCATCCGGGAATCGGCGCGTCATCGATCCCCGTCGCGCATCATCGCCGTTCAACGACTCCGACCCCTTGAAGCCCGCGTCATCGAACGGGGGCGTGCATCATCGGCGTTCAACGACTCTGACCCCATGAAGCACCTTGAAGCAGCCGCTGATGGCTAACGGCTGCCCTCACAGGTCCTTCGCGTACACTCCCTTGTACCGGCTCACCTCACTCCGCTCGCGGTCGAGCTCGGGGATCTCGCGGCGCTCGAAGCCGTATTTCCGGAAGTAGGCTTCGTCGTTGCTGACCGCGAAGAGGATCGCGTACTCTCGGGTCCGGGCGAGCTGCTCGATCCCCTGGACGAGGGCGCGGCCGACGCCCCCTCCCTGGAAGTCCGGGGAGACGGCGAGGGAGCGGAGCTCGGCGATGCTCGGGGAGTATTCGTCGAGATACGCGCAGCCGACGATCCCTTCGCCCTGGACCTCGGCGACGACGAAGTTGTGGGCGTAGGTCGCGATGAAGTCCTCGCTCCGGGGAAGGAGCGTACCGCTCGGTACGAACAGGTCGATCAGCGCGCGGATGCTGATCGCGTCGCGCGGCGTCGCCGCCCGGACGGTGATCGCCGCCTTCGAAGTCTTTTCAGCCATGGGGGGCAAGTTGGTCAGCTCTCCTGTGCCTCGTACTGCTCCTTCAGGCTGGCGACCACGTGCGGGTCGGCCAGCGTCGTCGTGTCGCCTAACGCCCGGCCCTCGGCGATATCGCGGAGGAGGCGGCGCATGATCTTCCCCGACCGCGTCTTCGGCAGGTCGGCGCTGAAGAGGATGTCGTCGGGACGGGCGATCGCGCCGATCTTCTCGGCGACGAAGTCGCGCAGCTCCTCGCGCAGCTCGTGCGACGGGTGCTTCCCCTCGCGCAGGGTGACGAACGCCGCCAGCGCCTGACCTTTCAGCTCGTGCGCACGCCCGACCACCGCCGCTTCGGCGACGGACGGGTGCTCGACCAGCGCGGACTCGACCTCCATCGTCCCGATCCGGTGGCCGGCCACGTTCAGCACGTCGTCGACGCGGCCGAGGATCCAGAAGTAGCCGTCGTCATCCCGTTTCGCGCCGTCGCCGGCGAAATAATAATCCGGGTGCTCCGGCCACTTCGAGAAATAAGTGTCGACATAGCGCTTGTCGTCGCCCCAGATCGTGCGCAGCATCGATGGCCACGGCCTCGTCATCGCCAGCAGCCCGCCCCCGGTCTTCATCGTGTTGCCGGCGGTGTCGACGAGCTGCGCGCTGTACCCGGGCAGCGGGAACGTCGCGCTCCCGGGCTTGGTCTCGGTGACGCCGGGAAGAGGGGAGATCACGATCGCTCCCGTCTCGGTCTGCCACCAGGTGTCGACGATCGGGCAGCGGCCACCGCCGATGACGTCGCGGTACCACATCCATGCCTCGGGGTTGATCGGCTCACCGACGGAGCCGAGGAGCCGCAGGCGCGACAGGTCGTGCTTCTTCGGATGGTGGTCGCCCCACTTCATGAAGGCGCGGATCGCGGTCGGCGCGGTGTAGAGGATCGTCACCCCGTGGCGCTCGCAGATGTCCCAGAAGCGGTCCTTCTCCGGCCAGTCCGGCGCACCCTCGTACATGACGCAGGTCGCGCCGTTGGCGAGCGGGCCGTAGACGAGATACGAGTGCCCGGTCACCCATCCGACATCCGCGGTGCACCAGAAGACGTCGTCCTCCTTGAGGTCGAAGACGTACTTCGTCGTCATCGTCACGCCGGTGAGATAGCCGCCGGTGGTATGGACGATCCCCTTCGGCTTGCCGGTGGTGCCTGACGTGTAGAGGATGAAGAGCACGTCCTCGGAGTCCATCGGCGCCGGCGCGTGCTTCGCCGAGGCGCGCGCCATCAGGCGGTGCCACCAGAGGTCGCGCCCCTCCTGCATCGTCGCGAACGCCTCGTCACCCTCGGCGCCGGGGCGCCGCCTGACGACCACCACCTTCTCGACCGACGGGCATTCCTCGAGCGCCTTGTCGACGTTGCGCTTCAGCGGGACGACCTGGCCGCGGCGATAGCCGCCGTCCGCCGTTATGACGACCTTGGCCTGCGCGTCGTTGACGCGGTCGCGCACCGAGTCGGGAGAGAAGCCGCCGAAGATCACCGAGTGGATCGCGCCGATGCGCGCGCAGCCGAGCATGGCGATCGCCGCTTCGGGGATCAGCGGGAGGTAGATGACGACCCGGTCCCCCTTCCTCACGCCTAACGCCGCGAGCATGTTCGCGCACTTCTGGACCTCGACGTAGAGGTCCCAGTAGGTGAGGGTGCGCCGGTCGCCCGGCTCTCCCTCCCAGACGAGCGCCGCCTTGTTGCGACGCGGGCCGGCGACGTGGCGATCGACGCAGTTGTAGGCGGCGTTGATCGTTCCGCCGACGAACCACTTCGCGTGCGGGGGCGTCCAGTCGAGCGCCTTCGTCCACGGCGTGGTCCAGGCGAGCTCGCGCGCCATCCCCTCCCAGAATCCGACCGGGTCGGCGGCGGCGTAGTCGTACAGCTCGCGGCTCGAGATGTGGGCGGCGCGCCGGAACGCGGGGTCGGCCGCGAACTTCCGGTTCTCCGTCAGCAGGACGTCGATGTCTGGCATGGCTCGGCGGGTGGGGTGAGCGGGAAGGGCGCGCGGAGCCAGCGCCCGTCCGATCTCCGAATGGTGGGGGACGTCAGCCGTGCGGGCAAGGCCGTGCCGAGGGGCGGGGCGCGGCGCGGCGATTCCGCGGCGCAGCCGCGCGGCATGCTTGACACGATCGGCGGCCGCGGCATCTTCGCGGCTGGCTTCCCCCCCGAGCGTCGGCAGGCGCGACGCGTCCCACTTCCGAGCTCCGAAGAATCCATGTCGACAGGCGCGATCGGCGTTCCATCAGGCGCATCTACCCGCGAGCTGACGCCCGCGGTGATCCGGCGGGTGATCTTCGCCTCGTCGCTCGGCACCGTCTTCGAGTGGTACGACTTCTACCTCTATGGGTCGCTGGCGGCGGTCATCAGCAAGCAGTTCTTCTCCGGGGTGAACCCGACCGCGGCGTTCATCTTCGCGCTCCTCGCCTTCGCCGCCGGGTTCGCGGTGCGCCCCTTCGGCGCGATCGTCTTCGGGCGGATCGGGGACATCGTCGGGAGGAAGTACACCTTCCTCGTCACGATCCTGATCATGGGGCTGTCGACGTTCGCCGTCGGCGTGCTGCCGACCTACGCGCAGATCGGGGTGGCGGCGCCGGTGATCCTGATCCTCGCCCGCCTTCTCCAGGGACTCGCTCTCGGCGGCGAGTACGGGGGCGCGGCGACGTACGTCGCCGAGCACGCGCCGCACGGGCGGCGCGGCGCCTTCACGTCGTGGATCCAGACCACGGCAACGTTAGGCCTGTTCCTCTCGCTGCTCGTGATCATGGGATGCCGGGTCGCGCTCGGCGCGGAGAATTTCGACGCGTGGGGATGGCGCATCCCCTTTCTCCTCTCGCTCGTGCTCCTCGGGATCTCGGTCTGGATCCGGCTGAAGCTGAACGAGTCGCCGCTCTTCCAGGCGATGAAGGAGGAGGGAAAGGGATCGAAGACTCCACTCCGCGACTCGTTCGCGCGATGGCCGAACCTCAAGGTCGTGCTGCTCGCGCTGTTCGGCGTCGCGATGGGGCAGGCGGTGGTGTGGTACACGGGGCAGTTCTACGCCCTCTTCTTCCTCCAGCAGATCCTGAAGATCGACGGGCAGACGTCGAACATCCTGATCGCCCTCGCGCTGGTGCTCGGCACCCCGTTCTTCCTCGTGTTCGGGGCGTGGTCGGACCATGTCGGACGCAAGCCGATCATCCTCGCCGGGTGCGCGCTCGCGGCGCTGACGTACTTCCCGCTCTTCCGGGCGATCACCCACTACGGCAACCCGGCGCTCGCGGCCGCGCAGGCGTCGTCCCCCGCGACGGTGACCGCGGACCCGAACGAGTGCAGGGTGCAGTTCAACCCCGTCGGGACGGCGCAGTTCACGTCGAGCTGCGACGTCGCGAAGAGCGCACTGGTGAAGGCGGGGGTGCCGTACGCGAACGTCGATGCGCCTCGGGGCACCATCGCGCAGATTCGGATCGGCAACGCCGCGCCGGTCATCTCCTACGACGCGAAGGCCGCGGATGCGAAGGCGCGCGGCGTGGTGTTCGACTCGAGCCTTGCCGCGGAGCTCAAGGCGGCCGGCTACCCGGCGAAGGCCGACCCGGCGCGCATCAACAAGCCGATGCTCGTGCTGCTCCTCTGGATCCTCGTCATCTACGTGACGATGGTCTACGGCCCGATCGCGGCGATGCTCGTCGAGATGTTCCCGACGCGGATCCGGTACACCTCGATGTCACTGCCGTATCACATCGCCAACGGATGGTTCGGCGGGTTCCTGCCGCCGATCGCCTTCGCGATCGTGGCGGCGACGGGGGACATCTACTCGGGGCTGTGGTATCCGGTGGTGGTGGCGGCGCTGACCGTGGTGATCGGAGG
>DASZNJ010000095.1:0-5186 GCA_035551575.1 Gemmatimonadaceae bacterium
CGCGCCTAACGCGACTCCGCTCTCCCTTCGTCCGCGACCTTGAGCTGCCAGGCGAGGAACGCGACGACGATCACGTTGAGGGCGAAGGTTATGAGGAGCGCGAGCGAGGGGCGGCGGAAGATGGCGAGGAGCTCGAAGGGAAGGAACGAGGCGCTGACCCCGATGGTGAGGTACTCGGCCCAGCGGCGGCAGTACCAGAGCCCGACCCCCTCGACGACGTACAGCGCGGCGATGACGAAGGCGCCGATCGCGATCTCGATGAGGTGGCGGCCGTTGGCCTGGTCGATGTAGGGGAGGACGTGCTCGGCGAGGCGGCCGGCAAGGCGCGACTCGTAGCGAAGGGCCAGCCCTTCCAGCCAGTTGTTGGCGGCGATCGAGACGCGCCCGTTCAGCATGCCTAACGCGGCGAGGCCGGCGGCGAGCAGCGCGCCGGCCTTGACGAAGGAGTAGATCGCGACGAGCTCGAGGCCGACGCGCTCCTTCTTCGTCGGGTGGCTGACGGCGGCGTGCGGCGCGGATGGCGTGACCGCAGGCGCAGCAACGGCTCCCGGCAGCTCCGACTCGACAGCCACTGCTGCTAACGCTCCGTGCGCGGCGGTGCGGAGCCCGCCGCCGCGGCCGCGCCGCTGACCTTCTCGACGGTGACGTAGTAATTCTCGTCGACGCGGAAGCCGCCGCGCCGTCCGAACGAGACCTTCAGCGTCTGCCACTGCTCGCGCGGCGTCACCACCTTCCAGTCCGTCGCCGACGTGGCGATCCGGACCGGCATGTCGAAGCCGGGGACCACGTTCGACCAGCGATAGGACAGCGCCGAACCGGCAAGCTTGTACTGGAGCACCGGAACCTTCGTCGTGGTCTGGTACTGCTCGAACACCTTGCCCAGGTCGCGGCCAGCCTGCGCGCTGATGTAGTCGCGGACCTGCTGGCCGGTCACCGTCTGGTGCCGGAAGGTCCTGTTCAGCCCGCGCAGGATCTCACGCCACCGGTCGTCGTCGCCGACGATCTGGCGGATCGTGTGCAGCATCGCCGCGCCCTTGTAGTACATGTCGCCCGACCCTTCGTTGTTCACCCCGAAGTGGCCGATCACCGGCGCGTCGTTGGCGATGTTGAGGCGGAGGCCGCGGAGGTAGGCCGCCCCGGCCTCCTTCCCCTGCTGGCACTCGGTGTAGATCCCCTCCGAGTAGCTGGCGAAGCTCTCGTGCACCCACATGTCCGCGGGGTCCTTCGCCGTGATGTTGTTCCCCCACCACTCGTGCGCGCTCTCGTGGACGATGATGTAGTCCCACTGCAGCCCGAGCCCGGTGTGCGACAGGTCGCGCCCGAGGTAGCCGTTCTTGTAGTGGTTGCCGTAGGCGACCGCGCTCTGGTGCTCCATCCCGAGGTGCGGGGTCTCGACGAGCTTGTAGCCGTCGGCATACCACGGGTACGGACCGAACCAGTGCTCGAAGCACTTCAGCATCGGCCGCGCCTGCTCGAACTGGACGCGGGCGGTGTCGGCGTGGATCGCGAGGGGGTAGAAGTCCATCGTCAACGTCCCGCCCTCCCCCTCGTACGTGCTCGAGCTGTGTGCGTACGACCCGGCGTTGACCGCGATGTCGTAGCCGTTGATCGGGCTCGACACGAACCACTCGTAGGTCGTCGTCCCGTCGCCGTTAGGCACGGTCCGCCGGAGGCGGCCGTTGGAGACGTCGATCATCGGGTTCGGCACGGTGACCGCGACGCGCTGGCTGTCCGGCTCGTCGGCCCAGCTGTCCTTCATCGGCCAGAAGGCGCTCGCGCCGATCCCCTCGACCGCCGTCACGACCCAGGGGTTGCCGACGCTGTCCCGTGCCCAGACGAAGCCGCCATCCCAGGGTGCATGCTTCGCCGCCGGCGGCCTGCCGTGGAAGTAGACGGTCACCGTCTTCTGGTCGCCCGTGGCCTGCGCGGCGGCGAGCGCCACGAGGAGCGCGTCGCCGTCGCGATGGAAGGCGAGACGCTGCCCGTCCTGCACGACGCTGTCGGCGACGAGCGGGAGGCGCAGGTCGATCTGCATCGCCTTCGGCGCGCCGAGGACCTTGTAGGTGATCCCGTTCCACCCGCTGATGCTGCTGTCGCGCGGCGAGACCGCGATGTGCAGGTCGTAGAAGGACGCGTCCCACCATGCGCGCTCCGGCGTCACCGAGCCGCGGATCGTGTCGGCGTGGGTGAAGACGGGCGGCTCCTGCGCGCCGGCGAAGGCCGGGACGCCGAGGAGCAGGGCGAGCAGAAGCGCACGCATCATCGTGAAGAGGCGCGAAGGGTGGAGTCGATGCTGACAGCTGAAATCACGTGTGTCGCGCGCCGTTCTGCCAGTCCTCGGCGGCCCACGTCAGCGCCCCGCTTCGAGCGCCGCCTTGCGCTGGCGAAGCTCGGAGGCCAGTGCATCGTTCATCCTGCCGACGACCCGCCCGCGGATATTCAACAGCCCGCCGCGCGGCAGGTGATCGAAACGCATGCGCTGGACCACGATGTAGTAGCTCCCCTGTCCGCCGGGCGCATCGGGACGGTCGAGCAGCGTGGTCAGCGTGAAGGCACCGACGAAGTAGTGACTCGCGTAGAGCTGCTTCGCGCTGATAAGCGTCAGCGGCGCCTCGGCCGGCTCGTAGATCGACAGGTGTGTGATGCTGAGGATCGGCCGCAAGGACGGGAGCCTGTCGGTCGCCCAGTAGAACGCATCCGTCGTTCCGGGCAGCGCGGCCGCCGGGTATCCCTGCAGGTAGTGCTGGAACGCGGGCACGTAGTCGTACAGGTATGGCGATTCTCCGAGCAACGACCTGAAAGTATCGGCGGCCCGCCGCGTGGACTTCTGGTCCCCGTACTCGACCATCGCCGCGCTGCCGCCGCGGCGATACCGCTCGACGTATTCGGCCATCGTCTGCCTGACGATGGCGTTCACGCGCGATGGCGCGTCGGGCGCCGACCAGTTCACCGACCGCCGGAACTCGTCGAACTTCGGGACGGGCATCTTGACGTCGCAGTCGCCGGGACGGCACGCCTCGAGCGCGTCGAGATCACTCTGTTCCGCGCTGAAGCCGCGCGCGTCCCCGGCGGTCGCCGGAGAGCCGAAGATGCCGAAGGCGGGGCGGGTCGAGTTGCGGAGGAAGTTGGGGACGTCGCGCACCCGCGCGGCGACGGTCGCGCGCGGGACGTCGATCGCGACGATCCCGAAGATCGCGACCTCGTCCGGGTCGGCGGCGTCGAGCACACGCGTGACGACGACGCCTCCCCGGGCCTGGTCGATCTGCCCCGGCGTGAGGCCGATGTACCGGCTCAGGAAACGCGCGGGCTCGCCGGCCGGGAGCTGCGCGCGCGCGGGATGCGAGAGGAGCGCGAGCGCGGACAGTCCGGCGAGCGCCGCGCCGCTCAGACGACTCGCCGGCGCCCGAAGATGCGGCGGAACAGCCAGACCACGAGCCCGATCGGCAACACGACGAGGACGAGGAACTTGAGCGTCAGCACCGTGAAGACCCCGATCGCGATCAGCAGGACGATCGGGATCCCGATGATCGCCGAAGTCAGGAAGGGGCGGAGCTGGAAGAGACGCGCGAGTGAGGTACGCATTGCCGGTCCCGGGTTGAAGGCAGGGCCGCTCTACGGCGTATCGCGACACAAGGTTTCTCCAGCGTTGGGATCACAGGGGCTCCGGATACCATGACGCACCCATGCGCGACGCAGTCACTGGCGGCGACGAGGGACGAGGGATGGGCGCGGTCGCCTAAGGCGCCTGGCGCGACGAGGGATGGTGGGACGTGGGGGCGCCTACGAACGAGGGACTTGGGAGTGGCGCCCCTGATCCGTCTGGCGTACTCCTGAACGAGGGACAAGGGAGTACGAGGGACGAGGAACGAGGGACGAGGGGTCGCCGCAGCTCCTCGTTCCACGTCCCTCGTCAAATACCCCGCGCCGGACAACGGCGCCACTCCCTCATTCCTGGTCCGTTGGTGGCCCACGTCCCACCATCCCTTATCGCGCTGGCCGCCCGAGGCGGCCGCGCCCACCCCTCGTCCCTCGTCCGTTCCTCGTCGCCAGTCCTACCGGTACAGATGAGGGAACTGCGCCCTGAGCTTCGCGACCTTCGGGGCGTCGTTGTACACGATGTACGGCTGGTTGGGATGATGCACCATGTAATCCTGGTGATAATCCTCGGCCTGGTAGAAGGCGGTGAGCGGGACGATTTGCGTCACGATCGGCTTGGCGAACGTCTTCGCCGCAGTCAGCTGCCTGACGTAGGATTCGGCGGCGCGCTGCTGACCAGCGGTACGGTAGAAGATCGCGGAGCGGTATTGCGTCCCGTGGTCGGGGCCCTGGCGGTCCAGCTGTGTCGGGTCGTGGGCGACGGAGAAGAACACCTGGAGCAGCTGTCCGTAGGAAACCAGCGCCGGGTCGTAGACCACGCGCACCGATTCGGCGTGGCCGGTGCTTCCCGTGCTCACGTCTTCGTAGCTCGGCGACGCGGTCCTGCCGCCGGCGTAGCCGGAGACCGCGGAGCGCACTCCGTTGATGTGCTCGAAAACCCCCTCGATCCCCCAGAAGCAGCCGCCGGCGAACACCGCCGTGTCGAGGGGCGCGGCGGAACGAAGTGCGGTGCCGATCGCCGGAGTGGGCAGGGGGAGCGGCGGTGCCGGCGCGGACTGCGCGCGCGTCAGGCCGACCGCCGAGCCGACGAGCAATGCGATCGAAAGTGGGAGGACGAAGCGGGACATGCGTGGCACTCCGGGTGGGGGACGCTCTCCAGGATGAACCCGCGACACCCGGGTGAAGTTCCGCGCGCGGCGCTCAGGCGAGGGGGGAGCGCGGCATCCCGCCGGCCGCGGCGAGGCGCATGCGGAGGTCGTCGAGGGCGTCGCGCCAGCGCTCGTCGGCGCTCGCCTCGGCGCGCGCATCGGAGAGCTGCGAGCTGGTGACGATGAGATCGAGGGCGCGCGTCGCCATCACGAGCGCCTCGAAGTCGCCGTCGGTGCGAACCGCGTGTGCGCCCCCCTGGCCTTCCACCCATGCACGACCCGCAGCGGGGAGCGCGGGGTGCGGGTGACCATGCATCGCCGCGACCAGCTCGGCGGCGACGAGCGCGATCTCGGCCCGGCCCGCGCTCGCGCGCGGGTCGGCCGATTCGGCGACGGCGCGGAGCGCCTGGTCGATCGGCGCCTTTCCCCGCGAGGGGTCGA
>DASZNJ010000096.1:0-23444 GCA_035551575.1 Gemmatimonadaceae bacterium
AGTTGGCGCGTGCCATTCCAGGTGATCGACGCGAGGAACGCCGCGTTGCTGTTCGCCTCGAGGTGGCTCCGAAATTCCTTCGCCAGCTGCTTCAACACTTCGGTCTCTGCGCTCGTCGGCAAGCCGGCATCGTGCTTCTCGGCCATGTCGATGATGATCGAAAGCTGCCAGGGGAACGCCTCGGATCCGACAATACGATCGAGAGCCTGGTTGATGACGCGCAGCTCTGGCATCCCCTCCGACTCGCATTGGAGGATGACCGCCGACTCCGTCGGGATGGTGACGCCGGCACTCGGCGCCTTGTTTCTGAACGGCAGCCACATATCGAGGCGCGTGTGATAGAGGTGAGAATTCCTCGTTTCAGGACAGGGCGCTCGACACTACCGCTTCAGCACTTCCTCCCGCCGCCCGACAAGCCTGATTGCCGCGTTGGGGTAGAGTTCGTAGACGAATGCATCCGTGACGACCATCTCCGGCACGCTCGGCTCCCGCGTCATCACCCACAGCACGTCCGTGTCCTCGGGGACGTCGTCGAACACCGCGCTGTGCACCCCGACCTTCAACTCCGATCCGTTCTGCAACACCGGGCGGCCAAACTCGAGGATGGTGTTGTGCAGGCGGCGGGTATCGAGGATCGTGTTCCCGTCGGCGCTCACCCGATAGCGCGCGTCGCCGCCGAGCGGCCACACGTCGGGACGCGTCTGCGCGGGAAAAACGTAAACGAGCCATTCCTGCTGGTCGCTCGGGAGCACCGCCACGTTGTACGGTCGCCTCGGATGCGCGGAGGTGGTGAAGCTCCGGCGCGCATTGTCGATCGCTCGCGCCACGCCGAGATGCCACGCCGTCTGGGGACGTGCGGGACGAAAGCTCTGGATGTAGAAAGAGTCAGAGTTGACGCGCAGCTGGCGCGCTTCGTAGGACAGAAGAAAGGTGTCGCGCCCAGCGGTCATGTGTCCGAACATCACCCACCACTCGGCGCCCTCGCGCCGGACGAAGTACATGTTCACTTCGTCAGGCGCCGGATGAAGGGCCCGAATCGTATCGGATGCGCGACGCGCCGCGAACATGTAGGACGCGAGCTCCATCCCGCGCCCCGAGATGGCGATCAGCGAGTCGGGGTGTGGCAGCGGTTTCGGGCTGGCCGGCTGCGCCGCCAGCGCCGGTGGTAGCGCAAGGCACAGCGATGCATGGAAGATCCAGGCTGCGCGCACGCTCGCGGAGGGGGACTTTGCTTTCGTCGATGTCATGGCTCAAGGACGATCGAGGTCCGGCGCGCGTTCCGCCGTGACTGACGTCAAGACATTGTGACCGACTGGAGTGCCGACGTTAGGCGCCGGCTGCCATAATAGCATCTTCCGCTGGCTCGTCTCCGCGCGCTATGATCGGGAACGCTGCTCGCCTGGCCGCGCCGCTCCCTCTCCCCGGTCCGCATGCGCCTTCTCTCGTTCGCCATCGCGCTCGCCGCCACCGCTGCCTCACTCCACGCCCAGGACGACACGCTCCACGTCCTCCGCCATGCGCCGAGCGACACGGCGAGCGTGAACAGCGTCATAACGGTGACCTTCGATCGCCCGGTCGCCGGCGCGCTCGACGCCACCGTCGCCGCGGAGAAGCTCTTTCGCATCGTGCCGGCGATCAGCGGGCGAGTCGCATGGCGCGATCCGGTCACCATCCGCTTCGTCCCCGACGAGCCGCTCGTTCCCGGCACCCGCTTCACCGTCACGATCGACACCGCGTTTCGCGCGCTCGACGGGACGCGCCTGACGCGTCCCTACGAGTTCTCCTTTCGCGTTCCGGACGCGCGGCTCCTCGCGCGGTCGTTCGGCGGTGACTACCGCTACAGTCCCGCCATGCTCCCCTATGACGGGAAGATGACGCTGCTGTACAGCGCGCCCGTCGACCTGGCGATGCTGCAGCGGGGGGTCCGGCTCGAGTTCAAGGATTGCCCAGCCGCGCGCGCTGCGGTTCCTCTTCGCGTCGCGCGGCAGCGACCGATCGGCGAGGGAGATCCGCAACGGTTCAGCTACGCCGGCGGGTGGGATCGCGACACGGTCGCCGATCGATTCCGACGGGTGGTGGAGATCGAGCCGGTGTCGCCCCTCCCGGAGGACTGCCTCGGGACACTCACCCTCCCCAACTCCATCGACGACGCGGGGCACGGCAGCACCGAGCAGTACGCGGTGCGCACGCTGCCGCCATTCGCGCTGTCGGCGTTCGAGTGCCCTGAGGCGAGGTGGTGCAATCTCGAGATGCTGAGCTTCACCTTCACCGCCGACGTGAAGCTCGCCGACGTGAAGCGCTTCGTGCACGTCACTCCCGCCGTCCCCTTCGACTTCCGGTATCCACGCGATCAGGCCTCGACGTGGACGATCCTCGCCCCTCTGGTTCCGCGCACCACGTACGCGATCTCGATCGATTCCGCGCTCCGCGACGTGGACGGCCGGCGGATCACGGGGAAGCTCAGCGCGACCTTTACCACCGGCGATTACGTCGCGAACATCGGATACGCGTCAGGGCCCGTGACTGTTCCCCGCGGCGGCCCGCATACGATCGCCCTGCGTCACATGAACGTCGGCGCGGTGCGCGTAACCTCGTGGTTCATCCCCGAGGCGAACCGCGCGATCGCCCTCTCGCTCCTCCCCGGTGACCTGAGCCGGAAGATCGACTCGCTCGCCGAGTCGACGACGACGGCGACCATCCGGCTCCACGCGACGGTGAACGTCGATGGTGTCACCGAGCTGCCGTTGCCAGGAGCTCTCCTTGCCCGGCGCGACGGACTGGTCGCCATGCGCGTCGAGGTCGCCGGTCGACTGAGCACTCCACGCCCGCCCTCACCGCCCCAGGTGAAACGGGGGAAGGGGACGCTGTCGACCGCGATCATCGAGGGCGAACCGCTGGCGCCCATCCCCATGTCGCCGATCGCGCTCGTCCAGCTCACCGGGCTCGCCGTGCACGCGAGGATCGGCGACGGTGATGGCAGCGTCGTCGTCACGAGCATCGGCGACGCCCGGCCCGTGCGGGGAGCAACGGTCCGCTACCTCGCGCCCGGCGGCGTCGTCATTGCCGAGGCGCGAACCGACAGCGCTGGCGTTGCGACCCTCGCATACCCGCGACTCGACGCGGACCGTCGACAATTCGGCGGGATGAGCGAAGCGCGCTACCATCTCGTCGACGCCGCCGTCGCCGGCGACCGCGCAGCGTTGCCGGTGGTGCGGGGCCGATCGTACTACTGGATGTCGAACCCGCTCGACCCGTGGTCGCTCGGCGGGCGGCGCGAGGGCTCGCCCGCGTTCACGGCAACGATCTTCGCCGAGCGTGGAATCTACCGGCCCGGCGAGCCGGTTTACCTGAAGGGAGTGCTGCGCACCGGCGTGCTCGGCGCGCTCACCGTGCCACCGCGGCAGCCCGTCCGCCTGACGGTAACCTACCGTCCCAGCGGGTACGAGTCCGACGAGGACGTGATCGTGCGTGACACCGTCATCAGGAGCACTTCCTTCGGCACGATCACGGACTCGCTCCGCCTTCGCCCCGGCGCCGGGCTGGGGATGTACGTCGCCAATTTGATGACCGGTGGTCCGGGGAAATGGACGTCCGTCGCCAGCGAGGAGCTGCGCGTCGCCGAGTATCGCGCGCCCGAGTTTCTCGTCACGGCGAGCAGCGACTCGGCACCGCGCTTCGCCGGCGACACGGTGCACGTCGCGGTGTCGGCGCGATACCTGTTCGGCGCACCGATGGGTCGGACGCCGCTCCGATGGCAGGCGGAGCTCCACGAGCTGAAGCCCTGGGATATCCGGATCCCCGGGGCTGACGGGTGGACCGTCGGCGAGTGGGACTGGCAATGGGGGGACAACCCGCCCACGCCTAACGTCCAGGGAGTGGACACCCTCGACGACGCGGGCCGCGCCGACGTGCGCGTCGCGCTGGCGGCGCTTCGCCCGAGCCGGCCCGGACGGGTCGATGTGAACGTCGCGGTCACCGACCTCAATCAGCAGCTGGTGACGTCGACCACGCGGGTCGCGATCCATCCGGCGCACCTCTACATCCTCGCGAAGAAGGCGGAGCGGGCGTGGTACTGGATCGCCGGCCAGCCGGCCACGCTGCAGCTGAAGACTGTCAGTCCCGAGGGCGATGCGATCAGTGGGTCCGTGATCACCGCAACCGTCGCCTGGCGGCAGTGGCGTCGGCTCAACGGGGGAAGCAGCTGGCGGGATTCGACGGTGCGTGTCGATACGGTCCGGGCAGGGGTGGCCCCGGCGACCTACAGCTTCACCCCGGGGCACGACGGTTTCTACGAGGTGCGGCTCACCGCGTCCGACGGGCGCGGGGGCGTCGCGCGGACGACCGTCGGCGGCTATGCGATCGAGGGCGGACGGCGCGGCGGTCCTCCTTACCAGCTGCCGCTCATCGCGAGCGCGCGGGAGGCCTCCGTCGGCGAAGAAGTGCAGGTCGCCTTCGACTCGCCCTTCGACTCTGCCCAGGGATGGGTGACGCTCGAGCGCGAGCGTGTGCTCGAGCAGCACCGCCTGACGATCCACCGCGGGATGAACACGATCCCGGTCAGGATCACCGGGGCGCATGTGCCTAACGTGTTCGTCTCGGTGATGCTGCTGGCGATTCGTCCGACACGCGACGCGCATCCCGACTCGGCGACGCGGCTGCTTCGCGCCGGCTACGTCGAGATCGCGGTCCGAACCGGCCCCAAGCGCCTGATGGTCGCCGTGGCGCCCCGGTCGACGGAGTACGCGCCGCGTGACAGCGCGGTGGTGCGAGTGAGCGTGTCCGACTCCGCGCATCGCGGCGTGCGGAGCGAGGTCACCCTCTGGGCGGTCGATGACGGGGTGCTCGCGCTGACAGGATACACGGCGCCGGACCTCATCGCCCGGATGTACGAGCGACGCGGGCTCGGTGCGGCGCTGTGGAGCACGCTGCCGACGGTTGGCATCGCCCTGCCGGCGTTAGGCGCGCTGGCGTCCCCCGCGAGCTTCAGCCTGAGGGGACAAAGCTCGCGTATGCAGCTTGATGAGGTGGTAGTGGCGCAGGCCTTCGGCGCGGCTGCGCCGGCGATGCGCACGCAGTTCCGTGCGACCGCGTTCTACCTCGGCTCCACGGTCACCAGCGACAAGGGGATCGCCGAGCTGAGGGCGCAGCTCCCCGACAACCTCACGACCTGGCGGATGATGGCCGTCGCGGTCGGCAGCGATGACCGGTTCGGCTCCGGCGACACGACCATGCTCGTCACCCGCCAGATCGTCGCCCGGCCGTCGCTGCCGCGGTTCGTGCGCGCGGCCGATACCCTCGTCGCCGGCGCGGTGATCAACGCCCGCGACGGGGCGGTGCATCACGTGACCGTCGACGCCAGCAGCGAAGGGATGTCGCTGCAACGTGGCTCGCGCCGCACCGTCGACCTGGCCGAGGGAAGGGGTGCGACCGCGCGCTTCGCCTTCGCCGTCCCTGCTCGCGACAGTGCGCCGGACACGGTCGTCGTGCGCCTCCGTGCATCCGACAGCCGGAATGGCGATGCCGTCGAGTCGCGGCTGCCGGTGGAGCCGGACTTCCACCCGCGCGCGCACGCGTCGATCGGGACGCTGCGCGGTCGCGCGGAGGTAGTGCTCGACCTCCCCGCCGACATCGACGCAGCACGGTCAACGGTGTCGCTCCGCATCGGGACGTCGCCGATCGTCCCCCTGCTCGCGGCCTGGGACCGGCTGCGCGTGTACCCGTACGACTGCACCGAGCAGCTGGCAACGGCCGGGCGTGCCGTCATCGCGATCTGGCGGATCGCGGGGGATAATGCGCCGGCAACGTCAGGCAGCGACCCGCGCTCGCTGGCGCAGCAGGCCGCCGACGCGATCGTGCGCCGCCAGCGGCCGGACGGAGGGTTTCGCTACTGGGAGGACCACGACTGGACCTCGCCGTGGCTCACCGCCTACGCGGGACTCTTCCTTCTCGATGCCCGCGATCAGGGGATCACTGTCGACAGCACGGTGCTCCGGCGCGCGACCAGCTACCTCGAGGGCGCCGCGAAGCTTCCAGTCGATACGGGTGGGATGAACCGCACGGAGCGCCGCGACCGCCGGCTCGCGCTCGGCGGGCGCGTCGCAATCGTCGACTTCCTCCGCCGCTCCGGACAGCCCAACGCGAAGGCAGAGGATGCGCTGCTTGGCGCGGCGCCGGCGATGACTTGGGAGGATCGCCTCCGCCTCGCCGAGGTGTTGAGCCGTCGGCGGGACGCCCGCGCCAGAGCGCAGGCGATGGTCGATGAGGCGTGGCGGGCCGTCACTCGCGCCGGGGCGCGCGTCGACCTGCCCGATTCGGCACACGCTGAGCGCGAGTTTCCCTCGCGGATCGCGCCGGCGGCGGGACTGCTCACGGCGACGATCGCGCTCCGCCCCGACCACCAGCTCCTCGGCGGACTGGTGGAGACGGTGCTGCAACAGGGGCGCGCCGAAGGGGGATGGGCATGGAACACCCAGGACTACGCCTCGGTGGTGATGGCGATGTCGACGCTCGCCCCGGCGAACACGCAGGGCGGCCGCGTGACGGCGACCGCCGGTGGACGAGCGCTGGTCGCGCGCCGTGTCGGATCGTCCGACTCATCGGAGAAAGTCCCCCTCGGCGGACTGCTGACCAGCGCGCCTAACGGCAGGCAGCGCCTCGCCCTCAGGCTCGAGGCATCGGGGACGAAGATGCCGGTGTTCTACGCGGTCACCATCGAGGAGGTCCCCTCGAAGCCGCCGGTGACGCCGGACATCCAGGGGATCGTCGTCGAGCGCTGGTACGAGCGATTCGACAATGGACAGCCGGTGACGGCGGTGACCGAGGGCGACCTTGTACGCGTCCGCCTTCGGGTGACGGTCCCCGCCGATCGCGAGTTCGTCGCTGTCGAGGACCCGCTCCCGGCCGGTCTCGAGCCGGTGGATCTCACCCTGAAAACGTCAGGCACCCTGCAACCGTTCGTGACGCCGGTGAGCGAGCAGGCCCGCCGCGACGGCGACCGCGACTCGGAATCCTCGACCTGGCAGGCGTGGCTTTACGGGCGGTGGGAGGACGGCTGGTGGTCGCCGTGGGAGCACAAGGCGATTCACGACGACAAGGTGGTCTGGTTCGCGCGCATGCTCTGGCCGGGCAGCTACTCGGCCAGCTACATCGCGCGGGCGACGACGACCGGATCTTTCGTCCGGCCGCCGGCGCACGCCGAGGAGATGTACAATCCCGCGCTGCAGGGGCGGAGCGATGGCGGGCGGTTCGTGGTCGACGAAGTGAAGCACTGACCGAAAACGCAGGCAGCCACCGATCAGAGCAGCCGGTTGACCGGGCCGGCTCTCACTCGGCGATCCGCGCGATCAACCCGCGCCCCCGGAACGGTCTCGTTCCCGGCGCCACCACCTCCACGTTCAGCGCCGCCACGCCAGGCGGAACGCCGCCTCCCACTCGCCGTCAGGCCGCCTCGCCGGCGGGATCGGCCGCATCCGCAGCTCGGAGCCTCCTGCCAGCGCCACCGCCTTCCTCGAGTAGCCGAGACACGCGGGAGGGAGCCAGTCGAGGAAGACCTCGGGAACGGTGAACGTCACGACCGCTCCATCGTCGGCGAGCTCGCTCACGGCAACCGTACCCGCCGTGAAGAAGCGCGACCAGAGCTTCGGATAGTTGCCGATCACGAAGGACGGCTTCGTCAGCCGGAAGAACACCTTGTAGACGCTGTTCAGGCTGCGCTCGGCGATGAACTCGTACATGCGCGCGAGCGTCTCGTCGCTGTCCGCCCTCCCCGCACCGCGGATCGCCGGCGCCAGCGCCTTGAACGCCGAGAAGGAATACGTGCCGAGCAGGGAGAAGGGCTTGCTCCAGACGGCAGCCGCGTCGGGCGGCATCCGTTCGACGATCGCCGGCCAGGCGGCGTCTCCGCGCTCGGCGATCACGAACTCGCGCGCGTAGACGAAGTTGACCCCCCTGGCAACGATGTCAGTCATGTGGCGTCGGGTGTCGGGCGGTCATCGGTCCTGGGGTGAGGGTGTGAGACCGCCCGAGGCCGTCCGGCGCTGCTCGGTCGCGGCGATGATCGACGCGGCCAGCAGCTGTGGCCGGAGGTCGTCGGGCCCGCGCGACGAGGCGGGCGAGAGCATCCTGAATGCCTCGCGGGCGCCGGCGATGTCGCCGCTGCGCAGCCGGGCGACTACCGCGCCCTCGCGCAGCAGGTCGGGGGCGAGCCAGAAATCCCCGCGTGCCGCCGCCGCGAGCAGCGGCCGCGACGCGCGCGCCGCCTCGGCGAAGTCCCACGCCGCGAGGCCGTGCAGAAACTCGATCGACGCCCGTGCCTCGGCCGGCGCCGGCTGCCGGGCGAGGAACTGGTTCACGCGCGCGTAGAACGCGCTGTCGGCGACGCCGGCGCTACCCCCGGCGCGCGCTTCCTCGGCACGGCGCACGGCGTCCACCCAGTAGCGCCAGTCGATCGGGGTCGCGTTGGCGGCCAGCGATCGGTCGACCGCGCGCACCGCTTCCGCGGCGGTCAGCTGCTCGACGGTCGCGCCCTCGAACGCGGCGCTGTTGACGCGCGCGGCGAGCTCCATCGCCTCGAGCCGGGGAACGTTGCCGATCACGATGTAGGGCGCCCGGCTCGCGGGGACGCGCCGGTCCTCGAGCAGCGTGGCCAGCCCGAAGCGATCCCCCGAGAGCGCGGCGAAGCCGGTGGCCCCCTCGGCGAGATACCGCGTGCGCTCAGCGCCGAGGTCGAGCACGGGATAGAAGTCGCTGTTCGCGCCGCCGAGGTGGACGAGCGGGGCGAGGGTCCGTGCCTCGACGACGCGCAGCGCGTCGAGCATCTCGGGGGTCAGGGCGAGCACTCGCTTCAGGTCGTGCGCGATGCCGGGGAGTGCGAGCACCGACCAGTCGGGGGCGGGAAGCCGCGGCTCCTGCGTCGCGACGATGAGGACGTCGTGGTTCCCGACGACGTACATCGCGTAGTCGGGGAAGTTCTCGCCGACGGCGCGGACGACGCTGAGCACGAGCGGGTCGTTGATCTCGGACAGGTGCACCCACTGCGCGAAGATCCCCTTCGGCGCCATGAACCGCCTGACGTGCGCGTAGAACTCGGTGGTGAAGAGCCCGGAGACGCCGGCGACCCACGGGTTCGACGGTTCGGAGACGATCAGGTCGTAGCGCTCGCCCTGCGACGAGAAGTACGAGCGGGCGTCGTCGATCGCGAACGAGGAGCGCGGGTCGTCGAAGACGCGCGCGTTCGCCGGGTAGAAGCTGCGCGAGGCGCGGAGCATCTGCGGCTCGATCTCGATCGTCACCACGCGGGACAGCTTCGGGTCGCCGAGCAGCGCGTGCGACGACATTCCCGATCCCTGGCCGATGATCGCCGCCACCTTCGCGTCGGGGGCGTGGGCGAGGGCGACGATGGGGACGAGCACCTGGGTGGACGCGTCGTGCGTGAACCGGGTCGGGACGGCCGGGGGGGCGAACCATTCCGGGCCCAGTGATGCGTCGGGCTTGCCGTTGGTGGCGAGCGACAGCCCGTTGCTCGCCGGGATCCGGCGCACGCTCACGGTCGCGGTGCGGCCGTCCTCGAAGAAGGCGATGTTCGACGCCGCCGGCCCCGGGACGTTGCCGTAGCGGAAGACTCCACTGGCGAGGACGTCGCGATCGAAGCTCGTCATCCCGGCGACGAGGAGCACGACGACCGCGGCGGCGAGCGCGGGGGCGAGCTGCCGGATCGAGCGCGGCCGCGCCTGCGCGCGCGCGTGATGCGAGAAGAGCCAGAGCCCGAGGCCGATGTCGATCGCCGCGCCGGTGACGATCATCATCTTCAGGCCGAGCAGCGGGAGGAGGACGAGCGCGGCGAGTGCGACGCCGATGATCGAGCCTAACGTGTTGACCCCGTAGACGCGGCCGAGCGCGCGCTCGCCGTTCGCGCCGCGCATCAGCAGGCGGGTGATGAGGGGGAGGGTCATCCCGGCGCAGATCGTCGCCGGCAGCATGACCGCGAGGCAGATCGCGTAGCGGGCGATGCTGAACGCGACGTAGCCGGACGCGGTGCGGGTGAACGCCGCCATGAAGCCGGCCATCCAGGAGAACGACCGCATGTAGACCGGCAGCGTGGCCACGGCGAGCAGTCCCATCGCGACCTGGACCCACGCGAGCCGCGTCAGCGCCTGCGCATCGCCCCCGGTGCGGCGCCGGATCACCAGCGCGCCGAGCGCCAGGCCGAGGATGAAGCCGGAGAGCATCAGCTCGAAGGAGTGCGTCGCCGCGCCGAGGACGAGCGAGAGCATCCGGATCCATCCGATCTCGTAGATGAACGACGAGACGGCGGTGCCGAAGCTGACGGCGAGAAGGAGGCGGTAGAGCGCGGGCGCGACCCCCGGCTCGCCGGCGATGCCCGCGGTCACCGGGTGCCCCCCGGGCGGGGCGCTCACGCCGTCAGCGGCCGCGACCGCCGAGCGTGCGCGCGTCGAGGCGATGTAGACGGCGCCGCCGACCATGACGTTCGCCAGCGCGGCCGCGAGCAGCGTCCCCGGCAGGCCGGCGGCCTGGATGAGGACGAAGCCGGCGAGCAGGACGCCTAACGCTGCGCCGAGGGAGTTGGCGAAGTACAGCAGCGCGATCGTGCGCCCCGACCCGGCGGGCTCGTTGCGGATCGCGCCCGCGGTCATCAGGGGGAAGGTGGCGCCGAGCAGCACCGACTGCGGGAGGATGAGCAGGGCGGCGAGCGTCCACTTGACGACGACGTGGGCGACGCCGGGGCCGAGCGCCGGAAAGATCGAGTCGTAGGCGGCGCGCGTCGTCCAGACGAAGACGTCGTGGAAGAGGAATCCGATCACCCCGATCGCGAGCTCGATGAGCGCGTACCAGCGCAGCGGGTCTGGCACCTTCTCGGCGCGGCGGCCGATCGCCAGCGCGCCGGCGGACATCCCGCCGAGGAAGATGACGAGCACGAGCACCTGCGCGTAGGCGCTGTGCCCGACGAACAGCCCCAGATACCGGGTCCAGATCGACTCGTAGACGAGCCCCGCCGCGCCGGAGAGGACGAAAGCGATGGAGAGGAAGAGTCTCATTGCCATTGCGACGCCCCGAAGGCCCCCCCGGTCACGGCTGGTCGATGCCCGCCGCGGGGTCATCCCCGTTTGCGCGGGGCGCGGAGGGAGTTCTTGACAATCCAAATGGCTGGGCGTAATAGAGGGTGCCCGGGAAGTCCCAATCACGCGGCGCCCTGTGGCGCAGCGTGAGCCGGCAGGTCCTCGTCTTCCCTCCTTCCGAGGCTCGTACGCGGCTGCACTCTTCATTCGTGATGTCGTGTCCGAGCGGTTCGACGACGTCCGCCGGGTCCCGCTGCCTGTTCACCCGTGCCGACGACGGAGGAGCGGGCCGCGTGGACTTCGCTCTGGATCCCGAGTCGGAGGAGAATTGCTGGGACTCACATCCCGGTCGTACCGCCGTCCCGTCGCCCGCCGACGTGGACGGCTCCTTTTTTCACCCTCAGCGCAGTTCCGCGGGGCGGTCGCGCCCGCAACGCCAGGCTGGTGCAGGGTCGGCAGCTTTTCGATGTGGAGGGTCTTCAGTCCATGAGACGACCAGGAGGAGGGTAACCACGCATGTCCGCTAATGAGAGGTCAGCTATGAGGAAGATGCCGCCGGGAGGGAATGTGCTCCGGAATGGCCTGTTCCATCGCGCCTGCGCGATGGGGATCGGGCTCCTGCTGCTGTTCGCGCCGGGCCGATCGGCGTCGGCGCAGCAGGCGGGGCGCATCATGGTGTCCGGCACGGTGAGCTCGCCCGAGGGACAGCCGCTGGCCGGCGTCACGGTTTCGGTGTCGGGAACGGAGCTGCGGGCGGTGACCGCGCCTAACGGGAAGTACAACCTGAGCAACGTGCCGCCCGACGGCGTGCTCACCTTCGCGATCGTCGGCCGCACGCCGGTGCAGACGTCGATCTCGGGGAGGACGACGATCGACGTGACGATGGAGCGGGTCGCCTATCTCGAGGCGGTCGTCACGACGGGCTACACCGAGCAGCGGCGCGGCGACATCACCGGCGCGGTGTCGAGCGTACCGATGGAGACGCTGAACCGCGAGACCAGCGCCAGCGTCCTGCAGAAGCTGGCCGCGGCGACGCCGGGAATCACGGTGGACGCGAGCGGCTCCCCCGGCTCGCGGAGCACGGTCCGCATCCGCGGCATCAGCTCGTTCCAGAACAACGATCCCCTCTACATCATCGACGGGACGCCGGTCCAGGACACCTACGTGAACTGGCTGAATCCGGAGGACATCACGTCGATCCAGGTGCTGAAGGATGCGTCGGCGGCCTCGATCTACGGATCGCGGGCCAGCAACGGCGTCATCATCATCGAGACGACGAAGAAGGGGCTGGTCGGATCGCCGCGCACCAACTTCCGCGTCCGGCAGGGGTGGGCGCAGCCGACGCGCGGCTACGACGACTTCCTCATCCAGAACTCGCTCGACTACTTCAAGGTGGTGAAGGCCGCGTTCGAGAACGCCGGCCAGCCGGTGCCGACCAACATCTACGGCAGCGTCACCGATCCGAAGGTGCCGGACTACATCTGGCCGAACAACTGCGGCCCGTCGGGATCGGGGCCCTGCTCGAACGCCGACATCGCGGCGAGCTCGTACTCCTACCCCAACAACCTGATCATGCGGGGGAGCCCCGGCACCAACTGGTGGAAGGCGGTGTTCGGGACGGGGAAGGTGACCGACGCCAACCTGCAGGTGTCCGGCGGGAGCCCGGAGAACACCTACGGCGTCTCGTTCAGCCTCTTCGACCAGGCCGGGACCGCGCGCTATAACGAGTTCAAGCGCGGCACCGTGCGCGCAAACACCGAGTTCCGGCGCGCCAAGCTGACGTTCGGCGAGAACCTCGCGATCGGCGTCGAGCGCGCCCACGGCGGGCAGGGCGACGACTCCTTCGGCGAGGGGACGATCATCGGCAAGAACATCCTCATGCAGCCGGTCGTCCCGGTGCGCGACATCGCCGGCAACTTCGCCTCGGGCAAGGCGCTCACGTTGGGCAACAACACCAACCCGTTGAAGATCGCCTACGAGTCGCGGAACAACGAGAGCAAGAACAACCGCGTCTTCGGCAACGTCTTCGCCGGCTACGCGGTGCTGCCGACGCTGGCGCTGCGCTCGAAGTTCGGGTTCAGCGTCCATCAGGGCTCCTACTCCTACTACAACGCGCCGACGCCGGAGAACTCGGAAGCGACGTTCTCGAACAGCATCGGCGAGAACCAGGAGAACGCGAACGACTGGACGTGGAGCAACACTGCGACGTACGCGGTGACGTACGGGCTGAGCACGCTGAATCTGCTCGCCGGCGAGGAGGCGAACGCCGGGAACTATCGCCGCATCGACGGGTCGATGGCGAACATCCTCAACCCGGCTGTTTCGTCGCGCTTCATCCAGGACGGACTTGGCGACGCGAGCACGAAGAACGTCACCAGCAGCGGCAACCGGTACGCCCTGCTCTCGCTGTTCGGCAAGGCGGACTACAACTTCGCCGACCGCTACATCGCCAGCGCGACCGTCAGGCGCGACGGCTCATCCAGGCTCGGGCCGGCGAACCGCTGGGGTACCTTCCCGGCGTTCGGACTTGGCTGGCACCTGAGCAACGAGTCGTTCCTGCAGAACAACAAGTGGCTCTCCGACGCGCTCATCCGGTACGGCTGGGGTGTCACGGGCAACCAGCAGATCACGCCGGGGCGCATCGTCACGCAGTTCAACGGCAACCGTGGCGCGACGTTCTACGACATCTCGGGATCGAACACCAACATCGTCGCCGGCTACCGCCAGGTCTCGATCGGCAACCCGAACCTGAAGTGGGAAGAGGACCGGTCGCAGAACATCGGGGCCGACCTCGCGCTCTGGGAAAGCCGGATCAACCTCGTGATCGACGTCTACAAGCGGACGACCAACAACCTGCTGTTCGATCCGCGCCTGCCGGCGACCGCCGGTCAGGCTGACCCGCCGATCATCAACATCGGCAGCATGAGCAACACCGGCTTCGACATGTCGATCGGCCACCGCGGGACATGGTGGGACGCGACGCTGACGGGGAGCCACTACAAGAACAAGGTCCTCGAGATCGACGGCGTCAACGACTTCTTCTATGGTCCGACGACGCTGCGATTCAGCCCGCACCCGGTGATCAACCAGGTCGGGCACCCGATCGGTTCGTTCTTCGGGTATGTCGCCGACGGGTTCTTCCGCGACGCCGCCGACGTCGCCGCCCATGCCACGCAGGACGGTGCGGCTCCGGGGCGCATCAAGTTCAAGGACGTGAACGGTGACGGGAAGATCACCGACGCCGACCAGACGATCATCGGCAGCCCGCACCCGAAGTTCACCAGCGGGCTCGATCTGAACTTCCGCTGGCGCTCCTTCGACCTCGGAACGACCATCTTCGGCTCCTTCGGGAACGACATCCTCGACGGGCAGAAGCAGTTCTACATCTTCCGCAACTTCTCGACGAACGTCCGGAAGGACCTGCTCGCGAACTCGTGGACGCCGACGCACCAGAACGCGAAGTATCCGCGCATCGACGTCAGCGACATCTACAGCTCGGCGGTGAGCAGCTTCTACATCGAGGATGGTTCGTACGTGCGCATGCGCAGCCTGCAGCTGGGCTGGACCGTGCCGGCGGGAATGCGCTACATCGGCGGCACGCTCACCGGAACGCGCATTTACCTCCAGGGCGACAACCTGTTCACGATCACCGGCTACAACGGGCTCGATCCGGCGCTCCCGGCCAACAACGTTTCCGGCGCGGCCGGCGACATCCGTGACCAGTCACGCGGGATCGATCTCGGGACGTACCCGAGCAACCGCGTGCTCAGCATCGGCCTGTCCACAAATTTCTAGGCGACGCGCCCTTTCTCCGAGGAAGCAGAGACGATGAGAATCGTATCGCAATACCGACTACTGAAGGGAGCAGCGCTGGCGATCGTGGCCGGGGCCGCGCTCTACGGCTGCAATGATTTCCTGTCGAAGGCGGCCATCCCCGAGGGGACGCTCGACCAGGGCACCCTCAGCACCCCGGCGGGGGTGGAGGGCTCCCTCATCGCCGCATACCGACAGCTCGACTGCACCAACATCAGCGGCGCGTGGGGCTGCGCCGTGAGCAACTGGGCGTTCGGCAGCGTCACGAGCGACGACGCCTACGAGGGATCGGAAGCGAACGACCAGCCGCCGATCGAGGCGCTCGAGGAGTATCACTGGGCGACAGCCGACGCCCAGTCCTATCTGAACGACAAGTGGGTCGGCGTCTACGAGGGGATCAGCCGCGCCAACGCGACGCTGCGGCTGCTGAAGACGGTCGCCGCCCAGGGCGCGATGAGCGCCGACAACGTCAACGGGGTCGCCGGCGAAGCGATCTTCCTCCGCGCCCACTACCACTTCGAGGCCTGGCGGTTCTGGGGGAACGTCCCGTACTATCGCGAGGACGATACCGACTTCCGCAAGGCGAACGAGACGAGCGACCAGGTCTACGCCGACCTGATCAAGGATCTCGACTCGGCGATCAAGCTCCTCCCGACGTCGCCGCGCAATGGCCAGAAGGGACGCGCGACGCGGTGGACCGCGAAGGCCTACAAGGGACGCGTCCAGATCTACGCCGGGAAGTTCCCGGAAGCGTTGATCACGCTGCGCGACGTCTACCAGAACGGGCCCTACGCGCTCGAGCAGAGCTTCGACCGCGTCTGGACCGGTTTCCCGCAGTACGAGAACGGAAAGGAAACGATCTTCGCCTACCAGGCGTCGGCCAACGACGGCGAGCCTAACGGTGCCAACTCGAACTTCGGCGACCGGCTGAACTTCCCGCACTCGGGAAGCCCGTTCGGCTGCTGCGGCTTCCACCAGCCGTCGCAGAACCTGGTGAACTACTATCAGGTCGATGCGAACGGGTTGCCCATCGCGCTGTCCAACCCGAACACCTGGAACGTCAACAACGCGAACTACAGCGCCGCCAGCGCCGCGATCCGGGCGACGCCGGTTGACCCGCGCCTCGACTGGACCGTCGGCCGTGACAGCGTGCCGTTCAAGGATTGGGGGATCCACGAGGCGGGCTGGATCCGCCAGGTGTCGCACGGCGGTCCGTACAGCGGCAAGAAGAACGTCCACGAGCGCGCCAGCGGTGCGCAGAGCAACGTCGGCTGGACCAATGCGCAGACGAACTCGGACAACGTTCACATCTACCGCTTCGCCGACCTGATGCTGATGCTCGCCGAAGCCGAGGTCGAGGCCGGAACGCTGGCCAACGCGCAGCTTCTCGTCGATTCGGTGCGCGCGCGCGCCGGTCGCGCTGCCCAGGGGTGCGGCTACACGCCCGACAACAAGGTCCAGCTCACCTGGCCCCAGTGCGCCGGCGACACCCGCATCGCGGTGCCGATCGACGACCCGAAGATCACCTGGGCGACGTACCGCGTCGGGCTGTACCAGACGCAGGGACCGTGGGTGGACAAGGCCACCGCGCGCGAGGCTGTTCGTGCCGAGCGCCGGCTCGAGCTGGCGATGGAGGGCCAGCGCTTCTTCGACCTCCGCCGCTATGGAAACTCCTACGCGGCGGCGGTACTCAACGGCTACTACAACGGAATCGGCGGCGGGAACGAGAAGGCACGCCGCCCGCAGTTCGCGGCGGCCGAGCTGTTCACCGCGCGCCACCAGCTCTACCCGATTCCAAGCCTCCAGATCTCGCTGAGCAAGGTCGGAGGGGCGAGCCGGCTGAAGCAGAACGACGGGTGGTAAGACCCGCCTAACGTTTCCTGACCGAGAAGGCCTGCAGGGAATCACCGGCGTTGGCGACGATCAAGCCAGCGCCGGTGATCGTTTTTACCAGGACGAGCCCGGTCGCGTCGAGCGGGGCAAGGAAGCCGCTCGTCCGCGGGGAGACCGGCGTGAATCCCCCCCGGCCGTCGCCACGCAGCCAGAGCCCGTTCCCGGCATCGGCACGGGCGGTGTTCGGCTCCGCGCCATGGAGATTCCCGGCGACGACGAGATCGAGCTTCCCGTCGCCATCCACATCGTCCACGACGATCCCGCGGATCGGCGCGACCTGTGCCTCGTCGGGGAGCGGCGTGAGGGTGAAGCCCTTGCCACCGTCGTTGTGGAGGATGACGCTGGCAAAGGTGTCCGCCTGGTAATGGAGCGCCTTTGACAGCGACGCCGCGCCGAAGAGCTGCGCCATCGATGCCCCGGCGAACGCGCCGTAAGTCGGATACTTCAGCGCGAGTGGATAGATCGTGTGGCCGAGCGGCGCCATTCCCGCGATCGGATATTCCGTCCCGTCGATCGTCTGCGTGAGGACGACATCGGTCGTCCGGTTCCCGGTGAAGTCCGCGGCGTAGACGCCGAAAACGCTGTCCTTCGACGTCGTGTAGCTGTAGTTCAGCCCGAGGTTGCCGGCGACGAGGTCGGGACGCCCGTCGTGGTCGAAGTCTCCAGTCGCGAGGCTGAACCACCAGCCGCGCGTCGCGGGGAGGCGCATCTGGCCCGTGACTTCGTGCAGCCGCGTGCCGTCGTTGCGCCAGAACCGGATCGGCATCCACTCGCCGACCGTGACGAGATCGACGCGCCCGTCGCCGTCGAAATCGATCCATGCGGCATCGGTGATCATCCCTCCCGGCCGCGCGAGCTCCGGCGCGACCTCCGCGGTCACGTCCGTGAAACGGTCGCCATCGTTGCGCAGGATGTAGCTCGGCGCCGGCGTGGGCCAGCTGCGCGGCGTGAGACGTCCGCCGACGAAGAGGTCGAGCCGCCCGTCGCCGTTGAAGTCACCCGCTCGCACCGCCGCGGTGCTCGTCAGCATCTCCGGCAGCGCGTGCCCGGCGCGCGCGAAGCGTCCGTTCCCCTCGTTGATGTACAGGCGGTCCTGGAGGAGCGGATCGTCGGGAGCGAGCTGGTAGCCGCCGCTCGCGACATAGAGATCGGGGCGGCCGTCGCCATTGGCGTCGAAGAAGAGCGCCCCCCAGTCATCGTGCGTGCTGTCCGCCGACCACGGCTGCGCGACCGGCGACGGTGCGAAGACGCCATCGCCGCGCTGGATGAACAGCGTCGCCCGCGCACCGCTCCCGCCGCCCGCGTAGAAGTCGTCGAGCCCGTCGCCGTTCACATCGGCCACGGCGAGCGGCGGGCCGTGTCGTGAGAGGGCGTAGGGAAGGAGGGGCTGAACGGAGAAATCCACGCCCCTCGGCGCTCCCTGCGCGAATCGCGGCGCATGCCTGGCGTCCATGGGCCCGAAGAGCGGCTTCGCCGGCGGCGCGGCCGGTGCCGTCGCCACTGCGCCGGATTGCTTCACGACCAGCATCCGGTCCACCGCGAGGTCGGTCAGCAGCTGGTAGCGCCCATCGGGCCAGGTCACCTCGAGGCTGTCGGCTCGCGCGGCCGCGCCCAACCCGAAGTGCGCCCGGTCGTCCACCGTCGACATGTAGCCGCGATATGGGGATTGGTAGAGGTACTGCTTCTTCCCCCCCGCGGTGAGGACGAGGGTCGCGCCGAGCCCGCGCACGTTAGGCGCCGTCCCCTCGAGGCGGACCGAGAGGTAGTGGTGCGCCGGGTCGGCGCGCTGGACGTTGTGATAGACGAACGCCGGTGCGTCGATGTTGCTGACGACGAGGTCGAGCCTCCCGTCGTTGTCGAGGTCCGCGTAGGCGGCGCCATACGAGGAGCTCGGCGGACCCATCCCCCACGCCTTCGACTCGTCGGCGAAGCGGAGGCCACCGGTGTTGCGGAACAGGTAGTTCGGCTCGGCGTAGCTCGGGAGGCTGTTCAGCATCTCGAGGCGGGCGCGGGACGGAGTCGTCGCCCGCATCCCCGCGCGGCCGAACAATGCCGAAACGTAATCGAGATCGTTGACCGCCTTGGGATACCCGTTGCCGACGAAGATGTCCTTGTTGCCGTCGTTGTCGAAGTCGGCGAAGAGGACGCTCCAGCTCCAGTCGGTGTGCGCGACGCCGGCGAGGCGCGAGATCTCGCTGAACAGCGGCTCGCCGTCTGGCGTCAGGCCGTTGCTCAGCTGGAGAGAGTTCATCGAGTAGTCGTCGCGGAAGCCTCGTCCTCGCGACTCGAGCAGGTTCCCGTACGACATGTACCCGCTCATGCGCTTTCGTCGCCCGAGAGAGCGCGGCATCATGTCCGCCTGCATGATGTCCGGCCAGCCATCGTTGTTGAAGTCGGCGGCGTCCACTCCCATCCCCGCCTGGCTGCTCCGCTTGAGGAGCTGCGCGGCCCGGTTGGTGAACGTCCCGTTCCCGTTGTTCATGTAGACGACGTCGTTGGGGAGCGCGTCGTTGGAGATGTAGATGTCCGGCTTCCCGTCGCGATCCAGGTCGGCGACGACGACGCCCAGCCCGAAGCCGGCATCGCGATCGATCCCCGCCCGACGGGAGACGCTGGTGAAGCGGCCGTGGCAGTCGTTGCGAAGGAGCTCGTTGTGGCTTCCCGGCGTGCCCTGCTCGCCCGGCATCTGCCCGCCAAAGCTTCCGCGCGAAAAATCCTCCGGTGAGTTCTCGAGGAGGAAGAGATCGACGCAGCCGTCGCCGTCGTAGTCGAGGAAGGCGGCGTGCGTCGTGAACCCGGTGTCGGCCACCCCATAACGCGCGGCCTCGTCGGTGAACGTCCCGTTCCGGTTGTTGATGAACAGCTGATTCGCGCGTTCGGCCGCCTTCGACCACTTCGGCCCGGAGACCGAGACATAGATGTCGAGGAATCCGTCGCCGTCGACGTCGACCATGCTCACTCCGGTCGCCCAGCGGCTCGTCGTCACCCCCGCCTTCGCGGTGACATCCTCGAACTTCATGTGGCCGAGGTTCCGGTACAGGCGGCTCGACACCCTGTTGCCGGCGAAGAAGATGTCGGCGAGGCCGTCGTTGTCGATGTCCCCGACAGCGACGCCGGCACCGTTGTACACGTACACGTCGGTGAGCTCGTTCACCGAGTCGCTCGTCGCGATGGTGTTCGCGAAGCCGATCCCCGTCTCCTTTGCGTCGAGGAGCTCGAAGAGCGGCCGCTCACCCCGGTCGCCGCACGCCGCGACAATGAACAGGAGGGCGGGCAGCGCGACTAGCGCCGA
Organism: Gemmatimonadaceae bacterium; assembly: GCA_035551575.1. Classification (GTDB taxonomy): domain Bacteria; phylum Gemmatimonadota; class Gemmatimonadetes; order Gemmatimonadales; family Gemmatimonadaceae; genus JABFXC01. The sequence goes on from DASZNJ010000096.1 coordinate 20,074, forward strand.
CCGATACAGGGGTGCGATCTTCGCCATCGTGAGCTTTACCGCCGGAAAAGGGGATCGGACGCGGGGGACGATACACCGCGCGTCGCGACTCCGTCAACGAGATCAGAACGCGAGGATTTGTTCCGCATGACCCAGCACAAGTACGTCGCCAGCGTCGTCAACCTCATTCCCGACGAGTCGCAGCGACTCTGGTCGATCGGCCCGTCCGAGGGGCGGCGCCGGCTCCTCGCCGGGAAGATGGACGCGGTCCTCGGGATCGACGGCTCCTTTGCGCTCGTCGCCCAGGACGGCGAGCGCGTCCTCCTCGCGCGGAGCCTCGACCGGCCGATGCGCTACTTCCTCGCCAAGGCGACAGCCGGCCCGGTGCTCATCGTCGCCGAGCGGATCGACCGGATCGCGGCCGAGCTGGCGCGCCGCGGCTGGTCGGCGCAGTTCCACCCGAGCTACACGCGCATGGTCCCCGCCCACCACGTCACGACGCTCCGCCTCATCGGTTGCCCCGACCCGAACCCGGTGCACCAGCGTTTCTTCGACCCGCCGCGCGGCACGCTCCCGAAGGACCTCGACGTCATCGGCCGCCACTACATCGAGGCATTGTACAACGAGCTCCGGCGCTGGCTCGCCGTGCAGGACGCGACGGCGCCGATCGGGGTCCCGTTCTCCGGCGGGATCGACAGCGGCGCGGTGCTGCTCTGCCTCTACAAGCTCCTCCTCAACGAAGGGCAGTCGCCGGCGCGGCTCAAGGCGTTCACGCTGTCGGTGAACGGCGAGGGTGAAGACGCGCGCCAGGCAGCGGAGTTCCTCCGCCGCACCAGCCTCGAGATGCTCGGCGAAACGATCGACATCCCGGCGCGCGCGCTCGACTCCGCGCGCGCGGTCGCGGTGATCGAGGACTACAAGCCGCTCGACGTCGAGTGTGCCGCGGTGAACCTGTCGCTCCTCGCCGGGATCCGCGAGCGATATCCCGAGTGGCGCCTCCTCGTCGACGGCGACGGCGGCGACGAGAACCTCAAGGACTATCCGATCGAGGAGAACAGCGAGCTCACGATCCGCAGCGTCGTCAACAACCGCATGCTCTACCAGGAAGGGTGGGGCGTGGAGTCGATCAAGCATTCGCTCACCTACTCCGGCGGCTACAGCCGCGGATGCGTGCGCGGCTACGCGTGCGCGAGCGAGCACGGATTCCTCGACTTCAGCCCGTACACGCGCCCGTCGGTCATCGCGGTGGCCGAGGCGATTCCGTTCGCCGAGCTCACCGGGGGCTCGCACGAGCGGCTCTACGCGCTGAAGGGCGAGATCGTCTCGCGCGGCGTGCGCGCGGTGCTCGGGATCGAGATGCCGGTGTTCCCGAAGCGCCGGTTCCAGCACGGGTCGGTCGCGTCGAAGGAAGTCGAGCGGCTCTTCCCGCAGGACGAAGCGCTCTACCGCCGCCAGTTCCAGACGCTCTACGCGGCGCGGGCGTGAGCGCAGCGCTCGCCGACGAGCGGATCCGGGGTCTCCGTCCGCCGAAGCCGTACGTCGATCCCTTCGCGGCGCATGGATCGGTGGTCGACGAGGAGCGGAGGCCCGGCGGCACGATCGAGCGCGCGCTCACCGTCTTCCTCGCCGGCGCCGAGTGCCCGTTCACCTGCAGCTTCTGCGACCTCTGGCGCTACACGATCGACGGCCCCACCCCTGACGGTGCGCTGCCGGCGCAGCTGTCCCGCGCGCTCGCCGGGCTCGACGTGACGCTCCCCGACCGGGTGAAGCTGTACAACGCCAGCAACTTCTTCGATCGCCGGGCGGTGCCGCCTGGCGACCTGCCGGCGATCGCCGAGCTTTCGCGACCATTCTCCGGTGTGACCGTCGAGTCGCACGTCAACACGATCGGCGCGGCGGCGGTTGCCTTCGCGCGCCTCCTCTCCGGCCGGCTCGAGGTCGCGGTCGGGCTCGAGACGATCCACCCGCTCGCCGCGGCACGTCTCAACAAGCGGCTCGACCTCGCGCGCTTCGACGGGGCGGCGCGCTTCCTCGCCGACCACGCGATCGACCTGCGCGTCTTCGTGCTGCTCGGCGCACCGCACGTTCCGGCGGCGGAGTCGGTGGAGTGGACGGTCCGGACCGTCGAGCATGCCGCGGAGCGGGGAGCGGCGGTGGTATCGATCATCCCGGTGCGCGGGGGGAATGGCGAGATGGAGCGTCTGCAGCGGCGCGGCGAGTTCGCCGCGCCGACCTTCGCGCAGCTCGAGGACGCGCTCGACCGCTGCCTGTCGATCGGGCGCACCGTCGTCACCGCCGATCTCTGGGATGCGGAGAAGCTCCCCGCGTGCGAGCACTGCCGCGCCGCTCGCATCGCGCGGCTGCGGCGGCTGAACACCACCGGCCGTCCCGAGCCGAAGATTTCCTGCGCCGCCTGCGGGGGACGGTGACGGAGTCGTGCGAGGTCGCTATCGTCGGCAGCGGCTTTGCCGGCTCGCTGCTCGCGCGCGTGCTGGCGATTCTCGGTTACGACGTCGTGCTCCTCGAGCGCGGCGCGCATCCGCGGTTCGCGATCGGTGAGTCGACCACTCCGCTCGCCAATCTCTCGCTCGAGCGGCTCGGCGTCCGCTACGGGTTGCCTGACTGCTACCGGCTCGCCGCGCATGGGCGCTGGCTCAGCCACTACCCCGAATTGCGGCGTGGCCTGAAGCGCGGCTTCACCTATTATCGGCATCACCCGGGGGAGCGGCACGACGCCGCGAGCCTCGCCGCGGAACGGCTGCTCGTCGCGGCCAGCCCCGAGGACGCGCTCGCCGACACGCACTGGCTGCGCGCGGACGTCGATCACCACTTCGTCCGCGAGGCCGTCGCGGCGGGAGTCGACTATCGCGATCGACTCGACCTGGCGCGCGCGGTCGAGCATCCTGACGGGATCCGGCTCTCCGGCACCCGTGACGGCGCGCCCCTGGAGCTGGACGCCGGCTTCGTCATCGACGCGTCGGGGCCTGACGGTTTCCTGGCGCGGCAGTTCGGCATTCCATCGGCGCTCGACACCACCATCACCCGCTCCTCGCTGGTGTTCGGGCACTTCGAGGGTGTCCGCCTGATGCGCGACGTCGTCCCGGGGATGCCGGGCGGGCCCTATCCCGATGACTGGGCGGCGGTCCATCACGTGATCGACGAGGGATGGATGTATTCGCTCCGATTCGACGACGGGGTGACGAGCGCGGGATTTCTCGTCACGCCGCGCGGGCTGGCGACACTGTCGAACGCCCAGCGCGCCGACGCCACGTCGACGTGGAACGCGCTGCTCGCCCGGTACCCGGTCGTCGCCAGCGCCTTCGCCGGTGCGGCGCCCGTTCGCCCGGTCGCGTTCGTACCTCAGGTGCAGCACCGGCTCGCGCGGGCGGCGG
>DASZNJ010000097.1:0-5023 GCA_035551575.1 Gemmatimonadaceae bacterium
CGCGGCGCAATGGCGACCATCGGCGCGCTCGCGATCCTCGCGATCGTCATGGCACTCGCTGCCACCGGCGTGATCACCCTCGACCCGCGGGCAATCGGCGAGAGCATGACGTACGTGCTCGTCGGCATCGCCGTCATCTACTTCGCGGGGATGCTCATCACCGGCGGGCTCACCGGCGACGAGAAGAAGCGGATCGGCGTGATCTTCATCCTGTTCATCTTCGCCGCGATCTTCTGGGCGGCGTTCGAGCAGGCGCCGACCTCGCTCAACCTGTTCGCTCGCGACTTCACGCGGCGGACGATCGGCAGCTTCGAGGTACCGGCGCTGTGGTTCCAGTCGATCAACTCGGCGTTCATCATCATCTTCGCGCCGATCTTCGCGTGGGTCTGGACCTCGCTGGCGAGACGCGGCGTCGATCTCTCCAGCCCATCGAAGTTCTCGCTCGGCCTGCTGCTCACCGCGATCGGGTTCGCGCTGATGATCCCGGCGGCGCACATGATCCTCGCCAGCGGCGCGACCGGAAAGGTCTCCGCCTGGTGGCTGACGTGGAGCTATCTCTTCCAGACCTTCGGCGAGCTGAGCATCAGCCCCGTCGGCCTCTCGACGATGACCAAGCTCTCGCCGCGAAAGTATGTCGGGCAGATGATGGGCATCTGGTTCCTCGCGAGCTCGGTCGGCAACCTCATCGCCGGCCTCGTCGGCGGCAACGTCGACCCGGAAAAGCTGGAGCAGATGCCGAAGCTGTTCATGGGGACCGCCGGAGCACTCGCTGGCGCTGCGATCGTGATCGCCCTGCTGATCGTCCCGATTCGCCGGATGATGGCCAGCACCGGAGACCCGGTCGCCGCCAAAGCGTAGGGGCTGCCCTCACGGCCAGTTGAAGATCGACGCCGGCACCGTGCTCTCCCGGCTCCGCTTCACGTCCCCCGGCTCGTCCCAGAACAGGCGGGTCAGGTCGGTCGCCGTGATCCGCAGCTCGAGCTTCGCATGCGGATCCTTCGACAGCGGATATCCGATCTCGAGACGGAACAGCCGCTTCGAACGCGGGGGAACGGCGGCGAGGAACGAGATCCCCGTTCCCAGCCGGACGGGTGTGTTGACGCCGAACGCCGCGTCACCCGCCCATAACCGGCCCGCATCGAAGAAGGGTGCGAGGCCGATGTCGGCCAGGGTGCGGATCCGGCCGACATACCAGCGGTCCTCGAAGCGCGCGACCGCGCGCTGCGCCCCCCCCGCCCGCGAGCGGCGATAGCCGCGCACGCCGCCGCGGTCGTCGCCTAACGTCAGCTGGAACGGGAGGCGCTGCCGCCATCCCCCGCTCCACTCCCCATCGAGGACCAGCGTCTGCTTCGGAGTGATTCGCTGGTACACCGCGCCACGCCCGCTGCCGAGGATGCCGTCCCAGCGGTTCGTGTTGTAGTCCTGGCGCCCCTCGCCCTGCACCTGCATCGCCGCGAACGTCGTCGCCGATCCGACGCCGGCGTACATGTCGGCTGACAGAAAGATGTCGTCGTTCTCCGAGCCGAGCACGGCGAGGCTTCGACCACCGAGAAGGCCGAGCTGGAATCCCTCGCGCACGTCCTGCGTCGCCGACAGCGCGTCGAAGCCGGTAACGCGCAGAAAGTGGATGTTGCGCACCCCCCACAGGCCGTTGATTCGCCCGCTCCGGTACGGGCGGATCGAGTCGGTGACCGCAGCTGTGTCGCGCACCAGCCCTTCGCGGGTGACGCGAATATACTCGTTGTCCCCGCTGTCGTATTCGCGCGTGTAGGAGGCGCCGAACAGGCTCAGTCGCCCCGGAGCACCGATCCGGACGATCCCGCCGATGTCGGTGAATGAGCGCTTGATCCGGACCGATGGCGCGTCGACCGCCTCGCGCAGCAGCGGGACGTACTCCGACCGCTCGCCGGTCGCCGTGCGCCAGGCCACCCGCTGCAGGTCGGTGAGGAACGCATGGCCGGCCAGCACCGTCCAGTCCCCGCCAAACGGCCGGCGGTTGCCGGCGAGCATCAGCTGGTAGGGGCGGCCAAGCAGCTGGTAGTCCATCAGCCGCGCGCCGTAGGTGTCGCGGTACGGCCCGCGTGCCGCCGACCAGACCCCCTGGAGCGCGAGTGCCTCGCCGGCGATGTTCGCATTGCCGAGCTTGAGCCGGTTCACGTACGGGTTGCTCCCCCGCACCCCGACGTCGACCAGCCATTCGAGCTCGTCCACCGTCACCACCTCGAGCACCACCGAGCCATCGGGCATCGCGTGCGGGGTGATCGTCGCCTCGGCGATGAACGGCTGCGCGCGGAGGATGCGCTCCGACTCGGCCCGTGCCAGTTCGCGGCACGGAGCGCCGATCCCCTGGATGATGAAGCGCTCGACGATCTTCGGCTTCGTGGTCGCGTGCATCGCCCGCACCACCTTCACCGCGAACCGCGACCGCTTCGACAGGTCCCCTAACGCCGGGGGCAGCGTCCGGATCACGATGTCGCTGACCAGCTGCCCCGAGCAGGGCACCGGCTCCCCGAGGACGTCCTGCGCCGGGAGCGGGAGGGCCGTGCAGGCGGCGATCAACCCGGCGACCGGGAGCGAGCGAACGAGGCGCAATCTCGGGCGGTGGGCTACTTGCCCATCCGGCGCTTCAACTCGGCAAGCCGCTCGTCGGCGTGCGCGTCACGCGCCGCGCGATCGCGCGATCGCGCGAGCGAGGACAGCTCGTCGAGCGCGGCCCCGTCAACGCCGGCCAGCGGGTCTTCCGACGCCCCCGGCACCGGCGGCACACCGCCGATGGCCTTGCGCAGCTCGGCGGTCATCTCGCGCACCTCGCGCTCGCCGATCGCGACCTCGTCCTCCTGCACCGCGAGCTTCCGCGCGAGGACCTCGATCCGCGAGGCCAGCTCGGCCTCGTAGCGCTCGGCAACGCGCACCGTCTCAGCATCGCCGATCGCCGTCGCCTGCGCCTTTCGCCGCTGCACCGTCTCCAGCTCGCGCTGCTTCGCCATCAGCGAGAGCCGCGTCCCTTCGATCCCCTGGCGCATGTCCGAGAGCCCGACGCGCGCCTGCACCAGCGTCTCGCGCATCTGCGCGAGCGACGGCCCCGCCTCACCATGACCGGGTTGCGAGTCGAGCAGATCGCGCAGCGACCGCCGGAGATTCTCGAACATGTACGAAGGGGACGCCAAGCGATTCGGAGTTGGAGGCCGTCAGCGGCGCTCCGCGGCACTCGCCGAGGCACGTGCCGGGGGTGTACGATACAGGCCAGCCACGCACTCCCGCAACGTCTTTCCGCGTCCATGACCGGCCAGCCGATCGTCGCCGTCACCGCCACCAGCGAGATGATCCGCGGTGCCCCGCGCGTCCGCCTCAACGAGGCGTACGTGAACGCGGTCACCGCGTCCGGGATGATTCCCCTCGTCGTCGCCCCCCTCGACACCGGCTTCGCCGAGATCGTCGCCCGTGTCGACGGCCTGGTGCTCACCGGCGGCGAGGATGTCGCCCCCGCGCGCTACGGTGCCGCACGCCACGCGCGCACCGGCGACCCGCACGACGCACGCGACCGCACGGAGATCGCCCTGCTCACCGCCGCGCGCGAGGCGCGACTCCCCGTGCTCGCAATCTGTCGCGGCCTGCAGGTGGCCAACGTCGCCCTTGGTGGCACGCTGGTGCAGGACCTGCCCAGCGAGCGGCCGTCGGCCACGACGCACGACCGATCCGACGCGCGGACCGCGCGCGTGCACGAGGTCAGGATCGCCGGCGGCTCCCGCCTGTCGGCGGCGACCGGCGCGGAGATGATCACCGTGAACTCCTCGCACCACCAGGCGATCGACCGGCTGGCGCCGGGGCTGGCCGTCACCGGCAACGCGCCCGACGGGGTCGTCGAGGGAGCCGAGTGGGTGGGGGATGCGGACTGGTGGATGCTCGGCGTCCAGTGGCATCCCGAGGAGCTGGTGCGGACCCCCCCCGGGTGGGACCGCGCGCTGTTCGCCGCCTTCCGCGAGCGGGTGGCCGCCGTCCACCGTTAGGCAGCGGCACCCGGGTGGCGTGCTCCTACTGGAGCTTGAACCCCGACGCCACCTGGCGCATCAGCCGCTCGGGGGTGTGGACGTTCGGGAAGAGCATCCGGTCGCTCACGTGGTTCAGCGCGCAACGCATCGTCTCGAAGCGGAGCGCCGCCATCGCGTACAGCGTGCGGAGCCCGTGCTGCTCGGCGAGCCGGTGGTCGGCGGCGAGCTGGAAGCCGCGCTTTCCCATCTCGTCATAGTAGTCGAGGTCGGGGCCTCCCTTCCGCCAGCGCCGCTGCGAAATGAAGTCCGGGAAGAGGCCGGCCAGCCAGAGCGCGTAGTTGCCGAGGTGCGCGCGGACGAGAAAGCTCCGCTTCGCATCGGGATCGTTCGCGTCGCTCACCAGCGCGGCCAGCGTGTCGTAGCGCTCGTCGTCGCTGTCGGCAACCCGCTCGGCGCGTCCCTTCGTCCCGAAGGCGATCAGGATCGCGGCCATGTAATCGGCCAGCGCACGGTTGTCCTCTCCCGCTTCGTGCAGCGCGTGCCGCACGGCGACGTACGCAAAGAGCGGAAACGACGAGTGCGCACCCTGCGGCGCGTGCATCAGCGCGGCGATGAGCCGCGGGTCGTCGAGCAGCGCGTCGATTCCGCGATCGCGGAGCGCGCCTTCACACTGCTCGAGCTCCCGCTCATCGCCGCGAGCGATGAGCCGCATCGCGAGCTGCGCGTCGTTCCGGGTGAGACGATGTCTGACGTCGGCGAGAATCATGTGGCCTCATCGGTCTGGACGTCGTACACGTGGTCGTACCTTGCGACCAGCGCCTGGGATCCATCCCCTTCCAGAGTGACGAATCATCACTCCACAGGGCACGAACCGTACAACCGCCGCGGCAGGCGCCGGTGCGCCGCGCATTGGCACTCGGTGCACGGGAGTGCTCGCGGCCATTCCATTCCATCCGCGCCCTGGCGATCTTGCCCAACGATGGGACTTCGCACACTGCACATCGATGCCGGCCGGGAATGGCGCGGCGGCCAGC
>DASZNJ010000098.1:0-2276 GCA_035551575.1 Gemmatimonadaceae bacterium
CTTGTCGAGGCGCCGCTCACCGCGCCGCGGGCGCGGATCGCCGCCGCCGTCGCCGGGTGCGCCCCGTCGCGGACGTCGCGCTGCACGTCGCGCTGGATCGCGAGCAGCGTCTCGTCGCCGAGTCCTTCGTGCGCGACGAGGAGGATCAGCGCGCTCGCCGTGTCGTGCGGCACCCCGCGCGACACGAGGTCCCCGAGCACGACCAGCGGCACCGCCAGCGACTTGCCGGCCCGCGCCTGCCGGAGCTGCGACAGCACTCGCGGTCCGACGCCAGCCTGCAGCGCCGCGGCCGCGGCCACCAGCTCGGCCTCGGTCGACGCCATGCCTAACGCGACCCGGCTGCTCTCCAGCCGCGCCGCCAGGCCGGTCACCGCCTCGACGATCCGCGGAGCGGGGGCGCGCTTCCGTGCCCCCTCGAGCGCCTTGTCCACCAGCGGCTCGACGGGGAGCGACGCGGCCCGCGCCCGCTCGATCACCGCGCTCACGCGCTGCTCCGTGCCCGCATCGAGCTGCGCGGCGAGCCTGGCGTCCTGCGCCGCGGCGCCGACCGCCGGGACCGCGAACGCCAGCGCCACCAGGGCTCCGGCGCGCACGGCGCTGAGTCGTGGGCTGTTCATCGATGCGCTCCCGAATTCTCGTTCACCACCAGGACCGAGTAGCCGGCGCCGAACTCGTCGGCGGGAGCCTGCGGCGCGTTAGGATCGCGCACCCAGCGCTCACCATCGACGACGAACGCGTAATCATGACGGCCGAAGGGAACATCGAGCTGCCCCGACCACACTCCCCCAGACAGCGCCAGCGGCGCCGCCGCGACGTCCCAGTCGTTGAAGTCGCCGACTACCGCGACGCGCCGGGCCTGCGGGGCGACGAACACGAATTGCACGCGCGCGAGACGGGTCCGCCCCTCGGCGGTGGTCCTCGCCGCTGCCGGCGCGAGCGCCGACTCCGGGGCGCGAGCGGCTTCCCGCCGTGATGCGGTCGTGTGCCGTCCCGGCACCTCGGGGATCGGTCCCTCGACGCCGATCGCCCGCACGAGGGCGATCACCCCCGCGACCGACGCCGCGGCGAGGAGGCCGAACGCCGGCGAACGCCAGAAGGGCCGTGTCCCGCGGAGCGGCATGGCGCCGGCCACGAGATCCGCCTCCTCGCCCGCGCCGCGTACAGGCGGAGTCGATGCGCGGACCGCCCGCATCACCCGCTCGCGCGCCTCCGGCGTGCTCGCCACTCCCTCCCGCAGCGCCCGCGCGATCCTCGCGTCGAGCGCACGCTCCACCTCATCCCCGGACATCATCAGTCGTGTTCTCCCTCGAGCAGCGCGCGCAGCCGTTCGCGCGCCCGCTTCACCCGCATCTTCAAGGCCGATACCCCGGCCCCCGTGATCTCCGCCATCGCTTCGTACTCCAGCTCCTCGACGTGCTTGAGGACGAATGCCTCGCGCTGCTCGGCGGGGAGGGCGGCCAGTGCGCGTTCGACCTCTCCCCGCCACATCGCGCCATCCGCGCCGTCCCGCGTCGCGGCCGCCGCGATCGCCGGCTCGTCATCCACGAACGTCCTCCCATGCCTGGCGCGGCGGCTCATCGCGGTCCGGCAGCGGTTCACCAGGATCCGCGTCAGCCACGGAGCGAACTGCTCGCGCTCCTCATAACGCCCGAGGGCGCGGTACGCGCGAACGAAGGCATCCTGCACGGTCTCCTCCGCATCCTCGGAGTTGCCAAGCAGTCGCAGGGCAATACGGAGGCATCGCTCGTGGTGTCGCTCGACCAGCACCGCGAACGACTCGACGTCACCCTCGAGCACGCGCTGCACGAGCGCGGCGTCGGTCGGATTCACACTGGTTGAGAACCCGGCGTTAACCGCCCGCGTCACACGAAAATGCGTCACTCCAGCTCCTCGAGCCGGGCTTCCAGCTCCCCGGCGAGCCCCCCGTGCCCGTATCGCCGCGCCGCCGCGATCCCATGCTCGAGCGCCGCGCGCGCCTCCGCCGGCTGGCCGAGCGCGAGCCGGCACTCGGCGAGCCGTTGCCACCCATTTCCCTCGTCGTCGTACCGGGCGAGGTATGCGCCGAGCTGCTCCGCCGCCTCCTCGTGGAGCCCGGCCTTCATCGCTTCGTTCGCCAGGCCGAAGCGCGCGAGGACATTGTCGGGATTCTTCGCGACCATCGCGCGAAAGGTCTCCAGCTTCGACGCCGGGGCGGGCGGATTGGGCATCGTGCTATCGGGCGAGCAGGGTGGTGATCGCCGCGGCGACGCGCTCGGGCGACTCCTCGGGGAGGAAGT
>DASZNJ010000099.1:0-21856 GCA_035551575.1 Gemmatimonadaceae bacterium
TTTCGAGACTTCCATTTCCAGTGCCGTTTCGAGACTTCCATTTCCCAGTGCCGTTTCGAGACTTCCATTCCCAGTGCCGTTTCGAGACTTCCACCCACCAAGCCGTTCTCCCAACCCCCGCAAAACACCTATATTTCGGCATGCGCATCTACCTCGATCACGCCGCCACGACCCCGGTCCGCCCGGCTGTTCTCGACGCGATGCTCCCTTATCTCGCGGAGCGCTTCGGGAACCCGTCGAGCACCCATCGGTGGGGACGGGAGGCGCGCGTCGCGCTCGACGAGGCGCGGGAGCGCGTGGCGGCGACGATCGGCGCGCGACCGGATGAGATCTGCTTCACGTCCGGCGGGACCGAGGCCGACAACCTGGCGATCCTCGGCTGCTGGCATCACCTCCGTCACGAGCGGCCGGCGGTGGTCACCAGTCCCTTCGAGCACAAGGCGGTGCTGGCGACGGTGCACGAGGTCGCGCACGAAGGGGGGGAGGAGCGCCTCGCCCGTGTGACGAGCGGGGGGCTCGTCGACGTCGAGGACGTCGGCCGCCTCGTCGACCATCGCGTCGCGCTGGTGTCGATCATGTGGGTGAACAACGAGATCGGCACGATCCAGGACGTCCCCGCGATCGGCGCGATCGCCCGCGAGCGCGGCGCGCTCATGCACACCGACGCGGTGCAGGCGTTCGGCAAGCTGCCGATCGACGTGAAGACGCTCCCGGTGGACCTGCTGTCGATCTCCGGGCACAAGGTCGGGGCACCGAAGGGGATCGGGGCGATGTACGTGCGACGCGGCGTGCAGATCGAGCCGCTCTTCCACGGCGGCTCGCAGGATCGCGGGCGCCGTCCCGGCACCGAGAACGTCGCCTTCGCGGTCGGCTTCGCGACCGCGGCCGAGCTGGTCGTCGCCGAGCGAGAGCGCGAGTGCGAGCGGTTGGGCGCGCTGCGCGACGAGCTGCAGCGGGCGATCGTCGCGGCGATTCCCGACGTCATCGTGCACGGCGCGGGCGCACCGCGGGTCAATCACATCCTCTCCCTCTCGATCCCCGGGATCGACGCCGAGTCGCTGCTGATGGCGCTCGACCTCGAGGGGATCGCCTGCTCGGCGGGCTCCGCCTGCCAGAGCGGGAGCGTCGCGCCGTCGCACGTCCTCTCGGCGATGGGGGTCCGTCCCGACCTCGGCAGCTCGGCGATCCGCATGTCGTTAGGCAGCCTGACGACCCCGGAGGCGATCCGCCACGTCGCGCAGCGCTTCCCCGCCCTCGTCGACAAGTCGCGCGACTACTCGTCGACGCCGAACCTGTCCTCCGCCATGCGCGGCGCCGCCTGACCGTGCGCGGGGCGCGGGTGCTGGTCGCGATGAGCGGCGGGGTCGATTCGTCGGTCACCGCCGGGCTGCTCGTCGAGCAGGGGTACGAGGTCGTCGGGGCGACGATGAAGCTGTTCTGCCACGGCGACGAGGTCCCCGACCGCCCCTGCTGCTCGCTCGACTCGATCAACGACGCCCGCCGGGTCTGCGACACGTTAGGCATCCCGCACTACGTGCTCAACATGGAGAGCGCGTTCGGCCGCGACGTCGTCGACGACTTCGTCGCCGAGTACGCGCGCGGGCGGACGCCGATCCCCTGCGTGCGGTGCAACACCTTCACCAAGTTCCGCGACCTGGTGCACAGGGCCGACGCGATCGACGCGAAGTGGGTGGCGACCGGGCACTACGCGCGGATGGTGGGCGGCACGCTGCAGCGCGGGCTCGACCCGAACAAGGACCAGAGCTACTTCCTCTGGGGGATCGACCGCGCGGTGCTCTCGCGGCTGCTGCTCCCGATCGGCTGGCTCACCAAGGCCGAGACGCGCGAGCGGGCGCGCGCGATGGGGCTGCGCGTCGTCGCCGAGAAGGTGGAGAGCCAGGATATCTGCTTCGTCCCCGACGGCGATCACGCGCGCGTCGTCGCCGCGCGGCTGGGCAGCGGCGCGCCGGCGCTCGCGCGCGGAAACTTCATCCGGGCGAACGGCGCGGTCGTCGGCGAGCACGACGGCTTCGTGCGCTACACCGTCGGCCAGCGCCGCGGGGTGCCGGGCGGCTTCGCGCAGCCGATGTTCGTCACCGAGATCCGCGCCGCGACCCGCGAGGTCGTCATCGGTCCGCGCGAGGAGCTGCTCGGCCGGGGAGTGATCGCCCGCGAGCTGCGCTGGCTGGTCGATGCACCGCGCGTCGGGGAGAAGGTCGAAGTGCAGGTCCGCCATCGCGCCGCGCCGGCGAGCGCAGAGATCGTGCGGATCGAGGGGGAGGAGATCGAGCTCGCCCTCGACGAGCCGGTGGCGGCGATCGCCCCCGGGCAGTCGATGGTGCTCTATCGCGGAGACCTGGTGCTCGGAGGGGGCGTGATCGAGCGGGCGCGGCGGATGTTGCCGGTGCTCGCGGCGTAGAAATCCCGGCATCGGGGCGCCCTCCGCGCGCGATGCGCGGACCGCGTCCCGATCGTCATCACGGTGACCCGACAGGCACCACGATGACGAGCATCGAGATCCCGACGACGGCAGTCGAGCTGCGGACGACGAGCCCGCGCAGCGCCTTCGCAATGGCCGGGTGGCCATCCGTCCACTATGGCGCCCTGTTCGTCCTCGCCGGCACCGCGATCGGCGCCCGGGCGGTGTTCGGCAGCGCCAGCGGAATGCACGCTCCGCGCACCGTCGTGGTGGCGTGCGGTGCGATCTTCGCGCTCGCCGGGCTGTACGTCGCGGTGAACGGCGTCATCGACATCCGCCGCAAGCGCGCCGCCGCCGAGCGTGCCGCGTCGATGCCGGCCGAGCCGTGGTGGTGGGACTATCCGTGGCGCCCGGACGGAATCGGCAACGATACCCGCCGCGAGATCGCCAGGGCGTCAGGCTTTGCGCTCTTCTTCGTCATCTTCCTCACCCCCTTCCACTGGGTCGGCTTCTTCTCGGAACACCCCGTCCCCCCATTCGCGATCGGGGCGCTGTTCTTCGACGTCGTCCTCGTCGGGGTGTTCGTCCGCGCGGCGCGCCTCGCGCTGATGCGCCGGCGCTACGGCGCCTCGTGGCTGCGGTTCAAGCGCTTCCCCTTCCACCCGGGAGAGCCGGTCGAGCTGAGCCTCGACGGGTACGGCGGACTCTCGGCGATGACGCAACTGACCGGCACGCTGCGCTGCGTCCAGGAACGGTATGAGACGCGTGGCAGCGGGCGGAACCGCAGCACGAAGGTGGTCTGCTACGCCCTCTGGTCGGCGACGATGGTCGCCGAGCGCAACAGGGATGGCGGCTTCGACTTCGCCTTCGACGTTCCGGCCGGCGCGCCGGCGTCCGCCTTGGCCGAGCGTCCGGCGCGTTACTGGGAGCTCGCGGTGAAGAGCGACGACGTGCCCGGGGTGGACTACTCGGCGAGCTTCTACGTGCCGGTGTACCAGCGCCGGCGTCAGGCACGGCGTACGTGGGGACCGCGTCCCGCGAACACCCGCAGTCCGTTCCCTTAGCGCGTGACCAGCACCACCGTCGGGTCGAGCGGGTAGCGGCCGAACTGCGCGCCGTAGATCGCCAGCCCGCCCGGCAGCGCGTCGCTCACCTCGAGCCGGATCACGAGTGAGCCGCTCGACGCCGCCCTCGCCAGCGCCGCGCGCGGGATCGCGACGCGAAGCAGCTCGCCGTAGGACCCGGCCTCGTGCAGGTGATGGTCGCGCGCCTGGGCATGCCAGGAGAGGATGCCCCGGCTGTCGGCCGGATCGTCGGCGAGCTCGCGCATCGCCGCGACTTCGCCGTTCACCCGGATCGTCACCGCGCTCGGAAACCTCGTCGCGTCGGTCATCGGGTACGCGTTAGGGTTGGCGCTCGGGTCGTGCAGCCCCTTTCCGCGCATGTAGTCCCCTTCCGCGGCGGCGGTCGAGTCGCGGTCCTTCCCGAACAGCTGCTTCGCCGATGCCTCGACGAGGAACGTCGCCTCCGACACGCTCGCCGCGCTGACGCCGCGCGGCCAGGGGAAGACGTACTCGAAGAAGCCCGACCCCGCCCCATCGACCTTCTTTCCACCCATCACCTTCCACGTCTTCAGCGACCAGCGGGCGTCGCGATAGGCGTCAGCGGCGACCCGGACGACGCGCGCGCCCCGGCCGTCGGCGAGCGTCATCGTCGCCGGGACTTCCCCGCTGACGACGTACGTCGCGAAGTTGCGCTGCAGCACCGTCCCGGCGCGATCCTCGAGGCGGACCGCCAGGATCGCGACCGCCGGGCCGTCAGGCATCGTCACCGCCAGCGGGGCGAGTGCCTGCGACATCCACGGCCGATACGGGATCCGCACCACCGACGAGTCGTACACCCGCCGCTCGCCCAACGCGTTCCAGCCGTGGAGCTGCGCGCGGAGGACCAGGCTGTCGCCGTGCGCCGTGCTCCCGGTCATGAACGACGCCCAGAGCGGCACGGTCACGCGCGATCGCGGGGCCACGGTCCGGCTCATCGCCGTGTCCACCGCGATGTAGAAGGGCGCGTGCAGGTCGCGCAGCGTCATCCCCGGCACCAGTGCGCCGAGCCCGGTTTCCTTTTCCGAGCGGTCGAAGCGCCAGTAGCCGTTCCACTCGTTGATCACGTCATGATGCTCGGTGTACAGCCACCCCGCGACCCGCGGATGCCGGCGGAAGGCGTTCACGGCGAGGTGATAGTCCCAGCTCCAATCGACGTCGCCGGTGCTCCCCTCGTAGCCCCAGACGTTCCCGAATTCCGAGTTGATGTTCGGCTGCCGCGCCTGCACGTACCCTTTTTCGAAGTTCCACGGCGAGCCGGGCTTCGTGCTGTCGCTGATGACGTCGAGATGGTGCTCCCACTGCCACCCCGCGAGATAGGAGTGCCAGGAGTTGATGTCCGTCTCGACGTGCCCGCGCCCGCAGCACGGCGAGTTGTCCTCGACCAGCCGCGTGGAGTCGAGCGACTTCGCCAGCTGCACCGAGGCCGCGACGCGTCGCTGGGTTTCCGGCTCGTAGCTCTCCTTGCCACCCTTCCGCGTGATCAGCCCCCACGCCTCGTTGAACGGGATCCACGCGAAGATCGACGGATGGTTGTAGTCGCGCCTGATCATCCCGCGCATCGCGTAGTCATGTTCAGCGAACATCGCCGAGTCGGGTGGCCCCCATGAATTGGGGACGTCGGCCATGATCAGCACCCCGAGCCGGTCGGCCCAGTAGAGCTTGCGCGGCGTCTCGATCTTCACGTGCTCGCGCAGCCCGTTGAGCCCGATCTGCCGCGCGCGAAGGATCTCGTTGCGCGTGAAGCTGTCGCTCGGGAAGGTGTAGAATCCCTCGGGGTGGTACGCCTGGTCGAGGGCGAGCTGCAGGTAGACCGGCTTTCCGTTGAGCGCGATGTACGAGTCGGTGCTCCCCGGCCGCGCGACCACGGAGATCGAGCGCATCCCGAAGTAGCTGTCCACGCGATCCTCGACGAGACCGGGCGCACTCACCGTCAGCGTCACCTCGTAGAGGTACGGGTCCTCGAGCGACCAGAGGCGCGCACCGGGGAGCGGCACGTCGAAGCGGGCGACGCTCTCGCCGGCGCGGATGACCCGCGTCACCACCGGCCGCGGCGACTCGGCGCCGCGATACGAGAACCGGAGCGCGAGGCCGCGCGGCGCCGGCTCGCGCAGCGTCGCCTCGACGGTCAGGCGCGACTTCGTGATGTCCGGCGTGAAGTGAACGGTCTCCAGCGGCGCGCTCCCGCGCGCCTCGAGGTAGATCGTCTGCCAGATCCCGCGCGCCTTCCCGTAGCCCTGCTTCCCCTCGAGCTGGAACGGATGCGCGGTGTCGTCGACGCGCAGCGTCAGGCGCTGCGTGGTGCCCGGCTTCGCGTCAGGCAGCTCGAAGCTGAATGGCGTGTACCCGCCCTGGTGGTCGCCGAGCTTCGTGCCGTCGAGCCAGGCGGAGGTGCGCCAGTCCGATGCGCCGACGACGAGGAAGACGCGCTTCCCCCGCCAGTCCGCGGGAATCGTGATCGTTCGCGAGTACCAGCCGATGTCCGCGCTGTCGGGGACGCCGGAGAGCGGCGAGCCCCAGGAGTAGGGGACGAGGATCGACCGCGGCGAAGTGAGAGCGGCGTCGAACCAGCGGGCACTCTCGCCGCTGTTCCGCGGGTCGAAGGCGAACTGCCATCGGCCGTTCAGGTTCAGCCAGTCGGCGCGCGCGAAATCGGGGCGCGGCTGCTCGGGGAGCGGGATCGAGTCGGGCGCCGCCGCCGGCGCGCGATCCTGCGCGCGATCCTGCGCGCCTGACGGCGCCGCGAACAGCGCAGAGACCAGGGCGAGCGTCGCGAACGGGTACGCGGCGCGCATGCGAGGTGCGGACGGTCTGTTCATCGATCCGGGGATTCCTGGATTTCGCCCGAGGGCTTCGCCAACGGGATGCCGCTCGGGATGGGATGGCCGAGCTGCGGCGAACCGTCGGCGTCCCAGGTGAACTGCTGTGCGCGCACGGTGCGGAAGCCCGCCGGCGTCCCATCGGCGAACGGAACGTCGCGCGCGTGGTACACGATCCAGCTCTCGCGGCCGTCCGGGCTCGTCGTGAAGCTGTTGTGCCCGGGGGTGAAGACCTTCCCGTCGCTCCCCTCGTACGGAGCGAAGATCGGGTCGCGCCGCTTCGTCCACGCCGCGGGATCGAGCGGATCGCTGCCGGTGAGGGTGAGGAGGCCGAGATAGTAGTGCGGCGTCGCGGTGTGCCCTGCCGAATAGACGATGAAGACGCGTCCATCGTGGATGAGCGCTTCCGGCGCCTCGACCCAGTAGCCGGTTCCCTTCACCCAGCTGCCATTGGTGAAGCGCCACTCGTGCTCCCATTCCTCGCTGCCGCGGATGATCTGCACCCCCGGTGCGCTGACGCGTGTCGGGTCGCTCATCGGCGCGATGAACACGCCGCCTGCGCAGTACATGAAGTAGAGCCGGCCGTCAGGCATCTCGAGCACCGATCCGTCGATCGCGTAATGCTCGAACGCCGGGTCGACACGCACCGGTGCGTCGTACGCGCCCTGCGGGTCATCGGTCTTCGCGGCGAGCACGTAGTGCCGGTGATTCGCGTCGACGCCATCGGACGCGGTGAAGTAGAGATACCAGCGCCCGCGGATCCGGTGCAGCTCCGGCGCCCAGATCTGCCGGCTGAGCGGACCGTCAGGCGGTGCCTGCCAGACGCGCACCTTCGTCCCCGAGTCGAGCCCCGTCAGGGTGCGCGACTTCCAGACCGAGAGCCCGGAATCGGGGGCGAGCGTCGCCGTGAAGAAGTAGTCGTCGCCGGCGCGGATCACCCATGGATCGCCGGCCGCCTGCGAGCGGACGATCGGGTTGGTGAACGTCGCGGGCGCGACTCTGCGCGCGTGGGACGCGCAACCCGCGGCGAGCAGCGCCGTCGCCGCCGGAAGCAACCGCCGCGCGGCGCGGCCTCTCACGGTGCGGTGCACTGCCCCGACGGCATCTTCAACATCGCGCCGGGAGGTGTCGGGGTCCCGAAGTTCGGCGAGCCATCGGCGTTCCAGCCGAACTTCTGCGTCCGGATGACGCGGTTCCACCCCGGGGCCGGGTCGAGCTTGGAGTGATAGACGATCCAGTTCTCGCTCCCGTCCGGCGAGACCGTGAAGCTCGCGTGACCGACACCGTACACGTCGGAGGTCCCGGTGAAGACCGGCCCGGTCTTCACGACGCTGTCCGGGTTCATCGGGTCGGTGAGCGGCGCACGCAGGCGAAGCTGCCCGAGCTTGTACGCGGGGAGCCACGACTCGCGCGTCGAGTAGATGATGAAGAGCTGGCCGGCGTTCTCGAGGAATTCCGGTCCTTCCTGGAGATCGAGCTCGGTGCCGCGCTCCCAGTCCGCCGTTGGCGCGCTGATGTGGACGCGGTTCGTCGCGATCGTCCACGGGTTCGACATCCGCGCCATGTACAGGTGCTGCGGCGTCCGGTCGGTGGTCGCGTTGTCGAGCCACCCCGACCACACGGCGTAGAGGGCGCCGTTGATCTCGTGCACCGTCAGGTCGATGGCCCACACGTTGTGCGCGCCCGTCGCGACGCTGTCCCCCGTGTAGAGCATCCCGCGATCGGCGTACGCTCCCTGCGGATCGGCGGTCGCCGACTCGAGCACCCCGGCGCGCTGCTCCGTGAACGGCGGCCCCGACCGGCCTGCGGCGTAGTAGATGTACCACTTGCCGTTGATGAAGTGGAGTTCCGGCGCCCAGACGTTGGTGCGGTTCCACCCCGTGTCGGGCGGCGTCCAGACGCGCACCCCGTTCTGCTTCGGCTGCGTCAGGCTGCTCGAGCGGTAGACCCAGATCCCGCCGTTCGCCGATTCGACGGTGTAGTAGCTGCCGTCGTGGCGGATCACCCACGGGTCCGCGCCATAATCGATCGGATTGCTGAAGGTGCAGCCGGCGACGGGCGGGGGCGGGGGCGGCGCGGCGGTCCCCCCGGAGCAGGCGAGGAGCATGGCGAGCGCGCAGGCGCGGGCGATGACTGGGAATCGCATGGTGTCGATCGGCAGGGGCGCGCGTGGCGGTGGCGGCATGAGGATCATGATCCGGTCAGCGCGGCAGGGAGCCGGTTCCGTAGAACGCGGTGCAGAGCTGTCCGACGTACGCCGTCGCGACGACGAGCACGCGGGTGCCGTCGGGCGACGGGAGGAGCGACGAGCTGTAATTCGGACAGTAGTTGTCGAAGACGTCGTTGACCCTGAGCGGGGCGGGCACTTCGGTCCAGGGACCGTCGCCGTTCCCGGTCGTCACCATCAGCGTCGCGCCGCTCCCCGCGACCTGCCGTTCGCCGGCGTCCTCGAGCAGCTGCCCGATCAGGACCAGCCCCCCGTTCGCGCCGTCCGCCCTCACCGCGACGTTAGGCGCGTGGGCGAAGAAGTGTCCGGCGGTCGAGATGATGCGCGTGCCCGACGCACTCGAGTCGCCCCAGCTCGCCCCGTCCGCGGAGCGGCGGAGGTACGTCGCGCAGTTCGCGCCGGCGACGCCGCAGATCTCGTAGGTCATGACGTATCCGCCGTCAGGCATCCGCCGCACCACCGGCATCCCGGGACGGTGTGCCGGATCATCGCTCGCAACAGTGAGGATCCGCGGGCCCCACGTCGCGCCGCCATCCGTCGACTCCACGCGCGCCAGCACCTGGCTGTGCGCGGGCTGCAGCGTCTCGTCGCTGTAGTGGCAGACGAGCTGTCCGCTCGCGGTCGTCGAGAACTCGGGCTCCCACAGCCCGCCCGTGTTCGACGCGTTCGCGCAGCTCGACAGGTAGCTCCACGTCCGCCCGAGATCGGTGCTCTTCCACACGCGAAGCGCCATCCGGCGCCCGCTCTGGTCCTGCCCGACCGATGCCGCCCAGAGCAGCGTGCCCTCCGCGAGCGCGCCCGCGGCGGCGGGAAGCTCGTACAACGTCGAGCAGCAGAGGCCATGGGAGCTCTCGTCGCGCACGATGCCGACCGGCGACGTGCTCCACGTCCGGCCGTCGTCGCTGCTCTCGACGATGTGCCCCTCCCCGTATTCCCCGCCGGGAAAGGTGACGTACGACATGAGGAGCCGACCGTTCGCCGCGCCGTTGTGCGCGAGCCGGATCACTCGCGGATAGAGCGCGGTCTCCCCCGTCAGGCGCGTCCCGCCCTCCACCGGCGCGCGCTCCGCTGGCGGCGGTGCCGGTCCCGCATTCGATCCGGCACAGGCCACCGTCGCGGCGAGCAGCGACATCGCGAAGAGCCGCCCGGGCGACCGCCCCGGCTCCAGGTGTTGCATCACGCGGTACATGTCCTCCATCGAGCCCCCGGTGAACGAGGCCCGCGACGCCATCGAGAACGATGACGCGCGGGCTCCGCTCACCGCGAGATCAATATCCGGGGTTCTGCCTGATGTTCGGGTTGAGGTTGATCTCGCTCGTCGGGATCGGGAGGTACTCCGACTTGCCCGGGACGAAGAAGTTGAACTCGTCGTCGTGCGTGATCAGCGTTGCCTTGTCGAGCAGGTTCTGGCGGCGCAGGTCGAGCCAGCGCGAGCCTTCGAGCCCGAACTCGAGCAGTCGCTGGTGCAGGATCTCGGCCCGCATCTGCGCCTGCGTCATCCCCGCCGGGAGCCGGGCGAGCCCGGCGCGGACACGCACGCTGTCCACGAGCGGCTTCGCCTGCGCCGTCTGGTTCTGTTCGTTCAGCGCCTCGGCCTGCATCAGCAGGATGTCGGCAAAGCGGAGGACGCGATAGTTGATCGGCGCATCCCAGTCCTGGTCGGCCGGGATGTAGTACTCGCCATACTTCTTGAAGAAGATCTCCGTGCTCGTCGGGCCATAGCGCTGCGCGAAGGTCTTGCCGTAGACGTCGGTGCTCCCCTGGTGGAAGAGCGTCACGTCGCGGCGCACGTCCGGCCCGCCAAGCGTGTCAGGCTCGAGGTTGAACTGGTCGTAGTACCACTGCCGCGCCTTGAGGTCGCAGAACGACGGCCCGCACGGACCGATCAGCTTCGCGATGTTCAGCCCACGCACGCCTAACGGCAGCTGCGACCGGTCGCCGAACTGGATCTCGAACAGCGACTCGGCGTTGTTCTCCTGCATGCTGGTGAAGTTGTCGGCGTAGTTGGCGATCAGCCTGTAGCGGCCCGACGAGATCACCGGCGCGAGTGCCGCCGATGCCGCCGCCCACTTCCGCTGCTGGAGCAGGACCTTGCCGAGCAGCCCCTGCGCCGCGCCCGACGTCGCACGCCCGACATCGGCCCCGCTGTACGACGCCGGCAGCGCCGGAATCGCCGCCGTCAGGTCAGCCTCGATCTGCGCCCACACCGCCGCGTCCCCGGCGCTCTTCGGCCGGTCGCCCGGCTCCGACGCCGTCAGCTGGAGCGGGATGTTTCCGCCGTAGTAGTTCTCGAGGTTGAAGTACATCAGCGCGCGGATGAACCTCGCCTCGCCGACGATCCTGTTGCGCAGCGTCGCGTCCATCGCGATCCCCGGCACGTTGGCGATCACCTGGTTCGCGCGGAAGATCGTCTGGTAGTGGTGGATCCAGATCTCGCGGTTCACCTCGAAGTCGTAGCTGCCGAGCGTGAACTTGTTGAAGTTCTGGAGGTCGGTCCACGGGCTGGTGCTGAACGAGTTGTCGGAACGCCCGTCGAGCGCGAAGCCGATCCACCGCCCATACACCCCGTTGTTCATCATCCCGTTGTAGGCGGCGTTGACCCCGAGCGTCGCGTCGTTCGCCGTCTTCCAGAACGTCTGCGCGCTCGGCGAGTTG
The DNA here is from genome assembly GCA_035551575.1 of Gemmatimonadaceae bacterium. Classification (GTDB taxonomy): domain Bacteria; phylum Gemmatimonadota; class Gemmatimonadetes; order Gemmatimonadales; family Gemmatimonadaceae; genus JABFXC01. The sequence continues at coordinate 11,221 of DASZNJ010000099.1, forward strand.
GGGTTGGTGACGTTGAGGTCCGTGCATCCCGCCGCCACCGCTCCGAGAAGCAGGGCCGGGACGAGGTTGCGAAATCGCATGGCGATGTGTGGTCGCGAGTGATTGAGTGTCGGCATGGGCGCGCTCACAGCGAGAGGTCGATGCCGAACGACACGGTGCGAACGTTCGGGTAGATGTATCCGTCGTCGACGCCGCGGGAGAGCGGATCGCCGAAACCGAGCGCCTCCGGGTCCCAGTTCGTGAAGCTCGTGAAGGTGTGCAGGTTCTGCACGTTCACGTAGACGCGCGGGCTGAACCCCTGGGTGCCGACGCGCTGGAGATACCGGGCCGGGATTCGAAAGCCGACCTGGATGTTCTGGATCTTCACGTAGTCGCCGTTCTCGAGCCAGCGTGAGGAAACCGGGTCCGCGTTCGCGGCACCAGCGGCCCCGAACACGGCGCGGGGAGTGGTGTTGCTGTGGTTCTGCGGCGTCCACGGGCGGAGGTCGGCGCGGTAGTTCCCGAGATCGTCCATGCGGTCGGTCCAGAAGCGCGGGACGTTGAAGATCTTCGCGCCCCACGAGCCGCGCAGGTTCACGCCGAAGTCGAGCGCGGCGTATGACGAGTTGAGGAACAGGCCCCCGGTCAGCTTCGGGATCCCGCTGCCGGCGTTGTAGCGATCCTGGTCGTTGATGATGCCGTCACCATTGAGGTCGGCGTACTTCACGTCGCCAGCCCGGGCGCCGGGCTGGGCGCTCGCCGCGGCCTCCGCGTCGCTCTGGAAGATCCCGACCATCTTCTTCACGTAGAACTCACCGACCGGGCCGCCGACCGCGGTGCGGGAAACGCCCCACGGACCGGCGAAGATCGGCTGGTTGCCGTTGCCGAGCCGGAGGACGCGGTTCTTCAGCGTCGCGACGTTGGCGTTCGTGTTCAGCTTGAACTTGCCCCTCTCGAGCACGTGGGTCGCGCTCAGCTCCACCCCCGCGTTGCGGATCGCGCCGGCGTTGACCACCGGGCTCCCCTCCGCGCCAAGGCTCCACGGGATCGGCGCGCTGACGAGCAGCCCGTCCGAGGTGCGGACGTAGTAGTCCGCCGAGAAGGTCAGGGTGCGGCCGAGCGTCTCGATGTCGAGCCCGAGGTTCGACTCGCGGTTGTTCTGCCACTTGATGTACGGGTTCGCCAGCACCAGCTGCGTCGCGCCCGGCGAGACCTGCCCGCCGAAGATGTAGTTCCGGTTCGAGGTGATCGGCGCCGTGTACTGGAAGTCGCCGATGTCCTGGTTGCCTAACGATCCCATGCTCGCCCGCAGCTTGACCAGGTCGGCGGCGCCGGCGACGGGAAGCGCCTTGAAGAACGGTTCCTCGCTCAGCACCCAGCCGACCGAGCCGGCGGCGAAGTTTCCGTAGCGGTTGGCCGGCCCGAACCGCGACGACCCGTCGCGACGCCCGCTCAGCGTCAGCAGGTAGCGGTCGCGGAAGGAGTACGAGCCGCGAACGAGCATCCCGATCAGCCGGTTCGGGACGAGGAAGCCGCTGTTGTTCTGCCCTGCCGTCAGCCCCGCGTTGATCTCGCGCAGCGACTCGTTGCTGAAACCCTCGCGGTAGGCCTGCACCCGCGCGAAATCGGTGCGCTGCTCCGTGTAGCCGACGACCGCGTTCACCTTGTGATCGGCACCGCGGAACTGGTCGTCGAAGGTGAGGAGGTTCTCGAAGAGGAGCGCGGTCGTCCCGTCGCGGCGGTCGGTCAGCCGCGCCACCGGGTTCGGGCTGCGGTAGCGGAGCTGCGCGATCCCGTTCCAGTTCGTCCCCTGAAAGTCGTTGTAGTTCGCCCCGAGGTTGAAGCGGTAGTGCAGGTTGGGGAGGATCGTCGCCTGCGCGTACGCTGTTCCGATCACCTGGTTCGAGACGTAGCGATTCTCGTTCTGCTCGAGAAGCCCGACCGGATTGCTGCCGAACGTCGGGTTCGCGTCGCTCCCGTAGCCGTAGCCGCTCGGGTTCCCCGGGTCGCGCACGGGAATCGTCGGCACCATCCGCAGCGCGTCGACGAGGGGGAATCCATTGAGCGACCGCCGGTTCGAGTGCGAGAGCGCGACCGCCTCGCCGAAGAGCAGCCGGCTGCGCCGCAGCTCCGAGTTGATGCGGAAGTTGTAGCGGCGGAAGCCGGTGGTGATCACTGTGCCCGTCTGGTCGGTGAAGCCGCCGCCGAGGAGGTAGCTCGCCGTCGGCGTCCCGCCGGAAACCTGCAGGTTGTGATTCTGGATCGCCCCGGTCTGGAAGAGCGCCGACTGCCAGTCGGTGTTCACCGTCGGGTTGATCGCCCCCGCCGGCACCGGCATTCCCGCATTCGTGTATGCCTGGCGCGTGATCTCCGCCCACTGGGTGGAGTTCATCATGTCGATGCGCTTCGGGATGTCCTGGTAGCCGTAGTACGAACGGAGCTCGACCCGGTTTGCCCCCTGGCGCCCGCGCTTCGTCTTGATGACGATGACGCCGTTGGCCGCCTGCGCGCCGTACTGCGCCGCCGCCGATGCATCCTTGAGGATCTCGATCGACTCGATATCCTGCGGGTCGATGTTGGTGTTCTCGCCAAGGTACATCCCGTCGACGACGTAGAGCGGTGTGATGTTGCCGAGGAAGCTCTGCCCGCGAATGGAGATCTGCGCGGCGCGGCCCGGCTCGCCGGACGTCGTCACCTGGACGCCGGCGACGCGCCCGTGGAGCGCGTCCTCGATCGTCGTCACCTTCTGGTCGGCGATGTCGGCCGCGCTGACCGTCGCAACGGCGTCCGACACCGTGGCCCGGCTCTGCGTCGTGTAGCCGACGGAGACGACCTCGGAGAGCGCGGCCGCCACCGCCTGGAGCTGGAAGTTCGCGGTCCCGCCCTGGCCGGCGATCACCGTGACGTTGCGCGTCTGCGGCGCGTAGCCGATGCGCTGCGCGCGCACGGTATACGTGCCGGCGGTGAGCCCGGCGATCGCGAACCGCCCGTCGGCGCCGGACATTGCGCCGAGCTGCGTACCGTTGACGCTCACGCGCACGTCGGCGAGCGGCACGCCGCCCTCGGCGCTCACCGTGCCGGTGATGCGTTCGGCTCCCCCCTGCGCGCGGAGGGGATTGTGGACGGCGCCGAGCGCCGTCGCGACGCAGGCGAACGTCAGGGCGGCGAGGAGCCGACTGATCGGACGTCCCTGTCGAATGGGTGTAGTGCTCAAGGTACGACCTCCGCGGAGGACCGGGATGAGCTCGATCGCGACGCGACGAGCGGTTGTTGGACAGCGTGAACGAACGGAGACAGCATCAGGCGGAGTGGCGCGCGGCGCGCGGCGGCGGCCGCTCGCGCGGCGCGGTCGGCAGCCGGTCGGGCGGCGCCGTCGACCCCCGCACCACCAGCTCCGCATCGAGGAACACCTTCTTCGGCCGCGCCACTTCCTTCGACTCCACCTGCCGGATCAGCATCTGCGTCGCGAGCCGCCCCATGTCCGTCTTCGGGATCCGCACCGTCGTCAGCGGGAGCGGCAGGTACGGCAGGAGGTTGATGTCGTCGAACCCGACCACCGACACGTCCTCCGGCACCCGCAGCCCGAGCTCGGACAGCGCGCGGCAGAGCCCGAGCGCGACGAGGTCGTTGTAGCAGGTGATCGCCGTCGGGCGCGTCGCCTTCGACCGGGCGCGGAAGAACTCGAGCCCGCAGCGATACCCGTCCTCGAGGTGCGCCCCGGCGACGACGACGTCGTCCTCGGTGAAGATCAGCCGCGACGCGCTGCAGGCGCGACGGACCCCGTCGACGCGCTGCATGCTGTGCGTCGAGTAGGCGGGGCCCGCGAAGTGGGCAATCCGCGTGTGCCCCTGCGCGATCAGGTGCGCCACCGCGAGCCGCGACCCCTCGACGTTGTCGACGTCGACCAGGCTCGCCTGGACCCCGCGCACCTCCTCGAGGAGGACGAAGGGAAAGTTGCGCCGCTTCAGCTCGAACAGGTGCGAGAGGTCGGTGTGCTCGTCGAGCACGGGGGTGACCATCAGCCCGTCGACGTCCTTCGCCTGCAGGAGGTCGACCGCCCGCCGCTCCGCCTCGTAGTCGCCCTCCGAGCTGACGACGAGCAGCGTGTAGCCCCCGGTCTGCGCTTCCTTCCGCGCCGCGGCGATGATCTCGCCGTAGTACGGGTTGTCGATCTCCTTGATGACGAGCGCGACGCAGCGCCCCTGGCGCACCTTCGCCGCACCCGCGACCGGTGCCCGCCGGTAGTTCAGTGCGTCGATCGCCGCCCGCACCCGGTCGCGTGTCGCATCGGCGACGGGCCCGGAGTCGTTGATGACCGCCGACACCGTCGCCTTGGAGACCCCGGCCCGCTTCGCGACGTCGGTGATCGAGGGACGCTTGCCGGTGCTCGCCAGGGTGGCCTCCGGGGGTGGGAGTCGAACGACTCCGAACGCGTTCGGATGCGTTCGGGCCCCCTAGGGTACGGTGCTCGGCGCGGGGTGTCAAGCACGGGCGTGAAAGGGGTCAGGGGCCAGGTGTCGGGGGCTTCGCGCGAAGACCCTGACCCCTGACCCCTGACCCCTGACCCCTGACCCCCCCGCTGGCCGTCAGCCGACAGCTAGTACTTCAGCCCCCCCGCCTCGGCGAACTCCTTCATCGCCTTTTCCTGCTCCGGGGTCAGCGACTCGGGCACCGTCACGTCGGCCTCGACGATCAGGTCGCCCTGCGCTCCCTCGCGGTGGATCCCCTGGCCGCGGACGCGGAAGCGCTTGCCGTTAGGCGTCCCCGGCGGGATCCGGATCGCGACCTTCTTCCCGTCGAGCGTCTTGACGCTGACCCGGCTCCCTAACGTCGCCTGCGCGATGTTGATCGGCACCCGGGCGATCAGGTCGAGCCCCTCGCGCTTGAAGAAGCGGTCGTCCTGGACGCTGAAGGTGATGACGATGTCCCCCGGCGGCCCGCCGTTCGTCCCCTTCCCCCCCTGCCCGCGCAGCCGGACGCGCGTCCCCGTGTCGGCGCCGGCGGGGACCTTGATCTGCACCGTCTTCCGCACCCGCAGGTCCCCGGCGCCGTTGCAGGTCGGGCAGCGCTCGGTCGGGACCTGTCCCCTGCCGAGGCAGTTCGGGCACGGACGGTTCACCGCGAACCCCCCCTGGCCGAACGAGACCGTCCCCCGCCCGTGGCACTCCGGGCAGCTCTGCATCTTCGAGCCGGGGGCGCCCCCGGTCCCATGACAGGTCGCGCACTCCTCGGTCACTTCGAGCTGCACCGGCACCGTCCCGCCTGACGCGGCCGTGCGGAAGGGAATCTCGAGCGTCGCCTCGACGTCCTCGCCGCGCTGCGGGCCGCGCTGCCTCGTCCGTCCGCCCCCGGCCCCGCCGCCGAACATCGACCCGAACAGGTCGCCAAGCCCGCCGAGCCCGCCGATGTCGATGTCCTCCATGTTGATCCCGCCCATCCCGCCGGCGGGACCGCCGCCACGCGTGCCGGCGCCCGGCCGGGCCCCGCCACCGCCGAAGCCGCCAAACGCGCCGAGCTGCCGCATCTGGTCGTACTGCTTCCGCTTCTCCGCGTCGCCGACCGTCTGGTACGCCTCCGAGATCTCCTTGAAGCGCTCGGCTGCCTTCGGATCGTTCGTATTAGTATCAGGATGATACTTTTTCGCCAGCTTCCGGTACTGCTTCTTGATCTCGTCCTGCGTCGCCGTCGCCGACACGCCGAGGACGTTGTAGTAGTCTTTCGTCTGGGCCATGCTCAGCGCCTTGCCGTGGAGGGGATGACCGCGCTCACCCGTTCCACTGCTTCACGACGACGCGGGCCGGCCGGAGCAGCTGCGTCCCGAACTGGTACCCCGACTGGTAGACCCGCGAGACCATGTGGTCGTCCTCGCGCGAGAGCGCCGGCTCGGTCGAGACCGCCTCGTGGAGCGCCGGGTCGAACGGCTCGTCCTGAGGGTTGATGATCGTCAGACCGGCCGCGGCCAGCGCCTTGAGCAGCTTCTTCTCCACCATCTCCGCGCCCTGGACCACGGTCGCGGCGTCGACCGTCGACGGATCGACGTGCGCGAAGCGCGCGAGGTCGTCGAGCGCGTCGACGAGCTGCTTCACGAGCTCGGCCTGCCCACGCTGCCCGGCCTCGCTCCGCTCGCGCATCGCCCGCTTGCGGAAGTTGTCGTACTCGGCGGCGAGCCGCAGGTACTTGTCGCGCTGCTCGGCGAGGTCGCGCTCGAGCGCCGCACGCTCGTCGCCCGCGGTCGCGGTCGCATCCGACTGCTCGTCGGTGCCATGGGGGATCTCGGCGCCGTCGAAGGTCGCGGCGTCGTCGCTGCTGGAATCTGGTCGTTCGGTCATGGTCCCTGAATACGAAGGGCGCCGTCGAAGGTTGCGCGGCGCGAGCTGCTCTACTGAATGTTCGCTTCGTGCATCAGGGCGTGCAACCGCTGTGCCTTGGGGAGAGGCCTCCCTGCGAGCAGGTTGGCGCGCACCCGGCGAGGGCGTTCGCTCATCGCCCCGCCTTCGCTCGTGCGCTCACGATGCGGCCATTTCGAACGATCGCCCGGCAGTGAAAGTCCCCGGCGAGATCTTCGTTGTTCAACGGGATCGCTTCGCCCGTCACGTGCAGGGTGTCGACGTCGCGCATCGCCCGCACTCCGCGAAACTCGTACTCGCGGTACACCGACTTCGTCTGCTCGAGGCACGCGTTCTCGGCGGCCAGCGTCACCGCGTGCGCGGCGTCGAAGGCCGCGCGGACGCCGGGCCATCCGTCCTCGATGACCGCTGTCAGCTTCCCGATCCCCCTCGCGCCATTCGACGTGACTGCGCAGTGCCAGACCGCGGGGGTCGCGTCGCGACCACGGGCGGTGCCCTCGACGAGCAGGGAGTCGGGACCGCGGCCGGGCGGGGGTCGTACCCCGGTCACCGCCGTGATCTCGACCCCCGAGCTGTCGCGCGCCGCCGCGCTCAGCGTCTCCTTCACCTCGGCCACGCACCGCTCCATCGCCGAATCGGCTGCGGCGCTGTCGAGCGGCGAGGCGACGGTGTCGCGTCCGGGGGGCAGTGGCAGCGGCGTGCTGTCGGGAACCGCGCTGCCGGTTTCCTTTCCGGCGAGGATCGCCGCCGTCGCCCGCAGATCGGAACGTCGGGGCGGAACGGCCGCCCCCTGGCGCGCGCCCGCCGACGGAAAGAGCGAGATCACGACGGCGCCGGCGAGGGCGAGACCGAGCAGCACCCCGCCGGCGACCTTCGGCGGCAGCGGCGCGCTCACCCCTCCTCCCCGCCTAACGCGCGGCGGGTGAGCGCGAGGGCGCCCTGCGCCGCGCGGCGCCGGTTCTCGTCGCGATCGCCGATCGTCTGGATCCGCTTCGCGGCGACGTGTCCCTCGACGTCGACGGCGAGCCAGATCGTCCCGACCGGCTTCTCCGCCGTCCCGCCCCCCGGCCCGGCGATCCCGGTGATCGCGATCCCGATCGACGTGCCCAACCGCTGCCTGGCCCCGGCGGCCATCTCACGCACCGTTTCCTCGCTCACCGCGCCGTGCGCGTCGAGCGTCGCCTGCCGGACCCCGAGCTGCGCGACCTTCACCTGGTTGGCGTAGGCGATGATCCCGCCGAGGACGACGTCGCTCGACCCGGCGATCGCGGTCAGCCGCGCGCCGAGCATCCCGCCGGTGCAGCTCTCGGCGACGGCGATCGTCAGGCGGCGCGCGCGGCAGAGGTCGAGCACCGTCTCGGCGAGGTCGGTCGCGCCCTCGCCGTAGACCCATTTCCCGACCTTCTCGCGGAGGATCGACGCGGCGCGCTCGAGCGCGGCGTCGGCCTCGGCGGCTGGCATCCCGCGCACCGTCAGGCGGAGGTCAGTGCCCTCCCAGCCGGGGAGGTAGGCGAGGGGCACCCCGGCGGGGAGCCGCGCCGCGTCGCCGAGGGCATCGGCGAGCGCCGATTCCCCGATCCCCGTCGTGCGCAGCGTCCGTGAGCGGACGACGTGCTGCTCGCCCCCAGGGGCGCGCGCCCGGGCGAGCACGAGGGGGAGCAGGGTGTCGGCGAGCATCCCGCGCATCTCGCGCGGGACGCCGGGAAGCATCGCGACCCAGCGCCCCTGCTCGTCCTCGAGCCAGATTCCCGGGGCCGAGCCGTGGTTGTTCTCGAGGATGCGCGCGCCGACGGGGATCATGGCCTGCTGCGCGTTCGACTGTGGGAACTCCCCGGGAAAGCGCTTCTGCCAGCGCGCCTTGAGCGCGGCGAGGATCTTCTCGTCGAGCCGCATCGCGCGCCCGAAGATCGCGGCGATGCTCGGCTTGGTGAGGTCGTCGCTGGTCGGCCCGAGGCCGCCGGTGGTGATCACCGCGCCGGTGCGCTCGAGCGCCTCGCGGACGGCGGCCGCGATCTCGTCGGCACCGTCGCCGACGGTCGTCCGGCGGACGATCTCGACGCCGGCGGCGGCCAGCTCGCGCGCGAGGTGCGCCGCGTTGGTGTCGAGGGTGTAGCCGAGGAGCAGCTCGTCGCCGATGGTGACGACCTCGAGCTTCATCTGCCTAACGCACGACGACGGCGCCGGGACGGAGCAGGTAGCCGTAGCGGCGCATGTAGAGCCACAACGACCAGAGCGTCAGCGCGACCGCGACGATCATCGACAGCGTCGCGACGATCCCGTTGAAGTAGGCGAAGCCGAGGGCGTAGCGGTACGAGGCGCCGCTCGCCGGGGTCCAGCCGCTGGCGAGGAACCAGGTCGCGTAGGCGAACCAGAAGTAGGTCGCGCCGACCCAGGTGTACTGGAAGCCGGCCTTCCACTTGGCGGGGCCGATCGCCGCGATCACGACGCCGCGCTTCGCCGCCACCTGGCGGAAGAGCGTCATCAGCAGCTCGCGCCCGAGGACGACGAGCACGATCCAGAGCGGGAGGCCGACCGCGCCTAACGGCGTGATGAAGGGGAAGTCGCGGCCGACCCCGGCCGCCGACGGGTCGAGGCTGAACGCGCTCTGCCCGGTGAACGGCGACCAGGCGGCGCGCCCGCCGCCGAGCAGGTACATCGGGATGAAGGTCCCGAGGAGGAGCAGCTTGTCGGCGAGGGGGTCGAGCAGCTTGCCGAGATCGGTGACGAGCCCGCGGCTGCGCGCGAGCATCCCGTCCCAGTAGTCGCTGATCGCGGTGACGATGTAGATGACGAACGCCAGCGCGCGGAGCGGCCACGAGTTCACGAACGGCAGCAGCGCGATCAGCGGCGTGACGGCGATTCGCCCGACCGTGATCGCGTTGGGGAGGTTCATGGCCGGGCGGAAGATTCTATGCGAGCGACTTGAGGACCAGCTTCGAGACCGCCTTCAATGTATCGAAGACACCATCGCCGGTGACAGCGACCGCCTCGAAATAGGTCGCCCGCTCGACCCATTCCCCGGTCGGCAGCTGCTCGACGAGGTTCTCGCCGGCATGGTACGCGTCGGGGGTGAGACGCTGCTTGCTCGGGTCGACGACCTCCCACCCCGGGTTCAGCGCCGCCTGCAGCTCCTTCACCGGCGCCGCGTTAGGCAGGTCGCGCTTGTTGTACTGGATGATGAACGGCATCCGGGTCAGGTCGTACCCGTATTCCGCCATGTTGTCGTACAGGTTCTGCATCGCTTCCTGGTTCGCTTCCATGCGCTCGATCTGCGAATCGGCGACGAAGACGATCCCGTCGACCCCCTTGAGGATCAGCTTCCGGCTGGCGTTGTAGTAGACCTGGCCGGGCACGGTGTAGAGGTGGAAGCGGGTCTTGAAGCCGCGGATCGTCCCGAGGTCGACCGGAAGGAAGTCGAAGAAGAGCGTGCGCTCGGTCTCCGTCGCCAGCGAGATGAGCTTGCCGCGGGTGTCCGGCTGGACCTTGCCGTAGACGTGCTCGAGGTTCGTCGTCTTGCCGCCGAGGCCGGGACCGTAATACACGATCTTGCAGTTGATCTCGCGCGAGGCGTAGTTGATCATCGACATGGCTGTCGTCTCCTCTTACTGGAACAGCTTGTCGATTTCGTCTTCGGCGCCGGAAAGGAGTCCCCCTCCCTCGCCCTGCCCCGCCTGCGGGCGCTCGAACACGGCCTGGAAGATCCCGGTCAGCTCATCCACCGACTGCTTCATCTTGAGTCGCACGAGTCCGAGCGTGGTTCGGTTGTCGAACAGCACCACCAGGATGACGCGGCGGGCGACGTCGGCGAGGTACATCGACTCCTTCTCCCCCTGGTGGAACAGCGAGTTGAAGTCCGTCTCGCCGATCAGCCGCGCGAGCTGGTCGTTGGCGCTGAAGTCCGCGGCCGTGAGGGTCGCGAACGCGGTCGGGTCGAACTTGGGCTGCTCACCGACGGTCGCGACGAGCTGCCCCGTCCGGTCGACGAGCAGCGCGCAGCGCGCGTTGCTCTCGTAGAGGAACCGCTGCAGCGACTGCGTGATCGCGCCGAAATCCTCTTCGGTGAACGACCAGCTGCTCGCGCCGGATGACATGCGTGGGTCCTGGGATTATCCGAGGTGGGTTTCCATCCGCCGCAGCAGCGCTGCCGCGCGGCGCCGGAGGGCAGGGCGAGATTCCCACGCGGTAAAATCGCGCAGGAGCCTCGCGTTCTCGACGCTCGGCCGAGCCCCAACGTAACCGAGAGCGGCCAGCCGCTTGACCGCCCGGCGGTGAAAAAGGTCGCGCTTCGCGTCACGCATGTGACGGCTCCA